>JBFGCT010000106.1:0-14030 GCA_041581055.1 Ilumatobacteraceae bacterium | reverse complement strand
TCGTGCGCGCCGACCGTCGCGACCCCTGGTCGGGCGCGCCTCGGCTCGGCCCGAACGCGCTCGGTATCGTGCGCGCCGACCGTCGCGACCCCTGGTCGGGCGCGCCTCGGCTCGGCCCGGACGCGCTCGGTATCGTGCGCGCATGATCACGACGCGATCCGTCCTCGTCGCCGCCGGCGCCCTGCTCGCGCTCGCCGCCTGCGCCAGCGACGGTGCGACCGAGACCGCCGACACCGGCCTCGCCGACGCGTCGATCGCCGTGTCCGGCGCCGAGACCACGACCACGCCGGCGCCGACGGCGACCACCACGGCGCCGGCGACCACCCCGCCCGCGGCGCCCGCCACCGAGCCCCAGCCCGAGCCCGACCCGGCCGCGGAGCGACCGGTCTACGACTTCTCGGCGTTGTCCCCGGTGGTGCGGGACTTCGTCGACGAGCGCGGGCTCAACGGGGCCGGCCTGATCATCGTCCACCGCGACCACGGCGTCATCCACGAGGAGCACTGGGGCGAGTTCTCCCCCGACCGCATCTCGCTGATCGCCTCGTCGAGCAAGATGATCACCGCCGGCGTCCTGCTCCGCCTCCACGACGACGGCCTGCTCGACATCGACGCGCCGGTCGCCGACGTCGCCGACTGGGGGGCGGGGAACCCCGACATCACGCCCGCCCAGCTGATCTCCAACAGCTCGGGCCTCGTCGGGCTGCTCCCGGACCCCGCGTACGGGCCCTACGTCTGCCAGTTCCTCCCCGTCGGCACGCTGCAGGACTGCGCCGCCCACATCTTCGGCACATCGGAGGACGACGGCGACGTCGTCCCGCCCGACACCGCCTTCCGCTACGGGGGCGCGCAATGGCAGGTGGCGGGCGCGGTGGCCGAGGTCGCGTCGGGCAAGTCCTGGGCGGACCTGGTCGAGGAGGTCTACGTCCGGCCGTGCGGCCTGGACACGCTGGCGTTCAACAACCACTTCACCCAGATCGGCGCCGGCGGGTTCGACTACCCGACACCGTTCGACTCGGACCCGTCGACCCTCGCGCCCACCGCCAACCCGAACATGGAGGGCGGCGCGTACGTCACGACCGGGGACTACGGCAAGCTCCTCCTGATGCACCTGCGCGGCGGCATGTGCGACGAGAACCGGGTGCTCTCCGAGGCGGCCGTCGACCGCCTGCACGAGGACCGCATCGGCGCGGCGTACGGCGGCGACGCCGGCGTGGGCACCGGGTACGGGATGGGCTGGTGGGTCGACCGGGCGAGCGGGCGGATCAGCGACGCCGGCGCGTACGGCAGCGTCCCGTGGCTCGATCTCGCCGACGGATACGGCGCCTACCTCGTCGTCGAGGCCGACACCCGAACCGGCAACGAGCTGGCGGGCATGCTGTACGACCTCGTCGACGACGCGGTCAACGCGGCCTGACACGCGCCCGGCAGCCGCCACGCCCAGCCCCGACGAGGGCACGACGTCGTTCCGCCGGCGACGCGTCGGGCCGGACGTGGCCGGCGCCGCCGCGGCGGCGACCGACGGGCGTACCGTTGTGCTGGTTCGGCAGACGCCCTGTCGAACCGGTTGCCGCCGAGGCCCCGAGCCGTCGCCTCCCCGGGATCGCCCATGTCGCACCCGGCGCCGCTGCCGGGATCAGCCCGTCCGGAACACGGACGGCGAAGGAGGCAAACATGCTCGGAGGACCCGAGGGGATCATCATCCTCGTGATCGTGCTCGTCCTGTTCGGAGGGTCGCAGCTCCCCAAGCTCGCCCGCAATCTCGGGCGGGCGCAGAAGGAGTTCAAGGACGGGTTGGAGGAGGCCAGCCGGAGCAAGGAACCCGCCCCACAGAGCGACGGCGAGTCGAACGACTCGGGCGACCTCCCCCAACCGAACTGACGACGGTCGCCGCCGCCAGCGAACGCCCGGATGTCAGGCCAGGCGTTCGAGCGCGTGGCGCCATGACGGCCGCCCGTCGACGCCGCGGATCGTCCAGCGGACGAACTTCGTCGGGCCCATCAGGGGCGCGAGCGCGGCCATCAGCTCGCTGTGCGGCGGGGCCGCGGCGAAGCCGTCCAGCGCGTCCTCACCAGCCCACACCGACAGGGTCGCGTACTGCTTGCGCGCCGGCCGAGCGAGCAACGAGAAGCCCATCACCCCGTCGGTCGCCGCGAGTTGCCGGCCGACCGCCCTCGACCCGCGGAACATCTGCCAGGTGGAGGAGAACTCGCGCGCCGGGATGCTCGACGCGAGCACGAGGTACTCCCGGTCGGGGTCGATCGGCTGAAAAGACTTCCACGGCGACTTCACAAGCATCTCCTCGCGGACGGTCGCGGATCGCGTCGTCCGCTGCCCGAACCTAGTGCCCTGACCGCGAACGTCATGTGGCTGCGGCGATGTCGCGCCGGTGGAACGACACGGCGGCGAGCCCGACGATGATCGCGCAGTAGGCGAGCAGCGTGGCCGCGGCGATGACGGGCCCGCGCTCGAAGTCGCCCGTCTCGAGCTGTGCCCACGTCATCAGCGTGCCGATGTTCTCGCCCCACAGCCAGCGCGAGAGCGACGGCTTCAGCCCCCGGATGAGACCTTCGACGACGATCAGCCAGGCGAACATCGTGATGACGGCGAACGCCGTGTTGCGGCCGACCGTCGCCAAGGCGACCGCGAGGACGGCCGCGCCGGCCGTGATCGCCGACGTGCGGGCCATCACGACGGCCAGCCCGGCCCAGAACTCGCCGTCGACTCCTTCGGTCGTGCCGTTGAGGAACACCGACGGCAGGAACGACGCGAGGAACAGCGCCTGGAGTCCGAGGGAGATGACGAAGGAGAGGATCGCCGCGCTCGCCGAGCGCGCGCCGTGCAGCCGCAACCGACGGGGCTCCCACGTCAGCACGGTCGTCACGGTCCCGGCGCGCCACTCGCCGCCCGCGACGGTGGCGCCGCCGAAGAAGGCGCCGAGGAACAGGAAGAACATGGCGACGGCGAGGAATCCCTCGTTCGAATCGGCGATCCACCAATCGGTCATCACCGCCGGGCTGCCCTCGTCGTCGAAGCGCAGTTCGGCCAGGGTCTTGCCGGCGGAGCCGACGTAGGAGACCACGCCGGCGAACGCGCAGCCGACCACCGCGATCGCGATCAGGGTCCGGACTGCGCGCCGCCGAAGCGCCCGACGCATCTCGGTCATCAGCAGGCTCACACCACGACCTCCTGCGGCATCGTGACGGACGGTTCGGGCCCGCCGCCGTCGCCGTTCGCCGATCGCGCGGTGAGCTCGAGGAAGACGTCCTCGAGGCTGAACCGCTCGGGCCGCAGCTCGGTGACCCACTGGTCGGCGTGCGCGAGCAGACGGGTCACCTCGCCGGCCTCGTCGGGCGCCACGGCGACGCGCAGGGCGCCGCCGACCCGCTCCACGGTGAGCTGCGCCGCACGGAGTGCGCGCTCGCCGGCGTCCAGGTCGGCGACCCTGACGAGGACCGACGACCGGTGGCCGGCCCGGGAGATCACCTCGTCGACGGTTCCCTCGGCGACGCACCGACCGTCGGCGAGGATCGCGACCCGGTCGCACGTCGACTCGATCTCGGCGAGGATGTGGCTCGAGACGAACACTGTGCGCCCGTCGTCGGCCAGACGGCGCAGCAGGTGGCGCACCTCCCGCATCCCGGCCGGGTCGAGGCCGTTCGCCGGCTCGTCGAGGATCAGCAGCTCGGGGTCCTTGAGCAGCGCCGCCGCCAGTGCGACCCGTTGCCTCATGCCGAGCGAGTAGCGCTTGACCAGGTCGTCGGCGCGCTCGGCGAGGCCGACGACGCCGAGCGAGTCGTCAACCCGCCCGTTGCCGATCCCGTCGACCGCGGCGAGCAGCCGGAGGTTCTCGCGGCCGGTCATCGTCGGGAACAGCGCCGGTGTCTCGACGATCGCGCCCGTCCGCCGAACCGACTCGCGCAGGCCGGTCGGGACGGACCGGCCGAGGAGCCGGAGGTCGCCGTTCGTCGGCCGGGCCAACCCGAGGATGCACCGGATCGTCGTCGTCTTGCCCGAGCCGTTCGGGCCGAGGAAGCCGTACACGCCGCCCTCGGGAACCGCCAGATCGAGCCCGTCGACGGCGACGGTCGTGCGCGACCGGCGGCGGTACGTCTTGCGCAACCCCTCGATCTCGATCACGTTCACCATGACGTTGCGCCCTCCTTCATCCGAACAGACGGATGGCAAGCCCGCGCGGGTGACACCCCATCGCGACCGGTGAGAGTTGGGGCGACCCCTCCACCCCAACTCTCACCGCAAGTGGAGTCAGACCCGCACCGGTGAGAGTTGGGACGACCCCTCCGCCCCAACTCTCACCGCTTGTGAAGGAAGTCGCTCACCCGCGCCGCGGCGAGTTCGGCGTCGTCGAGCCACGGGGCATGGCCGCTGTCCGGCCAGAGCTCGAGCTCGGCGGCGGGGAACTGCGCCACGAACTCGCGGGCGACGTCCGGGCCGCCGATCGGGTCGCGCTCGCCCCAGATGAACCTCACCGGGCACCGCACCTCGGCGAGCAGCTCGCTCGGCAGGTAGGGCGACACCGCGCCGGTCGAGATCAGGTCCCTGGGAAGGTTCGAGTCGTTGCGCATCGTCGGCGTGTCGCGCAGCAAGAACAGGAACCAGTCGAGCAACTCGGGGGTGACCCGGCCGTCCTTCAATGCCGCACGGTGACCCAGCTGGCGCATGATCGACCGCACGACGCCGCGCGTTGGGGGGAGCCGCGTCATCGCGTGGCGCAGACCGGGCAGCGTTGCGATGCGCATCGAGATCGGCAGGTGCGTGAGCCGCGCGCCGACCGTGTACCCGAACTCGACCATCCGGTCGATCCGGTCGGGGTGGGCAGCCGCCCCCCGCGTGGCGAAGAAGCCGCCGAGCGACGTCGCGACGACGTGCGCCGTCGGCAGTTCCAGCGCGTCGATGACGTCGACGACCAGCGCGTCGGCCACGGCGGTGAACCGGGCGGCGTCGGACAGGTCGACGGCGAGCGGCGGGCTGAGCCCGCAGCCGGGGCGATCGAGCAGGACGCACCGCAACCCGGTGAGGTGACCGATCAGCGGCGCCCAGTTCGCGCCGCTCGCCGACCCCCCGTGCACGAACACGACGGCCGGGCCGTCGCCGACCTCCTGCACGCGCACGGTCGTGCCGAGCCGATCGAGGTCGAGCCGGCGCTCGGTCGGCGCCGACCCGACCGACGCCCACAGTCGCCGCTCGACCTCGCGGTAGCGGGTCTCGTTCATCCCGTCTCCGATCTACTGGGATTGTCGTCGATTCGGCGATCGGTGTCACCCGCGGACCGGTCCGATCCGTCTGTGTATCTGGACGTCCCGATCGACACGGGGCGAGGGAGGACACAATGCGCACCACACCGATCCGCGCGATCGCCATCGCCGCCGGACTGCTCGTCGCCGGATGCGGGGCCGACGGCGGCGACCCGCTGACCAAGGCGGAGTTCGTCGAGCAGGCCAACGCGATCTGCCAGACGAGCGCCGACGAGGCGGAACCGATCGTCGAAGCGATCTTCGCCGGCCTCGGCGAGGGCGACCCGTCGGTCGACGGCACGATCTTCGTCCGTTGGGCCGACGCGATGGACGAGCTCGTGCCGCTCTTCGAGCAACAACTCGACGACATCCGCGCCCTCGAACCTCCGGCCGACGACCAGGAGTTCATCGAGACACTGCTCGCCGACCAGCGCGCGGCGATCGCCGAGTTCGACCGGTTGATCGACGCCGCCGCCGCCGGCGACGTGACGGCGCGCGCCGCGCTCGACTCCGACGACGACCTGTTCGACGACATCGACCGCCGGGCCCGCGAGTACGGACTCACCGTGTGCGGCGAGGACGGCTGACCGAGCAGCGGTCACGGCGCACCGTCCACGCTCAGGAGTGTGACGGCGCCGGTAGTCCCGTCGATCTCGATCGGCTGGCCGTCGGTCAGCCGGACGGTGGCGTCGGCGACCCCCACGATCGCCGGGATGCCCAGCTCGCGGGCGACGATCGCCGCGTGGCTCTGCTGCGCGCCGACCTCGACGACGACGCCGGCGACGGCGAGGAAGAGCGGGGTCCACGCCGGGTCGGTGAGCGGGGCGACGAGGATGTCGCCGGGTTGGAGCTCACGGGGGTCGGCCGGGTCGCGCACGATCCGGGCCGTGCCGCGAGCGATGCCGGCACAGACCCCCTGGCCGCGCAGCGGACCGTCGGTCGCCGCCAGCGTCCGCGCCGCGGATCGAAGCGGCCAGGTGGACGGGTCGGGCAATTCGCCCTCGAAGACGAACGGCGGCACCCGCTCCTGTAGCTCGTCGCGCCGGCGGCGGCGCTCGTCGATGACCGTCGAGAACGATCCCGGGTCGGCGACGAAGTCGGCGAGCTCGTCGCCGGTGACCAGGAAGAAGTCCCGCCGGTCGTCCGGTCCGCCGCGGTCGCGCGTGCGGGCGGCGAGTTCGAACAGCGCCCGCCGCACCGGATACGTGTCGTCGATGAACACGGCCTTGGCCCGCTCCCGGCCCTCGGCGTACACGCGGGCGGCCCGGGCCAGCCGGTCGAAGGCCGGTCGGACCGGGCGAGCCAGGCGCCCGCGCACCTCGGCGGTGACCGCGGCGCGCTCGGCAGCGAGGCGGTGGCGGGCGGCGACCGGGTCCCGCGCCGCGGGAGCGTGCCTGAGCCGCTCGATCGCGGCGAGGGCGATCTCCGGGTCGGTCCCCCAGGTCGGCGACGCGAGCTCCCATTCGTCGGGCCCGCGGGCGCCGTGCGCGTCCACGAACCGGGAAAAGGCTTCGAGAAACCCGTCGACGTCCGCGCGGCCGGCGAGACGGGTGAGGTCGGCGGGGCCGGCGCCGTCGTCGAAGAGCCGTCCGAGCGTCGGTGACGCGGCGACCTGCCGGCCGAGTGCCCAGAGGTGGAACGCCGGCGACGCCGAATCGATCGTGCCGAGCCCGGCGGTGAGCGCCACGACGGTCCCCGGCGCCGCTCCGACCTGCTCGGCGAATCGTTCCAGCATCGCCGTGCCGGCGCCTGCGTAACCCGAGAAGGTCAGCAGCAGCTCCATCCGGTCGGCGAACCGCGTTGGGTACGCCCGGACGAACTCGATCAGCTCACGATCGGTCCGCGTGGCCGGATCGGCGATCGTCGACCGCCACGAGTCGGTGTTCCTGCGGGCCGCCTCGACCTCGGCGATGTCCGGGCGCAACAGGTGGCTGGCGATCACCCGGCTCGATCGGACGGTGGCCCGCAGGCTGCGATCGCCCGGCAGCCGGCGATGCGCCGGAGCGTCGGCCGAGAGCCCGGCGATCTGACGGTCGGCGTCCATCGCCGACAGGCCCGGCGCCCGCTCGCAGGCCACCCGTATCAACGAGAGGTTGCCGTAGAGGTACCCGCCGAACACCCCGGTTCCGAAACCCCCTTCGGCCAGATCCCGCGCGACCACGACCCCGAGGTGGAGCATCGCCCGCGTCTGGCCCGCGGTGGAGGCGTCGCCGATGAGGCTGCCGGTGAGCGGCGTCATCACGTTCGGGAAGACCTCGCCGCTGTTGCCGCGCGTGTACACCGGGAACCGCCGGCTCGGCTCGGCGTCGATGACCGTGTGCGCCGTCATTCCCCTCCAGCGATGAGCCCGAGCATCGCCATCATCACCTGGAACCCCACACCGAGGCCGACCACCGCCATGATCACGACGAGCCATCTCGGCAGCGCCCGCCCGACCCGCGTCGAGTTCGACACCAGCGCCACGACCGGCAGCGCCATGATCGTGAGCGCGTGGAGCAGGCCCATCACGAGGAGGAACCCGGCGGTCCGGTTCAGGCCCTGCTCGACCTGTTTCGCCACGAGTACGCCCGAGCGACCGAAGTCGGGGTCGGACGTCAGCAGGATGAAGCCGCTGAACACGAGGAAGTAGGCGACGTCGAGCAGTCTCAGGAGGGCCGTCGGTGTCGTTGGGGTCGCCGGCCAAAGGTCGGCCGCATACCCGCGGCCGAAGCGGCGGATCGCCGGTCCGAGCACGGCGATCAACGCGACGAGGGCGACGGTCTCGATCAGCTCCATGACCGGCAGCCGAACCTGGCGGCCGTTCGGGCCGTCGGTGACTCCGAGGGCGCCGACGATCACCAGACCGGCGACCACGATCACGATGCTGACAACCGATTGGACGACCCGACGGCGGTGCGCCCGGTCCTCCTCGATCGAGTGCACGACGCGCGACCACAGATCGGGGCTCGGCTCGACGCGATCGGCGTCGCGCAGCGCGTCTACGAGCCGTTGTTCGACGTTCATGCCGTCGCCTCCAGTCGTGACTCGAGCGCGGCCAGCCCCCGCTTGCAGTGCGTCTTCACCGAGTTCTTGGAGATGCGCAGCGTCTCGGCGACCTCGGCGATCGAAAGCTCCTGGTAGTAGTGCAGGACGAGGCACGCCCGCTGGCGGTCGGGCAACAACCGCAGCGCCGCCAGCACGGCGTGAGAGTCGTCGTCGGCCATGACCAGGTCGGCGGGCTCGGGATCGCTCGGCGTCGCCTTGGCCGTGTGCTGGTGCCGGAGCGACATCAGTCCCCGCCGGTTGTGGTCGCGGGCGAGGTTGATCACGATCGACCGGAGGAACGCCGGGGCGCGCTCGAGATCACGGATCGAGCCGGCCGACCGGTGCAGCCGGATGAACGCCTCCTGCACGAGATCCTCTGCGGCGTTGCGGTCGTCGCAGAAGATTCGCGCCAGCCGGACGAGCGACGACCCCTCCCGGGAGAACATCTCGGCGACGAGCGCGTCCGGGTCGACGGCGTGCGGAGTCGCGGTGAGCGCTCCATCGAGTGTCGCGTCGTATCCGGCCATCCCGCTCAGCGCCCGCTCGGCGGCGATGCCCGTCAGGCGGCCCGGGGGTCGGCCACGCCCTCGTCCAGTTGTCGATTGAGGGTGAAGATGCGCCCGATCACCGGCAGCGTCAGGACGTTCAACCCGTGCAGCAGCCCCATCAGCAGGAGCAGACCTCCGAGACGGAACACCGACGCCTGGAACTGTTCTGCGCTGACCTGCTGCTCCCAGCCCGTGTCGGGCTCCCACCTGATCATGAACAGGACGTACGCGCCGAAGATCAGGTAGTACGCGAAGTCCATCAGCACGAGGTAGCTCTTGCCGGTGCGCGGGTTGGCCCGGAACACGTCGGCGGCGTACGACTTGCCGAACCGCTTGATCAGCGGGCCGAGCGTGCCGACGACGGCGATCAACACGATGGCGGTGATCAGCTCGAGGATCCACCACTCCATACAGCCTCCCTTGCTTGCGTGCCCCTACAGACGAACGGCGGGGGGAAATGGGTGACACGAATCCCAGGACGATCCTGCACACGATGGCACCCGGGTGTCGAGCGCGTTGTCCGCACCGCCGTCCGGGTCTAGTCGGAGCCGATCGCCGTCGACCGCCCGGACGCCGCGGTTCGCTCGGTCTCGAACCGAACCGTCCCCCGTTCCTCGGACTTGGCGACGTACATCAGCCGATCGGCGCGCTGCAGCGCGGCGTCGATGTCGACCGGGGCCGGGTCGAAGGTCACGACGCCGATCGAGAGCCCCACCCCGCGTCGCCCGGCGACCGATCCCAGCCCACCGCGCAGCCGTTCGACGATCGTGCGCGCCTCGGCGGCGCCCGCCTCGGGAAGCAGCACGGCGAACTCGTCTCCCCCCATGCGGCCGATCAGGTCGACCTGGCGGAGCAGGGACGTCATGCTCGTCCCGATCGAGCGCAGCAGCTCGTCCCCGGCCGCGTGGCCGGCCGAGTCGTTCAACCGCTTGAACCGATCGAGATCGAAGTAGACAACGGTGATCGGGCGCTTTGAGCGCCCGGCGCGGGCGAGCTCGACCTCGGCCCGCTCGACGAACCCGCGCCGGTTGAGCAGGCCGGTGAGCGAGTCGAGCCGCGAGTTGCGCGACTGCTCCCGCAAGAGGTCGCGCAGCGCGACGAGGAGCTGGGCGATGATGGCGAAGAACCCGAGCCGCACCAGACCGTTCCACAACGGGATCAACGTCTGGCTGTAGTCGCGATCGCTGATCAGCTCCCCGAGGAACCACGCGCCGGCGGCGATCGCCGACGCCGCGAACCCCGCCGTCCGCCCGAGGCGCCACGCGACGATCGCGATCGGCGCCACGTAGAAGATCGAGAACGAGATCTCGCCGCCGGTCAGGACGTCGGACACGACGACGACGAGGCCCAGGACGGCGGCGAGCACGACGGTCGCCGCCACCGACATCGCGTCCACGCGGTCGAGCAGCGGTGTCAGTCGGCCCCTGGATGTCGTCATGGGTGGATCCTGCCTGGCGCGCTCAGCGCGGCGCGTCGACCAGCGTACGCCGGTCGTCGTCCACAGTGCTGGCACGACCGACGATGAGCGTCTCCGATCGGTCACGCAGCCGGGTTCCGAACCACCACGGCACGTACTGGCTGATGGCGATCAGCACACCGACGAGCACCGCCGCGAGCCGCGCCGCCAGGATCGAACGATCGAGGTCGGCCCGGCTGGTGACCACGACCCGCTTCGCCTCCGCGGCTCGCTCGCGGTACTCGTCGAGGAGGTCGGCGCTGTCGCCGACCGCGCTCCGGGCGGCGGCGACGTCGTCGGAGAGGGCGGTGATCTGGTCGCTCAGCTCTTGTGAGTTCCCGGCGAACGAGTCGAGGTCGTCGGCGATCGCCCGCAGGTCGCCGCCGACCGGCGAGAACGCGTCGCGCACGTTGGCGACCGCCGTCGACAGTGGGACCTCGGGGTCGTAGTCGGGTCCGAAGGGGATGCTCGACACGGCGCGCAGCGCGCCGTCGATCGTTCCGCCGAGCGTCTCCACCGTGGCCAGCGCGGCGTCGACGTCGTCGAAGCTTGTCGGCAGCGTCTCGGCCAGCGATGACGTCGCCGTCGCGAGTTCGGCGGTGTCCTCGATCGTCGCGTCGACCGCCCCGAGCGACGAGTCGATCGTGACCAGCCCGTCGTCGATCGCGTCGACGAGGGTGTCGGCGACGTCGATCGTGTCCGCCAGCGTCAGGGTCGCGTCCTCGCCGACCTCCAGGCTCTCGCGCACGCTGCGTTGCAGATCGCTCAGCACCTCCCAGGCGACGGCGGTGGCCACGATCGACACCGCGACGCCGAACACGGCGATGAACCGCATGATCGTGCCCGCCCGGTGGTCACGCCGGAGCGCGATCTCCTCCAGCGGGGTCGGGGGGATCGGGGAGGTCGCCGCGTCCGTCATCTCGTCACACCCCGCTCGTCCGCAGTTGCCGCTTGAGACCGAGCGTGGCGACGGCGCCGTAGACGACGATCAGCGCGCCGAGCCCGATGAGCGTCGACGTCGAGGGTGCGACACCGCGCAGCATGACGTCCTGCGTCGAGTCGATGCCGTAGGTCACCGGCAGGAGCCAGGACACGTAGCGCACCGGGTAGCTGAGGTTGTCGATCGGCAACGCGAACCCGCTGAAGAACAGTCCGGCCAGCAGCGTCAACATCGCGTACTGGACCGCCTGGCTCTCGGTGCCGGAGAGGATCGCCAGCACCATGCCGAGCGCCATCGACGAGATCAGCACGCCGACGATCGCCGCGGCCAGCCAGAGCACCGAGCCCGCCATCGGGACGCCGAGGAAGAACACCGAGGCCGAGACCAGCGCGGCGGCGACGAGCGATCCGACGAGCAGGTAGGCGACGATCTTGCCGACGATGATCTCGATCGACGACAGCGGGCCGACGCGCATCAACTCGAAGAGCCCGGTTCGCCGGTCGCGCACGAGCGACAGCGCGGCGAAGGTCAGCGCGAGGTGTTGCAGGAGCAGCGCGAGCGAGCCCGGCGTGAAGTAGTCGTTCGCCGACACGCGGTCCTCCAGAACGTTGTCGGTGTCGCTGGTGAACGGCCGCACCAGCACATCGGGGTCGAGCACGACCGCCTCGTCGACGCTGCCGGCGAGGGCGCGGACCGAGTCGCTGATCGCCTCCAGCTCGGCGTCGCTCGTGTTCTCGTCGATGCGGTCGATCTCGTCCACGACGGCGGACAGCTCCACCCGGGCCCGGTCGAGCTGGTCGAGGGTCTCGGTGTCGTCGACCTGCAGGCGATCGAGGATCGTCGCCGACCCGTCGAGTGACGCCCGGAGACCGGGCAGCGCCGAGCGGAGTTGGTCGCGGGCGCCGATCGGGTCGGCCATGAGGCGTTCGCTCGCGTCGGTCAGCTGATCGCGCAGTTCCTCCTTGGACGCGATCTCGGTCTGGAAGTCGGCAGTGATCGTCGCCAGCACGGTGGCGTTGACCTCCTGGATGGCGATGCGCGACGCCACCTCGATCGCCCCCTCCTGGATCGGGTCGATCTCGTTGTGCAGCACTTCGATCACCGCCCGCTCGCCCTCGAGGATGCTGGCCTGCGGCCGTTCGGGGAACACGACGACGACGTCGACGTCGCCCGCGTCGAGCGCGGCGCGGCCCTCCTCGACCGTGGCGACCATCCCGGCCGACTCGAGGAAGCCGGAGAGCTGGTCCTCGTAGTCGACGAGGACGTCCTCGTAGATCGATCCGGGCGGTCCGACGAAGATCGCCCGCTTCTCGATCGACGTCTCGCCATAGCCGTAGCCGAACAACATCAGGAGAACGAACGGTCCGACGACCAACAGCGCGATGAGCTTCGGTTGGCGGAGGATCTCGACGACCTCCTTGCGCAGGAAGGCGAACGTCCTGATCACGACCGCCCAGAGCGATCGCGCCGGGGTCAACGGCGCCGCGGCGCGCGCCGACGGCGCCGCAGGCTCGCTCGCCGGCGGGGGCGCCGGCTCGGCGACGTTCGGCCCGGCGGACCGGCGTTCCAGGATCTTGCTCACGACGCCGTCCCCCGGTCGTCACGCTCGGCGGTGGGCGTCGACTCGACACTCTCGCGGTGCCGCTTGACCACCTGGACGAACGCTTCGTCGTAGTCGACGACGTGCTCGCTCACCTCCGTCGTCTCGATGCCGAGGTCCTCGAAGGCCACGGCGAGATCCCGCATCGCCGCGTCCAGGTCCTCGACGACGATGCGCAGACCATCGTGGCCCCGCCGCTCGACGTCACCGATGACGAAGGGGTACTCGAGCAGGCGGGCGATCGTGTCGTCGCCGACCGGCGCCGCGAGCCGCACGTCGACGACCTCGCCGTCGAACGCCGCCCGCCGCAGGTTCTCGGGGGTGTCGAGGAGCAGCATGTCGCCCTCGCTCAGCAAGCCGACGAGGTCGCACTGGCCGGCCTCGCCGACGTACTGGGTGGTGACCACCATGGTCGTCCCGCCCTCGGCGACGGTGCGGAACTCCTGCCAGAACTTGTCGCGCAGGATCGGGTCGATGCCGGCGGTCGGCTCGTCGAGGAACACGACGTCGGGATCGTGGACGAACGCGGCGGCGAGCGCCAGCCGGCGCTGCATCCCGCCCGACGCGTCGGCCACCCGCTTCTTGCGGTGCTCGCTCAGCTCCACCCAGTCGAGCAGCTGATCGATGCGGCGGCGGCGGCGGAACGGCAGCCCGTACATCGAGGCGTGAAAGCTCAGGTTCTCGGTGAGCGACAGGTCGGGGAACAGCGCCGGCGTCTGCGGGAGATATCCGATGCGCGCCCGCTGGGCGGTGGACAGGGCCGTCGCCGGCGTGCCGTCGATCGTGGCCTCCCCCGACGTCGGCTCGAGCAGGCCGGTGAGCAGCCGCACGGTTGTCGTCTTGCCGCAGCCGCTCGGGCCGATCAATCCGATGATCGTCCCGGGCTCGATGTCGAGGTCGACCGGGTGGATCACCTCTTGGCCGTCGAACGACCTGGTCAACCCGCGGGCGGCGATCGTCGGAGCGGGTGGCCCGGCCGACGAACGCGTCCGACCGCGTCGTCCGCGCGGCGGCCGCACGCGCCGGTCGCCTCCCGGCGTGGTCCTGAGTGCGGTCGTTGCCATTCGTACCCCTGTGCGTCCGGTGCCGCGGCGGATGTCGCGGCGAGTCGAACTCAGCCGTACCCGCTGCCCCGGCCGCGCAAACCGCAGGCCTGACGCGCTCGCCGCGCCGCGCCGTTTCGGTCGACGTTTCGGTCACGGCCCGGCCG
>JBFGCT010000105.1:0-14034 GCA_041581055.1 Ilumatobacteraceae bacterium | reverse complement strand
TCGGGGTGTCGACGTCGAGTCGAGTTCGTCGGTCGCAAGGCGCGGCGACGACTGCGCAGCCTTGCCCTGCGGTGAGGAGCGGCAACGCAGCGAGCGGCGAACTCGGCCGGCGGAACACCGCAAACGTTTGCGGTCACGGCAGTAGGTTCCGGAGCGTGTTCGCGACCTACCGCAACCGCGTCATGGTCGTCTACATCATCGGCGTGTTCATGACCGTCATCGACGGGACGATGGTCAACGTCGCCCTCCCGACGCTGGCCGAGGACTTCGGCGTCGCCTCGACCGACATCGAGTGGGTCGCCGTCGGGTACCTGCTCGCGTTGGCCGCCGTGATCCCGGCCGCCGGCTGGCTCGGCGACCGGTTCGGCGCCAAGCGGATCTTCGTCTCGGCCCTGGCGGTGTTCGTGCTGATGTCGCTGCTCTGCGGCGCGGCCCAATCGCTGACCCAGCTGATCGCGTTCCGGGTCCTCCAGGGTGTCGGCGGGGGGATGCTCGTCCCGATCGGGAGCGCGATGCTGTTCCGCGCCTTCCCGCTCGCCGATCGGGCCAAGGCCGCCGTCGGCGTGCTCAGCGTCGCCGTCGTCGCACCGGCGATCGGCCCGATGCTCGGCGGCATCCTCGTCGACACGGTGTCGTGGCGCTGGATCTTCCTGATCAACGGGCCGATCGGCGCCGTCGCGATCATGCTCGCCGTCGCCTGGCTGCGGGAGGAGAAGCACGCCGATCCCGGGCGGTTCGACGCCGCCGGGTTCGTGTTGTCGGCGTCGGGGGTGTCGTCGCTCCTCTACGCGCTGTCGATCGGGCCCGAGCGGGGCTGGGCGGCGCCGAGCACGTTGGCGTTCGGGCTCGTCGGCGCGACCGCGCTCGCCGCGCTCGTCGTCGTCGAGCTGCGCGTCGAGCAACCGATGCTCGTCCTCCGGCTGTTCCGCGATCGCCTGTTCCGAACGATCAACATCGCGTCGTCGATGGCCTACGCGGGCTTCTTCGGCCTGATCTTCGTCCTGCCGCTCTACCTTCAGACGCTGCGCGGGTTCAGCGCGTTCGAGAGTGGCCTCGCCCAATCGCCGCAGGCCTTCGGCGTGTTCCTCGTGTCCAACCTGCTCGGTCGGCGGCTGTACCGCGTGGTCGGCCCGCGGCGCCTGATGGCCGTCGGGACTGCGATCACCGCGACCGTGACGTGCGCCTACGCCACCGCCGGCCTCACAACCCCGCTCGGATTCATCGCCGGGCTGTCGTTCGCCCGCGGACTCGCGGTCGGGATGGTGTTCGTCTCGATCCAGACCGCGGTGTACGCGACGACGTCGAACGCCGACACCGGCCGGGCGACGTCGCTGTTCAACACCCAGCGCCAGATCTCCTACGCGTCGGGTGTCGCCATCGCGGCGACGGTGATCGCCGCCCGGCTGGCGACGGTCGGCGGCGACTCGGCGCCGGCGGCCGAGCGCCTCGGCGCCTACCAGTGGGGGTTCCTCGTCTGCGGCCTCGTGATGGTTCCGGCGGTCGCCGTGAGCTGGTTCATCCGTGACAGCGACGTCGACGCCACCCGCGGCATCACGCCCGCCGATTCGGCCCCCGACCCGGCGCCCGCCCCCCGCCCCTGACCGAAATCCCTGACCGAAATCTTCCGCGCACGTCGCGCTCAGCGCAAGAATCCGCGAACATTTCGATGGGGCGGTCCGCCCAACCCGAAATTTTCGGCTTACGTCGCGCTGAGCGCAACAATCCGCGAAAATTTCGGGAGAGGTCGGCGGAGTCGGAGGAGGTCGGCGGAGTCGGGGAGGTAGCTGGGGTCGGTGGAGTCGGGAGAGGTCGACGGAGTCGGGGGAGGTCGGGAGGTCAGGCGGCGGACGGGTCGACCGCGAGGCCGGTCTCGCGCTCGGAGACCTCCCACAGCACGTCGATCGACCGGTCGAGCCCGATCCGCCGCAGGATCGGCTTGCGGACCGGCGGGCCGTTGTTGACGAACAGCGGGCCGTAGAACTGGCCGCCCGCCGCCTTCGGGTCGGTCGCCGCCCGCAACTGCGACAGGGCGCCGCGCGCCGCGGACATGCCGGTGCGCGCCGCCAGCGAGTGGAAGAACCGTTGGCTCGCGCCGCCCGCCGACTCCGAGACGCTCGTCGCCTGGAGCTCGGTGGCGGACAGCCCGGGATGGGCGATCAGGCTTTGCGCCCCGACACCGGCCTTCTCGAAACGGCGCTGGAGGCCGATCCCGAAGTGGAAGTTGGCCAGCTTCGACTGTCCGTACGCCTTCCACGGCCCGTAGTTCCCCTCCAGATGAGGGTTGTCGGGGTCGACGCGGCGGCCGACATGGTGGGCGGTGCTCGACACGCTGACCACCCGGGCCGCCGGCGCTCGCAGGAGCGCCGGCAGCAGGTGCGATGTCAGCGCCCAGTGGCCGAGGTGGTTCACGCCGAACTGCGTCTCGAACCCGTCGGCGGTCCGGCCCTCGGGCACCGCCATCAACCCCGCGTTGTTGACGAGGAGGTCGATCGTGTCGCGCCCACCGAGGATCGCCGCGGCGGCCGACGCCACCGACTCGAGCGACGCGAGGTCGAGCTCGACGACCTCGAGCGACGTGTCGGGCGCCGTCGCCTCGATGTCGGCGCGGGCGGTGGCGGCCTTCGCCTGGTTCCGGGCGGCCATCACCACGTGGGCGCCGTGCGCCGCCAGCTGACGCGCCGTCTCGAGCCCGAGCCCGCCGTTGGCGCCGGTCACGACCGCGGTCGTGCCGGTGAGATCGGGGATGTCGTTCGCGGTCCAGGACATGGCGGGCTCCAAGCTTTCGGGCGGTCGCCGTGGCTGCCGCGGGACGGGCGGGTGTCGCGGGTGTCGCGGGCCGTCGGCGACCGGGTTGAGGGTCCATCCAATCAGCACCACCAGACCCACCGCCACTCCGCCGGCCGATCGCGCGACGTGTCAGGATGGTTCTGTGCACGTCGACGTCGAACCGCTGGCCGGCTCGTGCGGGGCGATCGTGCGCGGGCTCGACGTGGGCCGGCCGCTGTCGCCGGAGCAGGTCGAGGCGATCCGCCGTCTGCTCGACGACCACCTGGTGATCGCGCTGCCCGACCAGGAGATCGACCTCGACCGCCTCGAGGCGTTCACCGACGAGCTCGGCGGGCGTGATGTGACGCCGTTCGTCGAGCCGGTCGAGGGCCGCCCGTACGTGATCCGCGTGATCAAAGAGCCCGCCGACGAGCTCAACTTCGCCAACGCCTGGCACAGCGACCTGACCTACCTCGCCGCCCCGCCGGCGTACACCGTGCTGCACGCCCGCCAGGTTCCCCCGGCCGGCGGCGACACGATGTGGTCGAACCAGCACCTGGCCTTCGAGACGCTGCCCGCCGACCTGCGCGAGCAGCTCGTCGGCCTGCGGGCGACGCACTCCGCCGGCTTCGCGTACGGCACCGGCGGCTACCTCGAGGCCGTCGCCGAGAAGAGCTCGATGACGATCGCCCCGTCGCCCGACGCCCACCGCGTGCACACCCACCCGCTCGTCATCCGCCACCCGCGCACCGGGCGCCCGGCGCTCTACGTCAACTCGGTCTACACGACCGGCATCGAGGGCATGGGCGACGTCGAGGCGGCGGCGCTGCTCGCCAGGCTGTTCCAGCACAGCGTCAACCCGAACTTCACGTGCCGGTTGCGGTGGCGGCCGGCGATGCTGACGATCTGGGACAACCGCTCGACACAGCATTTCGCGATCAACGACTACGGCGGTCACCGGCGCGAGATGTTCCGCACCAGCGTCGCCGGCGACGAGCCGCTCGGCGTCGCCTGATCCCCACCGGGGGTTTCGAACCAGCCGCACGTCGGCCCCGAACCGACCGATGACCCTGGCGCAACGGCGCGGTGAGAGGGTCCAATGGGCTCGGGACGGAGGTGACGTGCCATGGCCACGCGCGACAAGGGCCTGAGCGACGAAGCCCAGCAATGGGACGATCTGATCCGGGAGGTGCACCAGGCCGAACAGGGCGGCGGCGACGGGCCGGACTCGACCCCATCGGAGCCATACAAGCCGTCATATGACGTCGGCGACGAATACGCGGTCAAGGCCCACGGGTTCCGGATCGATCAGGCGGTCAAGCGGCTGTTCGCGACGGCCGGCGGGAAGATCGTCCTCGCGGCGATCGCGCTCTTGTTCATCCTGCTGGCGCTCGCCTACATCCCGAACTGGGGCTCCGACGAGGAGAACACCCCGTCGGGCAGCCCCGACGAGGCGGTCGCCGAACTCGATCAACTCGACGCGACCCGAGGCGACGCGGCGCAAGGTGATCCGGCCGAGGGCGACACGACATCAGCCGACGCGACCGGCGGTGAGCCAGTGCCCGGCGCGGCGAACCCCGCCGTCATCGAGGACGAGGTGCTGCCGCCGACCCATGCCGAGCTCGCCGCCCAGGCGCCGATCCCGCTGACCGAGGGCACCTGGAGGTTCTTCGCCGACGCGACCGAGGGCCACGCGCTGTACGACTTCGCGTTCGAACCCACCGGCCGGTTCTACGAGGACGACGCGGAGCACAACGAGGGCGCCTATGAGGTCGCGGCGACCAGCGTCGAGATGACGCTCGTGCGGGTCGACACCGTGACGGCGAGCCGCGAGGGGAACGAGCGGAGTCAGGAGATCGCCTGGAACGAGTGGTTCACGATGACCCGCACCGGCAACACGATGACGGGCACGTGGGACCGCGAGGCGTGGATCTTCAGCTACGAGGACGGCCTTGTCTTCAGGGGGATGACCGACCCGGCGACCGAGATCTTCGCCCGTCCGCAACGCCCCGACGACGTCGGCTGATTGCCGTCGGGTTCCGGCTCAGCTCGGCGCGCGGAGGCGCCGGAGCAGGACCTCCTGGGCGATCGTGGCGACATGCACCCCGTCGGCGCGCACCACCTCCCCGGTGACCAGCCCGCGACCGCCGGACAGGCCGTGCGACCGGGTGTCGAACCAGTGCCACTCGCGCGGGTCGCTCGGGCGGTGGAACCACATCGAATGGTCGAGGCTGGCGCCCTGGAACCGCTCGCGGTCGCCGACGTCGCCGACGAAGTCCGGATGCGCCGAGCGCGCCGACCGCGACGGCGCCGCGTCGGACATGAAGGCCAGCGCGCAGAGGTTGTCGACCGGGTCGTCGTCGAGGTCGGTCTGCATCCGGATCCAGTGCCCCATCCGCCCGTCCGGCAGGTCGACGGCGAGGCGGTCGATCATCGCGCCCCAGGAGTGGTCGATGAGCGCCGGGTCGTCCGGCGACGGGACCTCGACGGGGATCGTCGCCAGCTGGACGTCGGCCTCGTCCTCCTCGATCTGGAACGACACCGACAGGTTGAGGATGGCCCCGGTCGACTGGCGGGCGACCACCTGGCGGGTGCTGAACGACCGGCCGTCGCGCAGGCGTTCGACCTCGTAGCGGACCGGCTCGTGGGGCGTGCCCGGACGGATGAAGTACGAGTGCAACGAGTGCGCCGCCCGCGCCCGGTCGACCGTCTCCGCCGCGGCCCGCAGCGCCTGGGCGACGACCTGCCCGCCGAAGAGCCGGTTCCCCCACGGGTAGCGCGCCCCGATGGCGACATACGTGTCGGGCCCGTGCGGCTCGAGCGCCAGCAGCTGATGGAACTCGAGTTCGTGGATCTTCGGCGTGCTCATCGTGCCCAGTCTCTCGCGTCGAGCCGACCCCCGCCGCCTCCGCCGGTCGATCACGGTCCGATTCGTCCCGCGTCGCGGGACGAATGCGGCCCAGATCGGGGTGGAGCGGCGAACGGGAGTCAGGAGGGGGTCAGGTCGGCCTGCGCATCATCGTCGAAAACGGCAACAGATCGTAAGAAAGGTGTGACCATGACCCGCAAGACCAAGTTCGTGATCGGCGCCCTCGCCGGGGGCGCCGCCATCGCCGCCGCCGTCGGTGGCGTGGCCGTCGCCAACACCGGCGACGACGGCACCGAGGTTCCGATCACCGGCGACGCCCTGACCCGCGCCAGCGAGGTCGCGCTCGCCCACACCGGCGAGGGCCGCGTGACCGAGACCGAGGAAGGCGACGAGGACAGCCACTACGAGGTCGAGGTCACCCTCGACAACGGGAACCAGGTCGACGTCCAGCTCGACCGCGACTTCAACGTCGTCGGCTCGGAAGCCGACGGCAAGGACGACAAGCACTGACCCCTCGGCCGCCGGCGCCGAGCGAGCCGGGACCGCCGCGGTCAGGTCGGCCGCTCCGCGACCGGCAGCACGACGAGGAACCGGGCGCCGGCCTGGGCGCCCGGGTCGAGGACGAGTCGCCCGCCGTGGCGCTCGACGATGTCGCGGGCGATCGCCAGCCCGAGCCCGGTGCCCCCGGCCGACCGGCTGCGGGCGTCGTCGAGCCTCGTGAACCGGTCGAACACCGCGTCGACCTGTTCGGCCGTGATGCCGGGGCCGTCGTCGCCGACCGTGAGCAGCGCGACGGACCCAACACCATCCGGGTCGCCGCCCGGCCGGCCCTCCTCGCGCAGCGTGACGATCACCGCCGATGCCGCGTGACGAACGGCGTTGTCGAGCAGGTTGCGCACGACACGGCGCAACTCACCGGGATCGCCGGTCACCAGCGCCGCGGACACCCCGGACCGATCGATGGTGACGGCGCCGCTGGTGGCGCGGGCCCGCGTCACCTCGTCGAGCACGAGGTCGTCGAGGTCGACGGGGCGGCGGGCGGTCGGCGCGTGGCCGGCGTCCGAGCGGGCGAGGACGAGGAGATCGTCGACCAGCGCGGCCATCTCGTCGATCTCCCGGATCACCGCGCCGAACGTGTCTTCGGCCGGCCGCCGCCGCTCGACGGGGGCGGCCGCCTCGACCTCGAGCTCGGTGCGCATCCGAGCGAGCGGGCTGCGCAGCTCGTGCGACGCGTCGGCGACGAACTGCTGCTGGCGCCGCGTCGCCGCCTCCAGCCGGGCGATCATCTCGTTCATCGTCACAGCCAACCGGTCGATCTCGTCGCCGGTGCCCGGCCGTGGCACCCGCCGGTCGAGCTGATCGGCGCCCATGCCGGCCACCTCGCGGCGAATCGCCTCGACCGGCTTCAGCGTCCTGCCGACCAGCCACCAGACCACGCCGGCGAGGGCGAGCACCGCGAACGGGATGATCAGCAGCACGGCGTTGCGCAGCTCGTTGACGACGTCACGCCGCTGGTCGGTGTTCTCCGCGACGTGGACGACGAGGTCGCCGCCGTCAGGACCCTCGACGCGGCGCGACAGAACCCGGAACTCGTCGTCCTCGATCGGCAGTGTGCCGTACGTGCGGATCGAGTCGCCGGCGCCGACCGGGACCGGCGCGATCGGATCGATCGCCACCGCGTTGCCGGTCGCCGCCACGACGGCGCCGTCGACCGTGACGATCTGGACGACGGCGTCGTCGCCGGCCGCGTTGGCCAACACCAGCGGCCCGGCGCCGTCGGCCCGCAGGTCGGTGACGATCGCCGCGATGTCGTCGGCCCGCCGGGCGAGCGACGCGTCGAGGTCGTCGGTGAGCTGGCGGCGTTGCACAGAGAGCAGCAGCACCCCGGAGAGGACCAGCACGACGGCGACGGCGAGCGCGGCGATCGCGGTGATGCGGAAGCGGACGCTGCCGAAGATCTGGGGCCGGCTCATCCGCCGTCCTCGGCCAGGCGGTAGCCGACGCCGCGCAGCGTCTCGATCGCGTGCCGGCCGAACGGGTCGTCGATCCGCGACCGCACGCGCCGGACGTAGACCTCGACGATGTTCGGATCGCCGTCGAAGTCGTACGACCACACGCCGCGCAGGATGTCGTCCTTCGGGAGCACCCGACCGATCCGGCGCATGAAGTACTCGAGCACGTCGAACTGGCGGGCGGTCATGTCCACCTCGGTCTCGCCGCGCCACACCCTGCGCTGGACCGGGTCGACCCGCAGGTCGCCGGCGGTCAGTTCGGCGTGGCCGTCGCCGGCGCTGCGCCGCAGCAGCGCCCGGATGTTGGCGACGAGCGCGACGAACGAGAACGGCTTGGTCACGTAGGCGTCGGCCCCGGTGTCGAGCGCCTCGGCCTCGTCGAGGTCGCCGCTCTTGGCGGTCAGCATCAGCACCGGCGTCCAGTCGCCGGCGGTGCGCAGGTCGCGGCAGATCTCGTAGCCGTTCTTCCCCGGCAGCATGATGTCGAGCACGACCAGGTCGTACTCGCCCTCGGTCGCCATCCAGAACCCGTCGAGCCCGTCGCTCGCCACGTCGACGGTGAACCCCTCGTCCTCCAGCCCGCGCCGCACGCCCGCGGCGATCTTCAGGTCGTCCTCGAGGAGCAGGATCTTCATGCCGGGTCAAGTGTCGCGCCTCCAGCTGACCCCCGGCTGACCGCGGGCTGACGCCCGCCCGCGGCGCCCACTTCGGGCAAGCGGCGGGTCAGGCTGTGGCAGAGTGGGCCGATGCGTTGGCCGCCGATGACCGAGCCGCTCTACGACTATGTCGTCGCCCACGGCAACCCGAGCGGCGACCCGGTCACCGAACGGCTGGCGGCGACCACGCGCGAACGGTTCGGTGAGCTCGCCGAGATGAACATCGGCGAGGACGAGGGGCGGTTCCTCCAGATGCTCGTGTCGATGACCGGCGCCCGCGCCGTCGCCGAGGTCGGCACGTTCACCGGGATGTCGGCGCTCTGGCTCGCCCGCGGCCTTCCCGCAGGCGGCAAGCTGCACTGCTTCGAGTTGTCGGAGCGGTATCACGACACGGCGATCGAGGCCTGGACCGAGGCCGGCGTCGCCGACCGGATCGAGATGCACTTCGGGCCCGCGTCCGAGACGCTGGCCGCGCTCCCGGAGGAGCCACACATCGACCTGGCGTTCATCGACGCCGACAAGGGCGGCTATCGGACCTACCTCGAACTGCTGCTCCCCCGGCTCGCCGACGACGGCGTGATCGCGGTCGACAACGTGATCTGGAGCGGCGCCGTCATCGACCCGAGCGTCACCGACGACAACACCCTGGCGATCCGCGCCTTCAACGACCACGTCGCCGCCCGCCCCGACTGCGACGCGGTGATGCTGACGATCGGCGACGGCGTCACGCTCGTCCGCAAGCGGGGCCGGCGATGACCGACCGCCCGCCGCCGACGTCCGCCCAGCGGTGGACCGAGATGACCCGCCAGATCATCGAGCACGAGGGCCGGGACGCGTTCGAGTCGATCCTGTCGCACGACTTCGTGCAGGAGTCGCGCCGGGTCGACCGGTTCGGCATCGACCGGCAGGCGATGCTCGAGCTGTACGACACGATGAAGGAGCTCGACTTCCACATCACGGGGACCGACATCGCCGTGGCCGGCGACCTCCACGTCCTCACCCGCCGCGGGTTCGTCACGCCGCGCACCACCACCGAACTCCTGGCGATCAGCGAGTGGACGCCCGGCGGGCGCCTCGCCCGGCTGATCGAGTTCGACGTCGAGGACCTCGATGCGGCACTCGCCGAACTCGCGGCCGTCGCGGGCGAGCCGGCGACGGTGTTCAGCCCGGACGACGCGTGAGCGCCGGTCAGATCGCGCTCGGCAGCCGGGCGCTCAACTCGACGGCCACCGCGCGCATGTCGAACGGCCCGAGCGGGCCGGGCACGCCGATCGTCTCGACCAGCGCCCGCCCCCAGGTCACGAGCGTGCCGTCGACCTCGAACGGTTGACGGAGGACGCCCCAGTTGGCGTTGGTCAGGCAGACGACGCGGCGGGCGTCCAGCCAACCGAAGCCCATCCGATCGAGCAGATTCTGCACCGCCTCGGTGGCGTGGCGTTCTCCGACGAGGTCGACGCGCCGGTGATTCTCCATGTGGAGCCACGCCTCGCCGCGCCGCCGGGCGCCGCGCCGGCGTTCGACCTTTCCCGCCTCGTGCCGCGCCTCGACGACCCAGACGCCCGACGCGGCGACCACGAGATGATCGATCCGGTCGGTGGCGGCAGTCCGGCGGGCGTGGAGCACGATCGCAACGGCCCCGAGCTCGCGGTCGAGGAGCCGTCCGAGACGGCGCTCGCGCACGAGGCGGCGGACGATCGCCGCCCGCAGCCGCTGCCGGACCCGCCGGGCGCTCGCCGCGACCCGCCGGTCGCCGACGACCGGGGGCGAGCCGGAATCGATCGGCCTCGGCGGCGGTAGGTGGATCTCGGCCATCATCGCTGTATCGGCGCCCGGGCGACCCGCTTGAGAGCGGCCGCGTCCTCGTCGACCCGGCGAATTGAGCAACGGTCGCCCGACCGGGGTCGTAGAGTCGGCCTGCATGTCCGACGGCGCCTTCCCGCCATCGCCCCCACCACCGCCGCCGGTCACCCCGATCGTGACCGGTGGGCGAGCCTGGTGGCAGAGCTGGTGGCTGATCACCGCGCTCGCGGTGGTGCTGATCGTCGGCGCGGCCGCGCTGATCGCGTCGACCACCGGCGGGGATGCCGACCCGCCGCCGGCCGACTCCGGGGCCACGGGCGACACGACCGCCGACCCGCCGCCGGCCGACTCCGGGGCCACGGGCGACACGACCGCCGACCTCCCGCCGGCCGACACGCTCGACACGGATGGCGGCGACGATGGCCGCGACGTGCCGATCACTCCCCCGCCGACCGCCGGCGACAGCGGCGGCCCGCCGACCGACACGACCCCCGACGCGCCGCCGGCGACCGAGCCACCGCTCCCGACCGTCGACGAGGTCGACGGCGCGCCCGTCGGCGCCCGCGGCGATCGCCTCTCGCCGGTGCCGGCCGGCGAGATCGCCGACATCGGCGACGGCTGGCGGCTGCAAGTGCTCGACATCGTCGAGGACGGCACCGAACTCGTCCTCGCCGAGAACCAGTTCAACGACCCGCCGCGCGCCGGCACGAAGTTCACGCTGGTCGAGATCGCGCTGGGGTACTACGGCGTCGACGACCCGTCGAACGCTTTCGTCCCGTCGGTGTCCGGCGTCGCCGCGGCGAGCGTCGAACTCGACGACGACTGCGGCGTGACGCCCGACGACTTCCGCGGGTTCGCCGACGTGTTCTCCGGTGGCGTGCTCCGGGGGACCGTCTGCTTCGTGACGACGCCGGCCGACGACGGCACCGTCCAGCTCTACGCGACGACCGGGTTCGACGGCCCCGACGTCTTCCTCGCGGCGACGGCGCCGCCGGCCCCGCCGACACCGATGCCGACGCTGCCGGGCCCCCAGCCGGGCGCGGCGGCGACGCCGCCCCGCCTCGACCCGATCCCGCTCGGAACGCCGGCCGACGTCGGGGAGGGCTGGACGCTCACCGTCACAAGTCCGGCGGTCGACCTCACCGACGTGGTCGCCGCCGAGAACCAGTTCAACGCCCCGCCGCCCGACGGCTTCCGGTTCGTCGGCATCGACGTCGAGTACCGGTTCGACGGCGCCGGGGCGGCCAGCGCGTTCGAGGTCAGCACCGAGATGGTCGGTGACCGCAACGTCCAACTCGCCAAGGGGTGCGGCGTCATCCCCGACCCCGTCGACACCTTCGCCGACGTGTTCGCCGGCGGCTCGATCGCCGGCGGCCTCTGCTACGTCGCGCCGATCGGCGACCTCGGCACGCTCGTGCTCTACACGTCGACCGTGTTCGGCGAGGCGCCGATGTTCTTCTCGACGGGCGGCGGCGGCAGCTCGGTCGGTTGAGCGTCCGGACGGCGCGTCGACATCCTGGCGCGACGGCGGGGTCAGCGGTCGACGCGCTCACCGTGGCGCCACACGGCGGCGATGCGGCACAGCGCGTCGGGGTCGGCGACCGGGTCTCCGTCGACCGCCACCACGTCGGCGTGCCGACCCGGCGCCAGCCGGCCCTTCTCCGGGCGCCGGCACACCTCCGCGGCGCGGCTGGTGATCGCCCGCAGCGCCTCGACCGTCGTCAGGCCCGCCTCCAGCATCGTCGGGAGGGAGTACGGCAGCACGTCGTGGGGCTTCTGCGGGTAGATCCCGGCGTCGGTCCCGACCACCACCACCCCGCCCGCCCGATGCACGGACCCCAGCGCGTCGCGGATGAGCGGGACCGCGGTCTCCCAGTGGGACGGGCGGACCGGCTCGGAGGTGACCCCCCACGTGGCGGACAGGGCGACGCCGGACGACGCCAGCCGGTCGAGCAGCGCCGGCGGGGGCGCGCACTCCAGCGCCTCGGTGAAGAACGAACAGTGCTCGACCGAGTCGACGCCGGCGTCGACCGCGAGCGCGATCCCGTCCACACCGTGACAGTGGGCGGCGACCGGGAGCCCGCCGCGGTGCGCCTCCGCCACGACGAGGCGCACCTCGGCCGGCGAGAACTGATTCTGCCAGAGCGGGTACGACGGCGTCATCGCTCCCCCGGTGACCATGATCTTGACGACGTCGCAGCCCCGCTCGACCCGCTCGGCGACGGCCCGCGCCAGCGCCGCGGCGCCCTCGCACTCGCCGCCCAGGTACCAGCAGT
This sequence comes from Ilumatobacteraceae bacterium, assembly GCA_041581055.1. Lineage (GTDB taxonomy): Bacteria > Actinomycetota > Acidimicrobiia > Acidimicrobiales > Ilumatobacteraceae > JBFGCT01. The sequence continues at coordinate 1,655 of JBFGCT010000105.1, read as the reverse complement.
GACCGCCGGGCGGGGTGATCGGCGGCCCTGCGCTGAGGATCGTCGGCAGCGTCGGGTCGCCGCGCAGCGGCAGCGTCACGAAGTCGCGGTCGCCGAGGTCGCGCACCGTGGTGACCCCGCCGACGAGCGCCCGCCGCGCCGCCGCCCGGGCCCGGGTCGCCAGCGTCTCGTCGTCGACGCCGGACACCTGCGACTCGAGCGTGCCGACACCGTCGAAGACGAGGTGCTGGTGGCAGTCGACGAACCCCGGGAGCACGGTCGCGTCCGGGAGCTCGACCACGTCGGCCGACTCGGGGATCGGCTCGCCGACGGCGACGACCAGACCCCGGTCGACGAGCAGCGTCGGGCGCTCGACGAACCGCTCGCCGTCGAACAGGCGCGCCGCGCGCATCCCCCACATGAGCGACGACCGTACTCAGCTCGTCACGGGCGGGACGCCGGTTCCGGCGCCGGCGAGCAGTTCGGTTCTGGTCGCGCCGATCGTCATCGTCGCGATCGTCGTCGCCTCGAAGCCGTCGAGCCAGGCGTCGTCGCCGGCGACCGCCGCCGCCTCGACGAGGACCGGATGCTCGCCCTCGATCGAGATCAACCACAGGCGGATCGACATCGGGCCGGCGAGCGTGTGGTCGAGCCTGATCGCGGCGCGCGCCATCTGGTCCTCGGCGACCGAGGCGAACCAGAAGCACGGGCGCGCCGCGGGCGAGCAGATCCGATCGCCGAGCGGGCTCGCCGGGTCGACGCGCAGGTCGAACACCCTCGTGTCCCGCCCGTCGACGACCATCCGGGCGCGCCGGTCGACGATCACGTCGTTGTCGGCGATCCACCGCTCCACGTCGTCCGCGGCGATCCCGCCCACGCCGCGGAAGAGACGGTCGGCCGCCTCGTCCCGCGTGTTCCATCCCGCGACCCGGAGGAACTGGACGTGCGGCTCGCCGTCGAGGCTGTTGACCGCCGTCCCGCCGGGCGTCAGCAGGATCGTCCCCGGCCGGGCGGTCCGCAGCCGGGTCGCCTCCCCGATCGTGAACTCGATCGGGATGCCGAGCAGATCGGTCGCGTATCTGGCGGGTGCGACGGCGCCGCCGGGGAACGGGAGCGGCGCGGCGACGACGGGCGGCAGCGTGTCGAGCCCGACCGGGCCGGACCGGTCGCTCGGGAAGGGCGCCTCGGTTGAATCCGGCGCCGCCGCCGGCGTGCCGGCGCGGTCGGCCGCGGCGTTGACCGCCACGACGGCCACCCCGACGACCAGCGCGACCGCCACGACCGCGGCGAGGGCCCGCCCGAACCCGCGGCCGTCCGGGCCGACGTCGCGTGGCGGCTCGATCACCGGTCGCAACCCCGGCCCGTCGGACCCGTACAACTCGATGCGGATCGGCTCGGGCGATGGTGACGACCGGGCGGGCGAGCCCCGGTCGATCCTCACCCCGCGATCATCGCACAGGAGGCGGCGGGCGTGACCGGCCGCGGGCGTGACCGGCAGCGGGCGTGACCGGCAGCGGGCGTGACCGTGACAAGGCGTGACCGACAGCGGGCGTGACCGGCAACCGGCGCGACCGTGACAAGGCGTGACCGGCAGCGGGCGTGACCGGCAACCGGCGCGACCGTGACAAGGCGTGACCGGCAGCGGGCGTGACCGGCAGCGGGCGTGACCGGCAACC
>JBFGCT010000104.1:0-14201 GCA_041581055.1 Ilumatobacteraceae bacterium | reverse complement strand
GTCGAACACCACCACCATGTTGTCGATCCAGCGCGTGCCGCCCTCCTCGGACACGAAGTACACGTACTGGCTCGGGTCGTCGGTCTCGAGGAACTGGACGAACATGTCGCCGGAGTACCCGTGGCCGATCGCCGTCTCCCCCGAGGTGAGCAGTTCGTCGGCGGAGTCGGTGTTGAACGCGGCGACACGACCGCGGGCCTCGGCGACCAGGTCCTGGGCCTCCTGCAGCTCGGCGGGGTCGGTCGTGTTCAACGAGTAGCCGAGGTACTTGAGGGCGGCGCCCATCGTCTCGCGCGGGTCGTTGAGCAGCGAGATCGCGCCGGCGTACTCGTCGGCGAGCTCCGGGTCGAAGACGATGCCCCACGTGCGGGGGAAGTCCTCGCCGACGACGGCGGTGTTGACCGCAAGGCCGGTGGTGCCCCACTGGTAGGGGACCGAGTAGTCGCCGTTCGGGTCGTAACCGAGGTTGCGGAAGTCGTCGGAGACGTTCGCCAGATTCGGGATGGCGTCCTTCTGCAGCGGCTGGACGTAGCCGCCTTCGATCAGGATGGCCACCATGTAGTCCGAGGGCACGATCACGTCGTATCCCGAGTTGCCGGCGGCGATCTGCGGCAGCATCGCCTCGTTGGAGTCGTAGACGTCCATCGTCGCCGAGATGCCGTACTCGTCGGCGAACGCCTGGAGGTGGTCGGGGTCGATGTACTCGGCCCAGTTGAAGAGCGCCAGGTCGCCGTCGGTTTCACCGACCTGGCACCCCTCGCCGTCCCCGGCCGGCTCGGTGGACGCCGGCTGGTCGGCCGGTTCGCTGTCGGCCGTGGCGGTCGCCGCCTCGGTCGACGGCGCGGCGTCGTCATCGTCGTCGCTGCCGCTGGCGCTCGCCACCAGGACGAGCGCGATCGGGACGGCGGCCCAGCGGACCGCGCGCCGTGCGCTGGATGGATCGGTGTACATGGTTCCCCTCCGTTGGCGCTGGTGTTCGGCGGCGCCGCGCCGTCTGGTTCACGTGGTCGTCACGTGATCGTTCACGCTGCGGGTGCGGTGGCGGCGTCGTCGGCCGGATCGGTCGGCTCGTCGCCTCCGCCCCGCTGCAACAGTAGCGATGCGAGGACGAGGAAGATCGACACCGCCAGCATCACGACCGACACCGCGTTGATCAGCGGGGTGACGCCCCGACGGATCAGCCCGAACACGTACACCGGCAGCGTGGTCGACCCGGGACCCGACACGAACTGGGTGACGACGACGTCGTCGAGCGACAGCGTCAGCGCCAGCAACGCCCCGGCCGCGACGCCCGGCGCGATCAACGGCAGGGTGACGTGACGGAAGGTCTTCCAGCGGGTGGCGTAGAGGTCGAGCGCGGCCTCCTCGAGCCCCTCGTCCATGCCGGCGAGGCGGGCCCGGACGATGATCGACACGAAGCTGATGTTGAAGGCGATGTGGCTGACGACGATCGTGTTGAAGCCCTTGGTGTACTGCACGCCGAAGATCGAGTCGACCAGGTCGAGCGCCTGCGAGAAGAAGAGCAGCATCATCACGGCCATCGTCACGTCCGGGATGATGATCGGGAGGTAGAGCAGCGCGTCGAAGACCCGCTTGCCCCGGAACGTGAAGCGCTCGAGGGCGAGCGCGGCCATCGTCCCGAGCACGACCGAGACGACCGTCGAGAAGAAGGCCACGCGCACCGACACCCAGATCGCGTCCTTGATCGGTTCGTTGTCGGCGAAGTCCCGGTACCAGTCCAGCGTGAAGCCGCCCCACGTGCCGACGTTGCGGTTGGCGCTGAACGAGAAGACGAAGAGCAGGATGATCGGGGCGTAGAAGAAGAGGTAGATCAGCACCGCGTTCGCGCTGAGCAGCACCCGGGTCGAGCCGCGGGGCGCGGCCGTGCTGCGGGTCGCTCCCTTCACAGCGTCCGACCGCCCTTGCGAAAGTAGATGATCGTCGCGAACAGCATGACGATCATCAACACGAACGACAGCGCCGCGCCGACCGGCCAGTTCCGGGCGGTCAGGAACTGGGTGACGATGTACGAGCCGAGCAGCGTCGTCTTGGCCCCGCCGAGGATCTCCGGGGTGACGTAGGCCCCGAGGCTCGGCACGAAGACGAGGATCGACCCGGCGATGACGCCCGGCATCGACAACGGGAGCAGCACCCGGCGGAACGTCTGCCATCCCGACGCGTAGAGGTCGCGGCTGGCCTCGACCAGCCCGAGGTCGATGCGCTCGATCGCCGCGTACAGGGGAAGGATCATGAACGGCATGAACCCGTAGACGAGGCCGAGCACCACCGCCGTCGGCGTGAACAGGATCCGGGTCTCGCCGAAGCCGATGAGCTCGCTGACCCTGGACACCGGCCCGTCGTTGCCGAGCAGCACCCGCCACGCGAAGTTGCGGACGAGGAAGTTCGACCAGAACGGGATCATCACGAACACGAGCATCACGTTGCGCACGAGCGGCGAGCGGGTCGCCAGGAAATAGGCGAACGGGTACGAGACGACGAGGCAGATCAGGGTGGTCAGCAGCGCCAGCCACAGCGACCGGAACACGATGTCGCGCACCAGCGAGTCGCCGAGGCGGCGGTACGACTCGAGGTTCCAGTCGCGCAGCTCGGTCGCCCCGAAGCGGTTGCGGGTGGCGAAGGAGTACACCGCGACGATGACCAGCGGGGTGGCGAAGAAGAGGACCAGGTACGCGTACGCGGGCAGGGCGATCAGGAACCCGCGCCGCGCCTTTGCCCGCTCGGCGGCCCGCTCGAACTCGGGCGTCGCCGCGGCGACTCCCTCGTCGATCACGATCGCCGTGTCGGCGGTCTCGGCGACGGTCATCGGTGGTCCTCGTCAGTTCTCCACCACCGAGACGGCGCGGTGGTCCCACGAGACGGTGACCTCGGCGCCGGCGTCGAGCCGGTGGGTGTCCGGACGGTTCTCCTCGCGCACGTCGATCTTCATCCAGTCGAGCCCGATCTGGTACACGATCGAGTTCCCGAGATAGGTCACCGAACGGATCACGCCGTCGACCGACGACCGGCCGTGCGCGTCGTCGGCGCGCGGGGTGACGCTGGCCCGCTCGGGCCGCAGGATCACGGCGACCGAGGTGCCGACCGGCAACCCGGTCGTCAACGGGATGCGGGCGCCGTTCGCCAGGCAGATCGTGTCGGCGTCCTCGACCGTGCCCTCGAGCAGGTTGGTCTGGCCGATGAAGTCGGCGACGAAGCGGTTGACCGGGTGCTCGTAGATCGACTCGGGCGGGTCGACCTGCAGCAGGTCGCCGTCGTGCATCACCCCGATGCGGTCGCTCATCGTGAGCGCCTCCTCCTGGTCGTGGGTGACGAACACGAACGTGATGCCGAGCTCGCGCTGGAGCGACTTCAGCTCGCCCTGCATCTCCTGGCGCAGCTTGAGGTCGAGGGCGCCGAGCGGCTCGTCGAGGAGGAGCACCTTCGGCCGGTTGACCAGCGCGCGGGCCAGCGCGATCCGCTGCTGCTGGCCGCCGGAGAGCTGTGACGGGCGACGCGTGCCCATCTCGCCGAGACGCACCATCTCCAGCGCCTCGCCGACCCTGCGGCTGGCGTCCTTCTTGCCGACGCCCTGCATGCGCAGGCCGAACGCCACGTTGTCGTGGATGTCGAGGTGCGGGAACAGCGCGTAGTTCTGGAACACGGTGTTGACCGGGCGCTTGTTGGGCGGCAGCGTGCCGACCTCCTGGCCGAAGATCGTCAGGCTCCCCTCGGTCGGGAACTCCAGGCCGGCGATCATCCGCAGCGTCGTCGTCTTGCCGCACCCCGACGGGCCGAGCAGCGAGAAGAACTCCCCGTCGCCGATCTCGAGCTCGATCGCCCGGACGGCGACCACGTCACCGAATCGCTTGGTCAGCCCGTGCAGGCCGACCGCGGGGGTCGGCGGCGCGTGTTCGTCGTTCACGGCGAAAGATTGGCACACGCGGCGACCATCGTTGAGCGTCGCGGCCGGCGCGTGTTTCGCAAACCGTTCGCGGGGTTGCGGAAGCGGCGGGGCGCGCGTGTCGTTCACTGTGGACATGGAGTTGCCGCGCCGTCCCCGGGCCCTGTTCGTCGCCGGAGCGCTGGTGCTCGCCGCGTGCGGCGGCGCCGACGCCGACACGCCGCCTGCGGCGACCGACGCGGCCGACGCCAACCCCGGATCGACATCGGCCGGCGACACGGGCGACACCGGCGACACGGGCGACACCGGCGACACCGGCGACACCGGCGACACGGGCGACACCGGCGACGCCGGCGACGCCGGCCCGGCGGCGACCGACCCCGTGTCGACCGGGCCGCCGGTCGTGGTCGAGGTCGACCGCACCGAGCCCGGCCCGGTCGAGGACGTCCCGTCGGGGCTCGAGACGTTCCGCTCGCCGCTCGCCGAGCTTCCCGCGCCGACGATCGACGTGTCGGTGCTGCGCTCCGGCGGGCCGCCGCCGGACGGCATCCCGTCGATCGCCGAGCCGATCTTCTACTCGGCGGCGAGCGTCGCCTACCTCGCGCCGACCGAGCCGGTGCTCGCCTTGGAGATCGATGGCGACGCCCGCGCCTACCCGCTCGAGGTGATGGTCTGGCACGAGTTGGTGAACGACACGGTGGGCGGCGTGCCCGTCGCCGTCGCCTACTGCCCGCTGTGCAACTCGGTGACGGTGTTCGACCGGCGGGTCGAGGGCCGCGTGCTCGAGTTCGGCGTGTCGGGTCTGCTGTACAACTCGAGCCTGGTCATGTACGACCGCCAGACCGAGACGTTGTGGAGCCACTTCATCGGCCGACCGCTGTACGGCCTGCTCAGCGACGCCACGCTGGTCGACTACCCCTCCACGATCGTCGGGTTCGAGGAGTGGCGGGCCGCCCATCCCGACGGACTCGTCCTGTCCCGCGAGACCGGCGCCGACCGGCCGTACGGGCAGAACCCGTACCCTGGGTACGACGACGTCGACAACGACCCGTTCCTCTTCGAGGGCGACGTCGACGGCCGGTACACGGCGATGACCCGCATGGTCGGCGTCGCGTCCGACGACGACTCCGGCGCGGCGGTGGCGTTCCCGCTGCTCGACCTGCGCGACGCGGGCGTGATGACCTCGACGCTCGACGGCGCCGAGATCGTCGCGTTCTGGCAGCCGGGAAGCGCGTCCGCGCTCGACAGCGCAGTCGTCTCCGGCGGCGTCGACGTCGGCGCCACCGGCGTGTTCTTCCCGGTGGTCGACGACCAGCCGCTCACGTTCACCTCGACCGACGGCGAGATCACCGACGTCGAGACCGGGTCGACCTGGAACGTCTTCGGCGAGTCGACCGCAGGGGAGCTGGCCGGCGCCCAACTCGACCAGTTGGTGCACATCGACACGTTCTGGTTCGCCTGGATCGCGTTCCACCCCGACAGCGCGGTCGCCGCCGGCTGACGGGGCCGGCCGGCGGGTTGGCGTTCGGGCGCGTCAGGCGCCGCCGGTGCTGACGCCGTCTTCGGAGCCCTCGGCGGCGGCCGTCGCCTTGGCGTCGATGTCGAGCTGGTTCTGGACCGACGGCGCGGCGAGGCCGATCACATGCCCGTCGGCCGGCAGCGCGTCGTTGCGGCACAGGAACGCCATCCGACCGTCGACGACGCGCACGATCGGGATGAACAGGCTCTCGGCGAACGCCTCTTCGACGGTCGGGCCGTTCGGGGCCGCCCGCATCTTCCACCCCTGGCGGGACCGTTCGTCGATCGTGGCGTACGTGATCCCGTCGATGCCGACGATCCGGCCGAGATACTCCTCGGGCACCGACGCCCCGCCCGCCTGGCGCTTGCTCGGCGCCAGCTGGAACACCTCGCGCCGCCCGAACACGCGGGCGAAGCGGGCGGTCGCCAACGCGTTGACCTCGTCGTTGGAGGTGAACGCGAGCAGCCGGCCGATGCCCCTGAGGTCGAGGTCGTGCGACGCCTCGTCGGCGAGCACGCTGATCCGCCGCGCGGTCAACCCGAGGGCGATCGTCCGGGTCACGTGGTACGGGTCGGTGTCGACGAGCAGCGTCTTGATGCCGAGCGACTTGAGCTCCAGCGCGAGGCCGCGGCCGACGCCGTGGGCCCCGGCGATCAACAGTCCGTCGGCCTGGCTCTCGGCGAGCCCGAGCCGGCGGGCGGCGAACGGGGCGAGCGCTCCGTACACCACGATCGTGCCGATGATGACGAGGAACACGATCGGCACGATCTTGTCCGCGTCGGGGATCTCCTTCTGTTCCAGGCGGATGGCGAAGATCGCCGACACCGCGGCGGCGACGATCCCCCGCGGGGCCATCGTCATGAGGAACAGCCGCTCGCGCCACTTCAGCGTCGTCAGGATCGAGCTGGCCACCACGGCGATCGGTCGCGCGACGAGGACGAGGATGGCGAGCAGCCCGAGCGACGGAACGATCACGTCGCGCAGCTGGTCGGCCTGGATCCGGGCGGCGAGGAGGATGAACAGCGCGGAGATCAACAACGTCCGCAGGTTCTCGTTGAAGTCGAGGACCTGACGGGTCGTGGAGCTCTCGTGGCGGGCGAGATAGATCCCGAGCACGGTCACGGTGAGCAGCCCCGCCTCGTCCTGCACCTCGTTGCTCACGACGAAGGCGGTGATGACGAACGCCAAGGTGACGGGCACCGCCAGGGCGTCCGGGATGAGGAACCGCTTGAGCGCGGTGTCGAGGATCGCCGCCGCGGCGAGCCCGATGCCGGCGCCGGCGACGATGGTCAGCACCAAGATGCCGAGCAACTTGATCGCCGCCTGGTCCGGCGCGTCGGCGAGGACGATCTCGAAGGCCAGCAATGCCCCGGTCGCCCCGATCGGGTCGATCAGGACGCCCTCGGCGCGCAGGATCGGCCCGACGGTGCCCGCCGGCCGGACGAAGCGTAGGAGCGGCCCCACGACGGTCGGCCCGGTGACGACGAGGACCGCCCCCACCATGATCGCCGCCTCGTTGGAGATGTCGAGGATCTCGCGGGTGCCGTACCACCCGACGATGAAGGTGATGATCGCGCCGATCGAGATGAGGCGCCTGACGACGGTGCCGGTGTTGCGCAGCTCGCGGGGCGGCAGGTCGAGGCCGCCCTCGAAGAGGATCAGGGCGACCGACAGCGACACGAGCGGGAAGAGCGTGTCGCCGAGCAGCTCGTCGGGGTCGATGACCCCGGTCACCGGGCCGAGCAGCAGCCCGGCCACGAGCAGGGCGATGATCGACGGGACCTGCGTCCGCCAGGCCAGCCACTGCGCGACCATGCCGGCGCCGACGATGATCGCCAGCGTCGGCCCGATCGGCGACTCGCCCGCGGCGAGGAGCGCGGCACTCATCGGGACGGGACCTCGCTCATCCGGCCGGAGCGTACTGCGGATCGAACCAGCGCGAACCCGGTCGTCGGAGACACGGCGACGGGGTACCGTCGCACGCGTGACCGCACGTGTGGAACGCATCACCTTCCCGGGAAGCCAGGGCGCCGAGCTCGCCGCCCGCCTCGACAGGCCGGCCGGGCCGCCGCGGGCGTTTGCCCTCTTCGCCCATTGCTTCACATGCAGCAAGGACATCCTGGCCGCGTCGCGCATCGCGAACGCGCTGACCGACGCCGGGTTCGCCGTGCTGCGCTTCGACTTCACCGGGCTCGGCATGAGCGACGGCGAGTTCGCCAACACGAACTTCTCGTCGAACACCGACGACCTGCTGGCCGCCGCGAGCTGGCTGCGGGCGACCCATCGGGCGCCACAGGTGATCGTCGGCCACTCCCTCGGCGGGTCGGCCGCGCTGGCGATCGCCGGGGAGATCCCCGAGGTGCGCGCCGTCGTCACGATCGGGGCCCCGGCCGACCCCGCGCACGTCACCGGCGCCTTCTCGTCGTCGCTCGACGAGATCGAGGCCGAGGGGGAGGCGTCGGTCGAGCTCGCCGGACGGACGTTCACCATCCGCCGGCAGTTCGTCGACGACCTGCGCAACCACGTCGTCACCGAGCGGGTGGCGACCCTGAGGAAGGCGTTGCTCGTGCTCCACTCGCCGGTCGACAACATCGTCGGCGTCGAGCATGCGGCGGACATCTTCCAAGCTGCCCGCCACCCGAAGAGCTTCATCTCGCTCGACGGCGCCGACCACCTCTTGACATCCCCGCCCGACGCGGCGTTCGCGGCGTCGATGATCGCCGCGTTCGCGGCGAGATACATCGTCGACGAGAGCGGCGGTCTCGGCGCGCCGCGGGCGACGGCGCCGGTCGTCGTCGCCGAGACGACACAAGGTCCGTTCCTCAACCATGTCGTCGTCGGCGACCACCGCATGCTCGCCGACGAGCCGGTGTCGATCGGCGGTTTCGACGCCGGCCCGTCGCCCTACGACTTCCTCGGGGCGGCCCTCGGCGCGTGCACCTCGATGACGTTGCGGATGTACGCCGAGCGCAAGCGGCTGCCGCTCGACCGCGTCACCGTGGAGATCAGCCACGACAAGGTTCACGCCGCCGACTGCGTCGAGTGCGCCGACAACGAGCTGCTCGCCGACCGCGCCGGGATGATCGACCGCTTCGAGCGGGTGATCACGATCGCCGGCGCCGAGCTCACGGCCGCCGACCGCGACAAGCTGCTGGCGATCGCCGACAAGTGCCCGGTTCACCGGACGCTCGAGTCGGCCTCCTCCATCTCGACGCGGCTCGCCGACTGAGCGGGTCGCGGCGACCGTCCCGGTGACGCGAGCCGCACGATCGCGGCGTTCAGCTCGGCGCACATCAAGGCCGTGATCGCCAGCAGGCTGAGCCACGTGACGATGCCGAGGACCAACGCGAACTGGCCGTACGTGTCGCTCGCGTTGGCCGTGATCCGGCCGACGATCCCGGTCGAGAAGTGCTGGATGACGGCGAACAATATGCCGGCGACGATCGCGCCGGGCCAGACCATCGGCCACGTCGTCGGCATCGACGTCAGGAAGCGGTACATCGAGGCGATGACGAGGATCTGGATCGCGGCGGTGGCCGCCACGAGCAGGATTCGGCTGATGCCGGGCAGCCCGGCCGCGTTGACCACTCCCGAGATCGCCGTCGTGGCGACGAGCGACGCGCCGATCACGGCCAGGCCGGCGAGCGCCTTGCCGCGCAGCACGGGCAGCCCGTCGCGGTCGTTGACGTCGACCTCCCACACGTCGTCGAGCGCGCCCTGAAGCCCGACCAACGCCCTGGTCGACGACCAGAGCGCCCCGAGCAATCCGAAGATCAGCACCCAGATGTTCCCGTCGAGCGACGCCGGGTCGTCCTGGAGCTGCTGGCCGAGCACCGGCACCTCGGCCAGCGCGCCGTCGACGATCCGGCGTTGCAGGTCCGGGTTGCCCTCGAGGACGAAGCCGAGGATCGTCGTCGCCGCGAGGAGCAGCGGGAAGATCGACAGGAAGCCCCAGAACGCGAGCAGCGAGGCGTTGCGCCCGGAGAGATGGCGCCGCCACCCGTCGAGCATCTCGACGGCGACATCGATCTTGTGGTTTCTGGCGCGCAGCCTGGTCACGCGGTCGCTCGTCGTCCAGGGCATCAGCGGACAGTCTGGCCGATCGTCGAGGCGACCGCACCGGTCAGGTCCCAGTCGACCGGCTCGCGGCCCAACGCCAGCAGTGCCTCGTTGGCCCGGCTGAACGGCCTGCTCCCGAAGAACCCGTTGTTCGCCGACAGCGGCGACGGGTGCGCCGACTCGATCACGGCGTGGCGGGCGGTGTCGACGAGCTCCTTCTTGCGGCGCGCCGCTCCGCCCCAGAGGATGAACACGACCGGGTCGGCCTTGGCGTTCACGACCCGGATCACCTCGTCGGTGAACGTCTCCCAACCGCGCTTCTGGTGCGACGCGGCGGCCCCGCCGCGCACCGTCAGCGTCGTGTTCAACAGCAGGACGCCCTGGCGCGCCCACCGCTCGAGGTTGCCGTGATCGGGGATCGGCAGGCCGAGATCGGCGTGCAGCTCCTTGTGGATGTTGGCGAGCGACGGCGGGACCCGCACGCCGCGCCGCACCGAGAAGCACAGACCGTGGGCCTGATTCGGGCCGTGATACGGATCCTGCCCGAGGATCAGCACCCTGGTCGCCGCGTGCGGCGTGAGGTGCAGCGCGGCGAACACCTCATCGTGCGGCGGGTACACGGGATGGCGCTGACGCTCGTCGCGCACGAACCGCTGGAGCTCGCCCCAGTAGGGCTTGTCGAACTCGCCGCGCAGAAGCGGGTTCCAATCGGTCGCGGCCATCGGTCCCCGTCATTAGCATGCCGAGCGTGTTCGGTCATCTCGAACGAGCGAGGCTCGCCACGCTGCCGACCCCGCTCGAGGCGGGCCCGACGATCGCGGGCGGGGCCCGGTTGTGGGTCAAGCGCGACGATCTGACCGGGCTGGGCGGGGGCGGAAACAAGGCCCGCAAGCTCGAGTTCCTCTGTGGCGCCGCCCGTGCTGCGGGCGCCAAGGCCCTGGTCACGGTCGGCGCCGCGCAGTCGAACCACTGCCGTCTGACCGCGGCGGCCGGCGCGCGGCTGGGTCTCGAGGTGCATCTGGTCCTGTCGGGCGACGCCGCCGCGACGCCGACCGGGAACCAGCTCCTGTCGAGGATGTTCGGCGCCCAACTGCACCACACCGGCGTCGACGGGCGCCATTGGGGTGAGCTGGAGATCGCCCGCGAGAGCGTCACCTCCGGGCTGGCCGCCGAGGGGCTCTCCCCCTACTCGATCCCGATCGGTGGCAGCACGGCGGTCGGCGCGCTCGGCTACGCCGCCGGGTTCGTCGAGCTGAGCGAACAGTGCGCGGCGGCCGGGATCGAGCCGGCGGCGATCGTGTTCGCGTCGTCGAGCGGCGGCACGCACGCCGGGCTGCTCGCCGGCCGGGCGATCGTCGCTGCGGCCGGGGCGCCGGTGCCGGACGTCATCGCCGTCGGCGTCGCCGCGGGCGTCAACCGCGGGCTCCCCGACATCGCCGAACTGGCCAATGACACGCTGCGGCTGATCGGCTCGCCGGCCATCGTCGGCGAGGACGACCTCGATGTCGACACCGGCTGGATCGGCGAGGACTACGCCGTTCCGACCGTCGCCGGTGACGACGCGATCCGCTGGGCGGCGCGGCACGGCGGGTGGCTCCTCGATCGGACGTACTCGGGCAAGGGGCTCGCCGGCCTCCTCGGAATGGCGGGCGCGGCGCGGTTCCCGGGCGGGAGCGACGTCGTCTTCCTGCACACCGGCGGATGGCCGGCGCTGTTCGCGCCGGGCGGCGCGCCCGAGTTGCGGCACTGACTTCTCCGCCGCGTGGGCTGATCAGCCGCGCAACAGGAGCGCGGGCGAGGTCACCGACGTCTGGTCGGCGGCCAGTTTCACCCAGATCGACGTCGGCACGTCGATCGGCACCAGCCAGCTGAGGGGGACGTCGTTCGAGCCGCCGGCGCCCGGGCCGTGTGGCTCGGACGGCGCGTACGAGCAGCCGTCGTGCGGGTTGATCATCGCCGCCCACCCAGCCGATGTGACGCGACCCTGGTCGTCGATGACCCACTCCGAGTCGATCGTGCGGTCGTTGTCGGTCGTCTCGATCGTCACCGGGCGGTGGCCGTCGCCGTTGGGGGGCATCGCCCACGGACCGGTGGCGACGGTGCACGACTGCCGGAAGAGCGCGTCGATCAGCGGGCCGAACGCGTCGACGGGCGAGCCGTCGACCTCGACGATGGAGATCCTGATGTGGGGGGCGACCGCGTCGGGGTCGATCGACACCGTGGCGTCGGTCGGCACGTCGGCCCGAATTCCGAGGGGCAGCCGCTCGGAGTTGCCCATGAACCCGATCACCTGGCCGGCGTGGACCGTGTAGCCGACGCGCGCCAACCCGCTCAGCCGGAGGTGGCGCGGGGCCGCGCCGTCGTCGGACCCGGGCGAGTCGTCGTTGAAGCCGGAGTGGATGTAGCTGCGACCGGTCGGGTCGGTCACGGTGACCGAGATCGGCTCGGCCGACCCGGGATCGTCGCGCACCGCGGTGATCACACCGTCGGCGACGGCCAGCACCGGTTGGAGCTGGACGCCGAAGACGACGCCGGGCGCCTGCTCGTCGCACAGCCCGGCCGAGGCGTACAGTTCGGGGTCCGGGCCATGACTGTGCGCGTCGTCGGCGTCGCATTCGGGGACGGCCACGCGGGACGGCCCGAGCACCGGGTAGGCGATGGCGGTCGCCGCCGTGTCAGGACCCGGCAGCTCGGGCGGGAGGCCGGCGCGCGCCCGGCGCTCGGCCGGCGAGAGCGTCGGCGGCAGCGGCTGGCCGGAGAGGAACGAGAAGATGCCCATCCAGCGCGTCTGGTACTCGCGGATCGTCAGGACGTTCCCGGCCGAGGGCACGGGGATGACGTCCATCAGCGCCGGCTGCCGTGCGCCCTTCGGGTAGTACCACATCACCGGAACCATCGAGACGTCGTAGTCGAACATCGCCAGGAACTTGCGCACGTCCAGGTCGGCCCGCTCGTCCTGGACCTCGGGCGGGGCGAGGTACGCGTGCGGGTAGCCGCCGTAGTTGCCCCACGTGCTGGCGATGAACTGGTACGCGCCCGACGCGTTGCCCTTGTTCGGCGGAGCGAGGTAGTCGCCCCGCGACTCGAGATAGCGGATCGCGGCGAGGATGTGCGGGATCTGCTCGGGTGTGACACGGACGTGCAACGCGGCCGGCGCCGCCGGCGGCGCGGGGCTGGTCGTCGTCGGCGTCGACGTGGTGGTCGCCGCCGGCGCCGTGCCCGGCACGCTCGTCGGCGCGGTCGTCGGCGGCACGCTCGTCGTCGTGGTGGTCGTCGTCGGCGCGGTCGTCGTCGTCGGCGCGGTCGTCGGGGCGGTCGTCGTGGTGGTCGTCGGGGTCTGCGAACCCGAGCCGGTCTCGGGGGGTGGCGCGGCGACGGCCGGCGTGACCAGGGCGACGAGCGCCAGCGGCCCGGCGACGAGCAGCGTCGCCGCCCGCGGACCGAGGCGGCGCGGTGTCGCGGGGCTGGGAGACGGAGGTGTCGTCATGGGCAGGGAAGATCGTCGGGTGTTCGTTCGAGTCGTCAAGAACGTATCGGCACGCGCGACCCCAAAGTAGAGCGGAATCTCGGCGCCCGGCCGCCCCGTCCGCCGCGGCGCCGTCCGCCGCAGCCCCATGCCGCCCACGACGAGCGACGCCCGGGCTGCAGGTGCCCCCGGGCGGTACCGTGTCCCGCAGATGACGAGCGATCCGACCGAACCGAGCGCGCCCGACGTCGTGCTCGCCATCGACATCGGGGGGACGAAGTTCGCCGCCGGTCTGATGACCGCTCGGGGAGAGCTCGTGGCGCGGGCCCGCGTCGAGGTGGAGCGCGACGTCGGGCCCGAGTCGCACTACACCACGCTGGCCGGGATGGTGGGCGAGATGATGGCAACGGGGCGGGAACAGCTCGGGACGAACGTGCGCGCCGTCGGCGTCGGCTCTGCCGGCCCGGTGACCCGCCAGCTCGAGACGGTCTCGCCGGTCAACATCCCCGCGTGGCGCGAGTTCCCGATGCGCCGCCGTCTGGCCGACCTGACCGAGCTGCCCGTGTACGGCGACCTCGACGCCAAGGCCCTGGCGCTCGCCGAGGGATGGCTCGGGGCGGCCCAGGGCCACTCGAACTTCTGCGCGCTGACCGTCTCCACCGGCGTCGGCGGCGGCGTCGTGCTCGACGGCGACCTGTTGGACGGAGAGTCGGGGAACGCCGGCCACATCGGTCACGTGATCGTCGAGCCGGGCGGGCGGCGCTGCGGGTGCGGGGCCCAGGGGTGTCTCGAGGCCGAGGCGTCGGGGCTGGCGATCGAGGCGATCACGGGGCGGTCGCCGACCGAGCCGACCTACGAGATCATGCAGCGCACCGGCCGCCTCGTCGGGCGCGCCGCGGCGTCGGTCTGCAACGTGTTCGACCTGAACCTGGTCGTCGTCGGCGGAGGCGTGGCGCTCGGTTTTGCGGCGACGTTCTTCCACTCCGCGCAGGTTGCGTTGGACGAGGCGGCGCGCATGACCTACAGCCGCGGCGCCCGCATCACCCCTTCCCGCCTCGGCGACGTCGGGCCGCTGATCGGCGCGGGCGCCCTCGGGTGGCGCGGGCTGCGCCGCGCCGAGCGCGGCGGGCAAGGGGATCGGTAGCCTCGCCCGATGACCAGAATCCGGTCCCGCGACTCTCGGATGATCCAGGACCGCCGCGGCCGTGGCGGGTCGAGCGGGCCCCGCCGCGTGGGCCTGCCCGGTGGCGGGCTCGGCG
>JBFGCT010000103.1:0-14203 GCA_041581055.1 Ilumatobacteraceae bacterium | reverse complement strand
CGACCAGGATCGAGATGCTCGGGACGATCGCCTGGCCCTCGTCCTCCAGCGGCCCGCGGACGGCCCGCAGGACCACGAGGCAGTAGGTGAAGGTGCCGACGACGACGCCCATCACCCGCTTGTTGAACGGGTCGCGGAACAACCCGTGCACGACCCGCGGCGAGTACTGGCTCGAGGTGAGGGAGATCAGCAGCAGGCTCACCGAGAACGCGATGCCGGCGAAGGAGAGCGTGGCGCCGGCGACGACGGAGAGCACGCCGCGGGCGCTGTCGACGGTGGCGGTCAGGCGCGACGGGATGCCGTCGACGTCCTGGTCGACCTTCAGCAGCAGCTCGCCGAGCAGCCCCCCGCCGACGACGAAGAGCATCGGCACGAAGAAGAGGCTGCTCCGCAGGCGGTCGTTGATCGAGGCGAGCCTGACGAGCACGACGTGAACGTACCCCGTGGGGCGGGCGGCCCAAACGGCCCAAATTCGGGGCGTCGGGTTCGGGGCGTCAGGTTTGGGCCGCCGGCTCGGCGGGTAGCCCCGCGCTGTTCAGGTCACCGGCCCCCGCCGAGTGACACCACCCCCAGGTGACACCACCCAAGAGCGAAAGAGGGAACCACGATGGACAACACCGATCAGGTCAAGGGCCGGGTCAAGCAGGCCGCTGGCGAGCTGACCGACGACGAGAGCCTCAAGGCGGAGGGCGAGGTCGACGAGAAGACCGGCGACGTCAAGGAGTTCGCCGACAAGGTCGGCGACAAGGTCAAGGGCGTCTTCAACAAGGACTGACCCGAGTCGAGGAGGGCGCCCCGCCGCGGGGCGCCCTCGTTCGCGTTCGGGCGGCCGAGCCTCCCGGAGGGCTGTGATACCCCCTCACTATGCTCGCCCGCATGGATGATCGTGACGCCCGGACCCAGACGTCGTCGTTCGGCGTCGGCCGGCGCGAGGGCCACGACGCCTCGGCGTTCTACGCCCGGTTCACGCCGCCGGCCCTCTCCGCCGACGAGCGCGTCAACCGCCCGCCCGAGCTGGTCGAGCGGTTGGGCGCAGGCCGGCTGTTCCACGGCTCCTCGGCGAACATGGAGGCGCTTCCCGACAACAGCGTGGCACTGGTCGTGACGTCTCCGCCGTACTTCGTCGGCAAGGAGTACGAGCTGGCGGTCACCGGCGAGCTCGACGGCGAGGCGCGGGTGCCGGGGACGTACATCGAGTTCCTCCAGCTCCTGCACGACGTGTTCGCCGAGTGCGTGCGCGTGCTCGAGCCCGGGGGGCGGATCGCGGTCAACGTCGCCAACCTCGGCCGCAAGCCGTACCGCAGCCTCAGCGCCGACGTCATCACGATCCTGCAAGACCGCCTCGGCCTGCTGCTGCGCGGCGAGGTGATCTGGCAGAAGGCCGAGTCGTCGTCTGGTTCGTGTGCGTGGGGGTCGTTCGCCAAGGCGTCGAACCCGGTGCTGCGCGACATCACCGAGCGGGTGATCATCGCGTCCAAGGGTCGCTTCTCGCGGGCGATCGCGCCGAAAGACCGTCTGCGGGCCGGGCTGCCGCACGAGTCGACCCTCGCCAACGACGAGTTCGTCGACGTCACCAAGGACGTCTGGCAGATCGATGCCGAGTCGGCGACGCGCGTCGGCCACCCCGCGCCGTTCCCCGTCGAGCTGCCGCGCCGGCTGATCGACCTGTACACCTACGAGGGCGACATCGTGCTCGACCCGTTCGCCGGCGCCGGCACGACGCTCGTCGCGGCCGCGCGGACCGGCCGCATCGGCGTCGGATACGACACCGACCCGGAGTACATCCGGCTCGCCGAGCACCGCCTCGAGAGCGAGCTCGGTCGAGTGCAGGAGCTGGAGGCGACGGCGAAGTTGTTCGAACCGCAGCTGTTCGAGCTGCAGCAGGAGGTCTACTCCGAGCAGCTCCGCAAGATCCCACCCGATCACCGCCAGGAGCACTTCCAGGCGCGGGCGGTGAGCGAGGGCAAGAAGGCCCAGGACATCGCCCGGGGGAAGCTGGGCGACGGGGGCGCGGGTTTCGTGATCGACGACAAGGCCAGGCATCCGAAGGGCATCGTCGAGTTCAACTTCCAGGCGACGAGCCCGAGCAACGGGAAGCAATGGTGGGTCGACGTGTCGGGGGCGTTCACCTCCAGCCGGCCGGGTCTCCAACGCATCGACACGGTCTGGAAGCTGCTCGGACGACTCCATGTGCTCGCGTCGATCGGCGACGGGCAGGGCCACGAGCGGGCGCTCGTCGTCACGTCGAACCTGCCGAAGCCGGGCTCGCCGGGTGACCGTGCGTTGCGCTCGGTCGGCCCCGGCGTGCTGTTCGACGCGATCGAGCTCTACGACCCCGAAGGCCTCGATCGGCTCCGCCGCTACGCCGAAGACCCCGATCCGGTTCCGATCGAGGGGTTCTGGCGGGCTGACGACCTCGACGACCACCGAAATCGATGGTCCTGAAGAGCATCGGCGCCTATGCGGTCCGCCGGAGCGACCCCGATCAGCCGCTCCTCGCCGACTCGCAGGACACGCTGAACAAGGTCATCGCGCTGCGCTGGATCGCGGAGTGGGCGCCCGAGAACGACGGCGCGGCCGACACCGTGCGCGCCGCGCTGCTCGACGAGCGGTGGGACGACGCCGTGCTCGACTGGATGGCGGCCACCGGCGAGGTTGTCGACGTCTTCCCCTTCGGCCTCGAGATCCACGAGGCCGGCGACTACCCCGACGGCGAGTTCGGCCCGCGGGTCCAGACCAGCCCGCTGTTCCGCCGCCCGTAGTGTCGGGGCGATGCCCAGCGTCAAGACCGAGATCACCGAGATCACCACCGGCCTGGCGATGCTCGGGTACCGGAGCCTCAACCGGGCGCTCGAGGTCCGGCCGAGGCACATCACCCACGTCGACGAGGCCGTCTTCGACCGCCTCCAGGCGGCGCGCGACAGCGGCTTGCACGACGCCGACTTCGAGATGGCGTGGTCCAACGGCGTGGCGTTCGCCAAGTCCGACCTCGGGCTGCGGGGCCGGCCGCCGTGGTCGATCGAGTGGAAGGGGCATCACAAGCCGGCGAGCAAGAGCATCGAGACGATCCCCGCCGACCTGCGGGTCGACCATGTGTTCCTGATCTCCTGCAAGTACCACTCCAAGATCCTCCACAACTCCGGTCCGGTGCCGCTCTTCGACCATTGCCTGGCGCCGGCGGGTCCGATCGAGCGGAGCAACTGGTTCGAGACGGTGAGCCCCGACACGTTCTGGTCCCTCTGGGGGCCGATCTACCAGCAGGCCGGCCTCCCGTCCGGCGTCACGCCGAGCACGGCGACGATGCGGCAGCGCGCGGCGGTGAAGGCCGTGCTCGAACGCGAGCCGATCGACACCAAGTCGCTGACCTATCTCGGTTTCATCGACGAGGCGTCGAGGCGGACCGCGGCGCGCTGGAAGTCCAACGTGCACGGCGCCGACGGCCGGACCGAGATGTTCTGGCGACTCCTGCGGATGCAGGCCGCGCCGTACTTCGTGCTCGGCGCCCGGGCCGGCGACACGCCGGTGTCATATCGGGTGGGGACGCCGTGGGACTTCGCCCAGTCGTACGCCGTCGAGCGCTTCGACGTGGTCGCCGGCGGTCGCGGCCAGCCGTCGGTCGACTGGAGCTTTCGAGTCCGCGACCGAGCGGGCGCGGCGCACACGGTCGAGGGCCACGTCGAGGTGCGGTGGTCGCACGGCAAGCTCGCCGGCCCTCCAGAGGCCAAGGTCTACCTCGACAGCGACCCGTCCACCGTCCCCGGCTACGACCCGCTCTGAGCCGACGCTCGGCCGGTCCGCCTGCCCGATTCTGTGTGACCGAACAGTGCAACCCCCGCGATTTTCGGTCACACAAACGCGCCCGGCCGGAATTTGCGTGACCGACTAGTGCAACACCGGCGATATTCGGTCACACAAGAAACAGAGCCGACGCGACGAGGGAGGCGGCCGGACAGCCGCCTCCCTCGTTCAGGTCATCGATGTGTCAGTGCTGGGCGGCGTTGCCTTTGAACTCCAGCTCCTCGACCGTCTTGGTCGAGTTCGAGTTGCCCTTGTCGGTGCCGTTGACGGCCGACGTGGTCATCGCGAAGGTGAGCGTGGCGTGGGCCGCGGCGTCCGACATCTGGTCCAGCGCCTCGAGGCTGATGTTGTCGAACGTGTCGCAGGCGAGGTGGTAGCACGGGTCGTACTGGTCGCCGGCCGTGCCGCCGTAGATCGCCACCTGCTGCTCGGTCTTGATGCCCTCGGCGCCGGTGAACAGACCACCGGCGGGGATGCCGACCGCGATGAACGGGCCGTAGTCGGACCGGCCGGAGAACGCCGTCGGCTCGTGGGCGAGGCCCTGGCTGTCGAAGTAGTCGGTGAAGACGTCTTCGATCACACCGGAACCGTTCGGGCCCGCCGGATCGGTGGCGGAGCCGTCGCCGTCGTACACGAAGCGGACGAAGTTCGGCGAGCCGATCATGTCGAAGTTCAGGTTCAGGGCGATGTCCTTGATCTCCCGCTTCGACAGCTGGCTGACGTAGAACTCCGAGCCGACCAGGCCGGACTCCTCGGCGCCCCACCAGGCAAAGCGCACCTGGTTGCGGGGGTTGATCTCCAGTTCGGCCATCTGCAGGGCGATCTCGAGGATCGCCGCCGAACCTGACCCGTTGTCCTGGATACCGGGGCCCTCCGCCACCGAGTCGAGGTGTGCGCCGACGACGACGACGCGGTCGTCGCGCCCGCCCGGCGTGTCGGCGATGACGTTCGAGGTGCTCCGGATCTCGCTCGTCGCGTCGACGAACATCCGCACCTCGACTCCGCCGGCGGCCAGCTCGACCCCGACGTCGAACGCCGCGCCGACCACGGGAACGGTCGCCCCCGGGCCGCCGAGCGTGCCGAGGAACGCGGCCGTGCGTCCCGTCTGGCCCTCGTTGAAGATGACGACGCCGACGGCGCCGTTGTTCTCGGCGTTGAACGCTTTCTGGGCGAACGAACACGAGCCGCGCTGGATGATGGCGATGTTGCCGGGGCTGAACGAGTCGAAGTCGGAATCCTCACATCCAGATGTCGAGCTGTTCGCCGCGGCCCCTGGCGGGAGCTGGAGATCGACGCCCTCGGCGATCGCAGTGACGTCGCCCGACCCGGAATACTCCATCGTCGCAAACCCTGCGCCATCGAAGTACGGGTAGACGGTGGGATCCGGTGAGATCTGCTCGAGCTCGGCCGGCACCTGCTCCTCGAAGAACGGGAAGTCGAACGGCTGAACCGTCACGTCGTACCCCGCCGCCAACATCTGGTCGGCGACGTACGCCGCCGACTCGTCGTAGCCCGGGGTTCCCGAAGCCCGGGTTCCGTCGTTGGCGTCGGCGAACCCCTGGAACGCGGCCTGATGGGCCCGGACGCCCTCGACCGTCACGGCGTCTCTGAGATCTTGGGTGTCGACCGGTGTTGCCGCGTCGGCGATCGGGTTGATCACCGTCACGGCGAGCAGGCTCGCCGCGACCGCGGCGGTTGCCACTGTTGTTCGTTTCCTCATGTGTTCGTTCCTCTTAGGGCTTGCGAGGGCGCGCCGATGCGTCCCACTGGTGGTAGCCGCGATCCGTTCGATCCCCCGCTTCCTGCGGCAGACGGAAAAGAGTAACCGCGAAGTCGTCGTGCCCGCCATTCGTGCACCCCGTCGGGGTGTGGGGCCGGCGAGCGTGGGTCCCCGGGCAAGTACGATCACGACGTGGGTCTCAGTAGGCGGGAGTTCGTGGCGGGCGCGTCCGCGCTCGGCGGGTTGGCGTTGCTGCCATCGCGATCGTGGTGGCGCAGCGCGGTCTTCGCCGCCGGGCCGGCCCAGCCGGGCGTCGGCCCGTACGGCCCGTTGCTCGCGCCCGACGCCAACGGCATCCAACTCCCCGACGGCTTCAGCTCGCGCGTCATCGCCACGACCGGCCAGCCGATCGGCGCGTCGGCCCACCTGTGGCACAGCGCGCCCGACGGCGGCGGGTGCGTCCTCCGTCCGGCCGGCGGGTGGGTCTACGTCTCGAACTCCGAGGTTCCGGGCAACCTCGGCGGCGCCTCGGCTGTGGCGTTCGACGCCACGGGGGCGGTCGAGGACGCGTACTCGATTCTCGGCGGCACGAGCTGGAACTGCGCCGGGGGGATGACGCCGTGGGGCACGTGGCTGTCATGCGAGGAGCGGGGGAGCGGCGGCAAGGTCCACGAGTGCGATCCGCAGCAGCCGGGCCAGGGCGTCGTGCGGCCGGCGCTCGGCTCGTTCAACCATGAGGCAGCCGCCGTCGACCCGGCCACCGGCGACGTCTACCTCACCGAGGACCACCCCGAGGGCCGGTTGTACCGGTTCGCGCCCGACACCCCGGGGGACCTGTCGTCCGGCTCGCTCTTCGCCGCGCGCGTCACCGGCGGCGTGGTGACGTGGGAGCCGACGTCGTCGTTGGTGCCCGATCGGCAGGCGACCACGACGTCGTTCAACGGCGGCGAGGGCGTCCACATGGGCGACGGCGTCGTGTACTTCGCGACCAAGGGCGACCGGCGGGTCTGGGAACTCGACACGGCCACCCTGGCGCTGACCGTGGCCTACGACTGCCTCGCCAACCCCTCCGGCTCGCTCGACGCCGTCGACAACGTGACCGTCCACGCGCCGAGCGGGCGGGTGTTCATCGCCGAGGACGGCGGGAACATGGAGCTCGCCGTGATGGCCGACGTCGGCGGCGGGCGCGAGGTGGCCGCGTTCTGCCGGATCACCGGCCATGCGGGGTCCGAGATCGCCGGGCCGGCGTTCAGCCCCGACGGCGCACGGCTGTACCTCTCGTCGCAGCGCGGCGCCGACGGGTCCACCGGGGTCACCTACGAGATCAGCGGCCCGTTCGACCGCAGCGCGCCGCCCGTTCCGACGGTCCCGGTGGCCGTGCCGTTCTCCGACGACACCTACGTCCGCGGCGGAACCCACGAGGCGGCCAACTTCTCGACGTCGTGGCTGCTCCACGTCTGCAACAACACCCAGGACCAGTACACGCGGTGGGCATACCTGCGCGGTGACACGGCGGCGGTCACCGGACCGGTCGCCCGCGCCGCCGTCCGCCTCAGCGCTCGGCTGTGGACGGGCGACCCGTCGCCGATGGCGTTGTTCGCCGTCGCCACCGGTTGGTCGCAGTCGTCGCTGACGTGGCTCAACCGCCCGTCGCCCGAGCCGACGCCGGTCGCCGCGTTCACGATCCAGTCCACCTCCGACGAGTGGTACGAGATCGACGTCACCGACCATGTCAACGCCCGGCGGGCGCTCGGCCAGACCGACGTGGGGTTCGTGGTCCGCCAGCTCGAGGTGAACGGCAAGATCGCCTACGTCAACTCCAACGCCCATTCGACCAACGCGCCGCACATGGTGATCACCCCCGGCGCGTCGCCACCGACCAGCACGACCACCACGACCACCACGTCGCCGCCGACCACGACGACGACCACCGTCCCGCCGACGACCACCACGACCACGACGACGACCACGACCACGACGACCACCACGACGGCGCCGCCGGGCGGCGACCCGATCGCCGTCGGGGTCGATGACGCCTACGTGCGCGGCGGGTCGTACGCGTCGGACAACTTCGCGTCGACGTGGCTGCTCCAGGCGTGTTACAACAGCAGCGACCAGTTCACCCGCTGGGCGTACCTGTCCGCCGACGTCAGCGGCGTGGCGGGGGGTGTGGCGCAGGCGACCCTGCGGCTCAACGCCCGGATGTCGTCGGGCGGCCCGTCGCCGATGTCGGTCCAGTCCGTCCTGCCGACGTGGGACTCCTCGACGCTGACCTGGGCGAACCGCCCGCTCCCCGAGCCGGTGTCGCTCGCCGAGTTCGTCGTCACGTCGACCAGCGACGAGTGGTACGAGATCGACGTGACGACGCACGTCGCCAACGTGGTCGCCGCCGGCGGGACCGGCGTGGCGTTCGTCGTCCGCCAACTCGAACGCAACGGCAAGCTCGGCTACGTCAACTCCGGAAGCGCCTCGAAGCGCGCCCAACTCGTCCTCGTCCCCACCGCCTGACGCGGTCGTCGCCGCCGGCGCGCGGCGCCAGGCGCACGCGGCGCGCCCCGGCCCCGCGGGGCCTTAACAAATTGTCAAAGCGGGTGGTACTGTCGACGCGCGTGAGCGACGTCGCGACCGGGTTGACGATCGATCGGGAGCGGTTGGTGGGGCGGCTGGCCGCGCTCGGTGAGATCGGCGCCATCGAGGGCACGACGGGCTGCTGCCGACTGGCGCTGACCGCCGCGGACGGATGGGGGCGAGACCTCGTCCGCACGTGGATGGAGGACCTCGGTCTGGTCGTCACGACCGACGGGATCGGCAACGTCGTCGGCACGATGCCCCACCCGTCCGGCCTGGCCCCGGTGATGACCGGCTCGCACATCGACACGGTCGCCACCGGTGGGCGCTACGACGGCAACCTCGGCGTGCTCGCCGGGCTGGAGGTGATCGAGACCGTGCTCGCGGCGCGCCTCGAGCTCGCCCGCCCGCTGGCGGTCGGCTTCTTCACCAACGAGGAGGGAGCGCGGTTCGCTCCCGACATGCTCGGCAGCCTTGTGTACGTCGGCGGCCTGCCGGTCGAGGACGCGCTGCTGGTCGAGGACGCCTCCGGCGCGGTGCTCGGCGACGAGCTCGACGCCATCGGGTACCGCGGCCCGGCGCCGGTCCCCGGGCCCGCGCCGCACGCCTACGTCGAGCTGCACATCGAACAGGGGCCGATCCTCGAGGACGCCGGCCTGCAGATCGGCGCCGTCGAGGGCGTGCAGGGCATCTCCTGGACCGAGCTGACCCTGACCGGCCAGTCGTGTCACGCCGGCACGACGCCGATCCGCCTGCGGCGCGACCCCGGGCTGGTCGCCGCCCGGATCAACGCGTTCGCCCGCGACCTCTGCGCCGAGCTCGGCGGGGCGCAGGTGGCGACGGTCGGCGCGACGACGCTCGTGCCGAACCTCGTCAACGTCGTCCCGTCCGTCGCGACGATGACGGTCGACCTGCGCAACACCGACGAGTCGGTCCTGCGCGCCGCCGAGGCACGGCTCGCCGCGTTCGTCGCCGGGGCCGCCGCCGCCGAGGGCGTCACGGTCGAGTCGCGTTCGCTCGCCCGCTTCGAACCGGTCGACTTCGACCCGCGGGTCGTCGACCTCGTCGCCGACGTCGCCGCCGGGCTCGGGCTGTCCGTGCGCCGCATGCCGTCCGGCGCCGGTCACGACGCCCAGATGTTCGCCAGGGTGTGCCCGGCGGGGATGATCTTCGTCCCGAGCGCCGGCGGCGTCAGCCACAACGTCGCGGAGTACACCGCGCCCGACGACCTGCGGGCCGGCGCCGACGTTCTGCTCGAGACGATGATCAAGCTGACCGAGGTCGAGTGGTGACCACG
This sequence comes from Ilumatobacteraceae bacterium, assembly GCA_041581055.1. GTDB lineage: Bacteria > Actinomycetota > Acidimicrobiia > Acidimicrobiales > Ilumatobacteraceae > JBFGCT01. The sequence goes on along the minus strand of JBFGCT010000103.1, from coordinate 4,820 downwards.
GCTCGGTCCCGGGAGCTGGTCGTCGGCGCCGCGCAACTCGGCCCGATCGCCCGCGACGAACCGCGGTCCAAGGTCGTCGCCCGCCTCGTCGCGCTCCTCCACCAGGCGCGTGACGCGGGGTGCCAGCTCGTCGTCTACCCCGAGCTGGCGCTGACCACCTTCTTCCCGCGTTGGTACCTCGACGACACGCCCGACGAGCTCGACGCCTTCTACGAGACGTCGATGCCGAACGAGGAGACCCAACCGCTGTTCGACGAGGCGCGGCGGCTCGGCATCGGGTTCTGCCTCGGCTACGCCGAGCTGACGCCCGACCGGCACCGGTACAACACCTACGTCCTCGTCGAGCGCGACGGGTCGATCGCCGGCACCTATCGCAAGGTGCACATCCCCGGCCACGAGGAGCACGAGCCCTGGCGGTCGTTCCAGCACCTCGAACGCCGGTACTTCGAGGAGTCGCCGGACGGCTTCGCCGTGCACGACGCGTTCGGCGGGGTGGTCGGCATGGCGCTGTGCAACGATCGCCGCTGGCCCGAGACATACCGGGTGATGGGGCTGATGGGCGTCGAGCTGATCGTGATCGGATACAACACCCCGCTGCACTACGCCCCCGACCCCGCGCAGAACCCGCTCCAGGCGTTCCACAGCCACTTGGTGATGCAGGCCGGGGCCTACCAGAACGGAACATGGGTGGTCGGGGTCGCGAAGGGCGGAATCGAGGAGGGCGTCGAGTCGCTCGCCCAGTCGGCGATCGTCGCGCCGTCGGGGCAGATCGTCGCCCAGGCGGTGTCGATCGGCGACGAGTTGATCGTGGCGCGGTGCGACCTCGGCCGCTGCCGCGACTACAAGGAGACCGTGTTCGACTTCGCTCGCTACCGGCGCCCCGACGTGTACGGCCCGATCACCGGGCAAAAGGGCGCCAGAGTGCCCTGGCATACCGAGGAGACCGACTGATGGTCACGTTCCGGCTGAACGGCCACGACGTCGAGGCGCGCGACGACCACCCGCACCTGCTCGCCGCCCTGCGCGACGAGCTCGGCGTCACCTCCGCCAAGGACGGCTGCTCGCCGTCGGGGCAGTGCGGCTGCTGCACCGTCCTGTTCGGCGACAAGGCCCGCGTGTCGTGCCAGACCGACATGGCCAAGGTCGAGGGCCTGGAGATCACGACCCTCGAGGGATTCGACCGGGCCGAGCTCGATCGGATGGCCGACGCGTTCGCCGCCTGCGGCGCGCTCCAGTGCGGCTTCTGCACGCCGGGCATCGTCGTGCGCACGAAGGCGCTGTTCGACAAGAAGGGTTCGGCGTTGACGCGGGAGGAGGCGTCCCGGCACCTCGGGGCCCACCTCTGCCGCTGCACCGGCTACGTCAAGATCCTCGACGCCGTCGAGGCGTTGGCCCGTGACGAGATCCCGGTCGTCGTGCAACCGCGCCGCGTCGGGACGCGGGGCGTCAAGTACGAGGGCCGCCAGCTGTCGGTCGGCGAGCGCGACTTCATCGACGACATGGCGCCCGCGGGCTGCCTGCACGGCGCGCTGCGGCTGGCCGACCACGCCCGCGCCGACGTGCTGGCGATCCGCGTCGACGCGGCGCTGGCGGTCGACGGCGTCCACGCCGTCTTCACCGCCGACGACATCCCTGCCGCGCGGTGGGTCGGGATCATCCACACCGACTGGCCGGTGATGATCCCCGCCGGCGGCCGGACGTCGTACCTCGGCGACGTCCTCGCCGTCGTCGTCGCCGACGATCGGGAGACCGCCCGACACGCCGCGACGCTGATCGAGGTCGACTACGACGTCCTCGAGCCGATGGTCGACGTCGTGCGCGTCGTCGACAGCGACGAGGACGCGGTGTGGGAGCTCGACGGCAACGTGCTGTCCCGCTCGACCTACGCGCGCGGCGACGTCGACGACGCCTTGGCGGCGTCGGTCCACCGGGTCGACGAGGTGTTCCAGACCCAGCGCGTCGAGCACGCCTACCTCGAACCCGAGTCGACGCTCGCCGTGCCGGGCGCGGTCGACGGCGAGCGCAGCCTGCACGTCTACACCGGCGGTCAGGGGATCTGGGACGACCGCGACGACATCGCCAGGATGCTCGGGGTCGACAACGCGGTCGTCACGACCGAGCTGGTCTCCAACGGGGGAGCGTTCGGCGGCAAGGAGGACATGTCGAACCAGGCGCAGACCGCGCTGGCGGCGTGGTTGCTCGACCGGCCGGTGAAGATCACGCTGTCGCGCGAGGAGTCGCTGCTGATGCATCCGAAGCGCCACCCGATCCGGATGTGGTACGAGGCGGGTTGCGACGAGAACGGGCGGCTGACCGCCGTCCGGGCGCGGATGATCGGCGACTCCGGGCCGTACGCCTCGGTCGGGATGAAGGTCCTCGAACGGGCCGCCGGCCACGCGACCGGGCCCTACCTCGTCGACCACGTCGATGTCGAGGCGGTCGCCGTGCGCACGAACAACTCGGTCTGCGGCGCGTTCCGCGGGTTCGGCGCGAACCAGGCGCAGTTCGCGATGGAGGGCGTGCTCGACCGCCTCGCCGAGCGGGTCGGCATCTCCGGCTGGGAGATCCGTGACCGCAACGTCGTCGTGCCGGGCGGCGTGTGGGGCCCCGGCCAGATCATGGACGACGGCTGCCTCGGGGCGCGGGCGTGCCTCGACGCGGTCAAGCCGGCGTACGACGCGGCCGTCGCCGCCGGCCGACCGGTCGGGCTCGGCCTCGGGCTCAAGAACTCCGGGCTCGGCAACGGGTTCAAGGAGATCGCCAAGGCGGTCGTCAACTTCCACGAGGACGGCACGGTCGAGGTGCGCCACTGCTGGACCGAGATGGGCCAGGGCGTCCACACCGTCGCCCTCCAGGTGGCGGTCGAGGAGCTCGGCGTCGAGCCGGAGCGCGTCCGCGTGGTCGTCGACACGACGCGCGAGCTCGGCGCCGGTCAGACCACCGGGAGCCGCGGCACGCTGATGGGCGCCGGCTCGGTGGCCGAGGCGTGCCGGGCGGCGCGGGCCGACGGGTGCCGGATCGGGGTCGACTACGAGGGCGAGTACCGCGTCGACTGGACGAATTCGCTGAGCGAGGGCCTTGAACACCCGATCATCCACTCGACGTTCGGGTACGCCGCGCAGCTCGTCGTGCTCGACCCCGAGTCGGGCGACGTCGACCACGTCGTCGCCGCGCACGATGTCGGGCGGGCGGTCAACCCGCTGCTGTGCGAGGGGCAGATCGAGGGGGCGGTGCACATGGGGCTCGGGTACGCGCTGAGCGAGGGGTTCCCGTGCGACGAGGACGGGCGCCCGACGAACACGACGCTGCGCAGCCTCGACATCATCCGGCCGAAAGACATGCCGCCGGTCGAGGTGATCCTGGTCGAGTCGCCCCAGCCGGGCGCGCCATACGGGATCAAGGGCGTGGGCGAGATCGGTCTCGTGCCGACGGCCGGCGCGGTGGCGGCGGCGATTCGCGGGCACAGCGGCGAATGGCACAACGAGCTCCCGATCCGCAACGCCGCCAACCGGGAGCGAGCCGGCGCGTGGACATGATCGGGTGTCGCGCCGGGCGCCAGGCGCCGGGCGGAGCGATCGGGGACCCGTCGTGAGCGCGGTCACGCCGGGGATGGTGTGCGCGCACCACCATCTCTATTCCGCGTTGGCCCGGGGCATGCCCGCGCCGCCAAACGATCCGCGGAGCTTCCGCGAGATCCTCGAGAACATCTGGTGGCGGATCGACCGGGCGCTCGACCTCGAGATGCTCGAATGGTCGGCGAAGCTCGGCGCGCTCGAGGCGCTGGAGGCGGGCTGCACGGCGATCATCGACCACCACGAGTCGCCGAACGCGATCGAGGGGTCGCTGACGACGATCGCCGACGCCTGCGCCGAGGTCGGCGTCCGGGTCAGCTGCGCGTACGGCGTCACCGATCGCCACGGCGCCGACGGCGCGCTGCGCGGCCTTGACGAGAACGAGCGATACCTCGCCGCTGGGGGCCGGGGGATGGTCGGTGTGCACGCCGCGTTCACGTGCGGCGACGACACGTTGGCGGCGGCGGCCGAGCTCGCCGAGTGGCGCGGCGTCGGCGTGCACATCCACGTCGCCGAGGGGCCCGACGACGCGGGCGCCGCCGACCGCCTGCGCGATCTGACCCGCGACGACTGGCTGCTGATCCACGGCGTGCTGCTCGACGACGACCACGGCCTCTCCGGCACCGTCGTGCACAACCCCCGTTCGAACATGAACAACTCGGTCGGGTACGCCGACCCGGCTCGATTCTCGAACCCGATCGCGTTGGGCACCGACGGCATCGGCGCCGACATGCTCGCCGAGTTCCGGCTGGCCTACGTCAAGGCCCGCGAGGCCGACGTGTCGGCGACACCCGACGTGATGTGGGAGTGGCTGGGCGCCGGCTGGGAGCTGTTCCCCGAGGCGCTCGACGACACGGTCACCTGGTCGTACGACCCGATCGAGCCGTATCACGTCGCGTTCACGCCGACGATCCGCGCCCTCGACGTCACGATCGACGGGGCGCCGGCGCTCGCCGCCGGCGTGGCGACCCGCGTCGACGGCGACGAGATCAGGGCCAAGTCACGCGAGCAGGCCCAACGGCTGTTCGCCGCCCTCGACGCCCTCGACTGACCCGAAATACTCGCGAAAGATTGCGCTGACCGCCACGTCGCCGCGGAATTTCGGTTCGGGTGATCCGAAATACTCGCGAAAGATTGCGCTGACCGCCACGTCGCCGCGGAATTTCGGTTCGGGTGATCCGAAATACTCGCGAAAGATTGCGCTGACCGCCACGTCGCCGCGGAATTTCGGTTCGGGTGATCCGAAAT
>JBFGCT010000102.1:0-14294 GCA_041581055.1 Ilumatobacteraceae bacterium | reverse complement strand
TCCGCTGGTCCCAGTCGTCGCCGCCGAGGCTGGTGTCGCCGTGGGTCGACTTCACCTCGAACACGCCGTCGCCGATCTCGAGCACCGACACGTCGAACGTGCCGCCGCCGAGGTCGAACACGAGGATCGTCTCGTCCTCGCTGCTCTTGTCGAGGCCGTAGGCGAGGGCGGCCGCGGTCGGCTCGTTGATGATCCGCAGCACCTCGAGGCCGGCGATCGTGCCCGCCTCCTTGGTCGCCGTGCGCTGCGCGTCGTCGAAGTACGCGGGGACGGTGATCACCGCCTGGGTGACCGTGTCACCGAGGTACGACTCGGCGTCGCGCTTGAGCTTGCCGAGCGTGCGCGCCGAGATCTCCTGGGGCGTGTACTGCTTGCCGTCGACGTCGTCGGACTTCCAGCTCTCGCCCATGTGGCGCTTGATCGAGCGGAACGTCCGGTCGGGGTTGGTGATCGCCTGCCGCTTGGCGACCTCGCCGACGAGCACCTCGCCGGTCTTCGAGAACGCGACGACCGAGGGGGTGGTGCGGGCGCCCTCGGAGTTCGGGATGACGACGGGATCGCCACCCTCCAGGACGGCGACCACCGAGTTGGTCGTTCCGAGGTCGATGCCGACTGCCTTTGCCATGAGACGCTCCTGTTGTTCGCCAGCGTGGCCGATGTGGGGGACGACACGCTGCAGATCTTGCTTGGACGTCGATCAAGATACGTCACAACCTGGGCCGCCACAACCCGATTGTTAGAAATCCTGAGTGCAGACGACTCAATCTTGGGATTGCGGCAGGCGTTCCGGCCCGAACGAGTCCGGGAGCAGCTCGGCCATCGTCGAACGCCGCGTTTCGCCGTCGACCGTCGACGAGTGGACGACGGCGTCGGGGCCGGCGAACTCGCGCAGCCGCTGCCGGCAGCCCCCGCACGGGGTTCCCGGGACGTCGCCACCGGTGACGACGACGACCTCGGTGATCGCCCGCTCGCCGGCCAGGACCATCGCCGCGATCGCCCCGGTCTCGGCGCACGTTCCCTCGGGGTAGGACGCGTTCTCCACGTTGCAGCCGGTGAAGACGGCGCCCGACGGCGTCCTGAGCGCGACGCCGACCGGATAGCCGGAATAGGGGCTGTGCGCCTGTTTCCACGCCGCGAGCGCGGCGTCGAACAGCGTGGGATCCGGTGTCGCGGCGTCCATCGCCCTCAGATGATCCCACGGTTTTCCCGTTTGCGTCGCGCAATCGGTCGACCGCCGCGCCCGAATCGCGACGCAAACGGGAACGCGTGCCATGATCGACGGACATGCAGCTGTACCTGCGCGACGCCCTGCCGAGCGACGTCGACGATCTCGTCGCCCTCCTGATGAGTGGTCAACTCGGCGACCAGGGCGACCCGGAGGGGCAGCGCGAGCCCTACCTCGACGCGCTGCGCGAGATCGACGGGCGCGACGACAGCTACCTCCTCGTCGCCGAACTCGGCGGGGACGTCGTCGGGATGCTGCAGCTGTTCACGTTCCGCCACCTCCAACATCGCGGCGGGCGCTGCGCCGAGATCGAGTCGATGCACGTCAGCGAGCGTGTGCGCGGGCGGGGCATCGGGTCGCGGCTGATGACACACGCCGTCGGCCGGGCGCGCGAGCTCGGCTGCTACCGGATCCAGCTGACCAGCAACGAGGCCCGGACCGACGCCCACCGGTTCTACGAGGCGCACGACTTCGTCGCCACCCACCGCGGCTACAAGCGCTACCTCGACTGATTGCCTCAGGCGCGGCGGGGGCGCTACTGAACCTGCAGGTTCTGTTCGACGCCTTTGAGAACCGCCGCGTCGAACTTCGCCCAGGACTCTCTCCCAACACGTCCGTCGACAACGAGACCGTCGTGCTGCTGGAAGAACTTCACGATGCCCTCCGTCGCCGCGCCGTAGTCGCCATCGACCTTCACGTCGAATCCGGCGCACCTGAAGCCCCCCTGGAGGTAGCGGGTGGCGTCGTGCGCCTCGGCGGAGAAGGGCATGCCGACGAAGAGCAACGGCTTCGACTGACTCAGCGGCCAGAGCGAGAACTTGCAGTTCTCGGGTTCGAAGACTGGGAAGTCAACGGTCGGGCGACTCGGTACGGACGATCCGCTTGGGAGGACCAGCCCGGGGCGGGCGGCGAGTGGCGTCGTGTCGGCCCACCCCTCGATCGTCGTCTGGTAGTGGATCCAGTCCCCCGAGTTCGCGCCGGGCATCGTCGGGTTGTCCTTCCACGACTGGCGGTCCGACTTCCAGACTCTTCCGTTGGCCTTGTAGTCGTGGATCTCGTCGACGTGCAGTTCCTTGGAGTTGGCGAGAATCCACTCGATCGCCTCTAACGACTTGGCGCGAGTCGTCTTGCGCCACGAGGAGTCCACCGCCGCGCCCCATGAGTGGATGCTCGGGCTGTCCCCTCCCCGAACCGTTCGAACCACGCGTCCACCGTTGAAGAAGAACCCCCACTGTCGGTTCAGGAACGCGTCGATCAGCAAGAGGTTCGGGCTCGTCTTCGTGTACTTCGAAGTGGGGATCCCCCTCCATTTGGCGATCGGGCCCGACGCAACCGTCACGTCAGCGACGATACGCCTGCCACGACACCAGGGCAAGAGGACGACCGGTCACGGTGGCGCGTGTGCCGGCCGTTCGACGCCACGGCCCGCCACGAGGCCGCCGGCGCGACAATGGTCGTGTGTTGTGGCGTGTCGCGGCCGACGTGGTCCTCGTCGTTCACCTCGCGTTCGTCGCGTTCGTCGTGTTCGGCGGCTTCCTCGCGTGGCGGTGGCCGCGCGTCGCGTACGTCCAGCTCCCGGTCGCCCTCTACGGCGTGATCATCGAGATCGTCGGATTCCGTTGTCCACTCACGCCGCTCGAGAAGTGGCTGCGGCGCCAGGCGGGCTCGGCCGGCTACGACGGTGGGTTCGTCGAGCACTACATCGTCCGGGTGCTCTACCCGGGCGAGTTCACGGGGGGCGTCAAGGTACTCCTGGCGTGCGTCGTCGTCGTGGCCAACGCCGTGGCCTATCGCGGACTCAGGCGTCGCCGGCTCCGCTCGGCCGCGGATCGGCAACCGACTCGCATCGCATAGCGGGCGAGCGGGCCAAGGCGATCACGCGGTTTCGCGTGGCAGCCAGTCGGGCCCGGCGTACAGCGACGGCACCCGCTCGGCCCGGTAGACCGTGTGCGGGTCGTCCGCGGTGCCGAGGTCGAGCCGCCAGACGATGTCGCCGCCGTCGGACCCGGCGGGGACGACCTCGAGCAGGCGGGCGTGGTGGAACCCGTCCTCCAGGTCGATGCCGCCATGGGTGATGAGGACGTTGCCGTTCTCCAACCGGTCGGCGTCGCCGAGGAACCGGGCGAAGAGCGGGCTGCCGTCGAGGTCGGTCGTGCGGTGCTCCCAGCGCTGCGTCACGCTCCACTCGCCCGGGTCGTCCGACGTGTCGTCGACGTCGTAGAGCACCGCCCGGCTGTACGTCGGGTTGGCCGGGTTGCCGACCGCCGTCCCCGGCCGGTTGTTGCCGTTGTCGTAGAGCAGGATCGACCCGTCGTCCTGCACCTCGACGGCGTGCTGGTAGTAGGGCGCGTCGCCGCCGGTGATCGGGATCGTTCCCGACGCGCCGAACACCCACCGAACCGACGTCTGCGGCCCCTCCGCGTCGAGGTGGTCGAACGCCACGATCTGGCTGGTGTGCCGCGACGACACGATCACCGCGTCGCGCGCCTCGTCGTAGACCGCGGCGTTGCCATGGGTCCAGTCCCGCACGCCGTCGCTGGCGAAGAAGCCCTCGTCGTCGCACAGCTCGTCGCCGGGCACCTCGTCGATGTCGATGGCGTCCCACAGGTCCCATGTCCGCACGACCCGCCCGCTCGGCTCGAACTCGACCATCACGTCGGACACGACGCCGAACTCCTCGACGTCGTCGGGGCAGAACGTCGCCCGCTGCTCGGCGCTGAGCTCGTGGTTCGTCGTCGACATCACCAGGAGGTTGCCGTCCGGCATCGGCCACGCCTCGTGGTGGAACGAGGTGAGGCTGACCCAGGGGGCCCTCACCGGGAGCGGGGCCGGGTCGCCGGCGTTGCCGAAGACCGAGCCCTGCGAGCGCTGGAGCAGGTCGGCGTCGATGACCGCGGCCTGGGCCGCGGGGTCGATCGCGTCGGGGTCGTCGCCGCCCTCGTCGCCGTCGAGCGGTTGGAACAGCCAGTTGCCGACGACGTTGCCGAGCAGGTCGAACTCGCGCACGCCGAACGGCCAGTAGTGCGAGACGAACGTGCCCGCCGGCGTGACCTCGACGCCGCCGATGACGCCCGTGCTCTGGTAGTACCAGACGATCTCCCCCTCGCCGTCGACGGCGACGAGGTATTGCGCGGAGGGCGACTCCTCGGGGGGGTCGCCTTGGCCGACCTCGACGAGCGTGACCCCGGGCGACGAACGCGCGGGGTCGTTCTCGAACTCGAAGTCGGCGAACCAGCTCGGCAGCGGGCCGGTCGTGAACGACGCCGACTCGGTTCCGACCGACGCGCCGTCGGCGTCGAAGAGCTCGACCCGCAGCGCGTACTCGCGTTCGGCGCGCATCCCCGCCACCGGAATGACGTGGTCGGTGGCGAGCGACGCGGTGCGCGGCACCTCGACGACGTGCCCGCCCGCCGTCGCCGTGACCTCGACGCGCACCGGCGCCGCCGTCTCCACGCCGACCGCGGCGGTGATCACGCTGTGCGGGGACGGCTCGACGCTCAGGACGGCGAACGGCGCGGGCTCGTTCGCCCCGGCCGGCGGCTGCTCGCCGTCGGTCGTTTCCGCCGGGTCGGCCGCGTCGGGTGCCTCGGGGGCGCCGGTCGCCGGCGGGGTCGCGGAGGTCGGCCCGTCCGACGCGTCACCTCCCCCGTCGCTACAGCCCGCCGCGGCGACCGCCATCACGGCGAGTGCGATCCGGCGCGCCCGGCGCCCACCGGGTTTCCCAACACTCGACGATGCGCGTCCCACGATCGTGCAGTCTCGCGAGTCCGGCCCGCCGCGGCGAAACGGTGACTCAGGCGAGCAGTCCGAGGACCGCCGCCACCTGCCCGTCCACCGGACCGGGGGCGATCACCAGCTCGGCCGTCTCGGGTGGCTCGTACGGATCGTCGATGCCGGTCATCCCGGTCAGCGTCCCCGCCCGCGCCCGCGCGTAGAGGCCCTTGGGGTCGCGCGCCTCGCATTCCGCGAGCGGCGTGTCGACGTGGACCTCGAAGAAGTCCAAACCGGCGGCGGCGTGGGCCGACCGGACCGCGTCCCGCCCGGCGCGGTACGGCGAGATCACCGGCGCCAGCACGACGAGGCCGGCGTCGGCCATCAGCCTGGCGACCTCCCCGATGCGGCGGACGTTCTCCGTCCGATCGGCGGCCGAGAACCCCAGATCGGCGTTCAGCCCGTGCCGGATGTTGTCGCCGTCGAGCAGGTAGGCCGGCCGCCGCGCCGCCAGCAACGCCGCGGCGACGGCGTTGGCCACGGTCGACTTGCCCGCCCCCGACAGCCCGGTGAACCAGACCGTCGCCCCGCGCAGCCCGTGCGCCGCCCAGCGGTCGCCGCGCGCCACGACCGTCTCGTGCCAGACGACGTCGCCGGCCCCGGTCTGGTGCGCGTCCACGGGTCTCAGGCGTTCGCGATGCGAATCATGCCGCCCGCCACCGTCTGGTTGGTCGACTCGTCGATCAGGATGAAGCTCCCGGTGGCCCGGTTGCGCCGGTAGTCGTCGGCGAAGATCGGCTCGGTGGCCCGGAGCGCGACGCGGCCGATCTCGTTGAGCTCGAGGGTGGTCGCCGACTCGTCGCGGTGCATCGTGTTGATGTCGAGCCGATACCGCAGGTCGGTCACCATCGCCCGCACCGTGCGGGTCGTGTGCTTCAGCCGGTAGATCCCGCGCCGCCGGAGCGGCGACGTCGAGTCCATCCAGCAGAGCATCGCCTCGATGTCCTGCCGCACGTCCGGGCGGTTGTGCGGGCGGCAGATCATGTCGCCGCGGGAGACGTCGAGATCGTCCGCCAACCGCACGGTGACGGCCATCGGCGGTCGCGCCTCTTCGATCGGCGGTCCGCCGGCGAGCGTGTCGAAGGTGTCGATGCCCTCGATCGTCGTCACGAGACCGGACGGCAGCACGACGACCTCGTCGCCGGGCTTGAGCGTCCCCGCCGAGATCGTGCCGGCGTAGCCCCGATAGTCGCGGTGGTGGTCAGCGGTCTGCGGGCGCAGCACGTACTGCACGGGGAACCGGACGTCGATCAGGTTGTCGTCGCTCCCGACGTAGACCGTCTCGAGGTGGTTGAGGAACGTCGAACCCTCGTACCAGCCCATGTTCGAGGACCGGTCGACGACGTTGTCCCCGTCGAGGGCGGAGATGGGGATGAACGTGACGTCGCGAAGGTCGAGCTTGGAGGCGAAGTCGGTGAACTGCTCGCGGATCTCGTCGAAGCGATCGCGGCTGAAGTCGACCAGGTCCATCTTGTTGACGGCGATGACCAGGTGGGGCACGCCGAGCAGCGACACGAGCAGGCTGTGGCGGCGGGTCTGCTCGACCACGCCGTGGCGGGCGTCGATCAACAGCGTGGCGAGATCGGCGTTGGAGGCGCCGGTGATCATGTTCCGGGTGTACTGGATGTGCCCCGGGCAGTCGGCGATGACGAAGCTGCGGCTCGGCGTGGAGAAGTAGCGGTACGCCACGTCGATCGTGATCCCCTGCTCGCGCTCGGCGCGCAGCCCGTCGGTCAGCAGCGCCAGGTCGACGTAGTCGTTCCCCCGCCGCTTGCTGACCGCCTCGACGTGCTCCAACTGGTCCTCGAAGATCGATTTCGAGTCGTGCAGCAGTCGGCCGATCAGCGTCGACTTGCCGTCGTCGACCGATCCGACGGTGGCGAAGCGCAACGGGTGGAGGGGGTGGGGAACCGCCATCAGAAGTATCCCGTCCGCTTGCGGTCCTCCATCCCGGCCTCCGAGACGCGGTCGTCGGCGCGCGTCGCCCCGCGCTCGGTCAGCCGGGCGACGCTCGTCTCGGCGACGACGTCACCGATCGACGTCGCCGCGGACTCGACGGCGGCGGTGCACGTCGCGTCCCCGATCGTCCGGAACCGGACCATCGCCTCGAACGGCTCCTCGCCCGGCGCCATCTCCACGTGCCGGTTGACCGCCATCAACATGCCGTCGCGCCGGAAGACCGGGCGGCGGTGGGCGAAGTAGAGGCTCGGCAGGTCGACCGCCCGCTCGTCGAGGAACCGCCAGATGTCGAGCTCGGTCCAGTTCGAGAGCGGGAACACCCGGACGTGCTCGCCGGCGCGGTGGTTGGCGTTGTACAGGTTCCACAACTCGGGCCGCTGGTTCTTCGGATCCCATTGGCCGAACTCGTCGCGGTGGCTGTAGATCCGCTCCTTGGCGCGCGAGCGCTCCTCGTCGCGGCGACCGCCGCCGAACACCGCGTCGAACCGGTGCTCGGCGATGGCGTCGAGCAGCGTCACCGTCTGCAGCGGGTTGCGGCTCGCGCGCGGCCCGGTCTGCTCGTGGACGCGGCCGGAGTCGATCGACTCCTGCACGGACGCGACGACCAGCTCGAGCCCGTACTCGGCGACCACGCGATCGCGGAACTCGATCAGCTCGTCGAAGTTGTGCCCGGTGTCGACGTGCATCACGGGGAACGGGACGCGCGCCGGGGCGAACGCCCGGCGCGCCAGGTGCAACATGACGATCGAGTCCTTGCCGCCGGAGAACAGCAGGACCGGACGCTCGAACTCGGCGACGACCTCGCGGAAGATCGTGATCGCCTCGTGTTCGAGGTGCATGGTCGACGGGGTCGAGGTTGAAGTCATCGGCGTCGGACTCTCGGGGGGACGGTCATCGGAGGACAAGCTTGCCCGAATCTCGGCCGGAACGGTCATGGCTGACCAGCACGTCGACCACCGTACCCGGCGCCGCGCGGACGACCCAGGAACACAGCGCGCGGGTCGGCGGCGTGCCGCCCATCTGCGCCAAGCGGACCGCCGACGAGCCGGCGAGCTGTCCGAGCTCGCGCCGCTCGGGCCCGTCGGTCACCGCCGCTCCGTCACCGGTGAGCTCCGCCGTGACCGGGCGGGCGATGCCGTGCTTCGTGGCGTGGTCGGTCACGTTCGTGGGGAGCCAGCCACTGTTGGCGACGCCGACCTCGACGCGCCATGCGTCGTCGCCGAGCCGCTGAGCCGCGAGGTGGCGGATCGACACGCACGGGGCGCCGAGTGCCTGGTCGACGGCGAAGTCGGCGTGCGCCTCGACCTCGGCGGCGAGCAGGTGCGGTGGCGGGTTGGACCAGGAGCACAGGTCGTTCCATCCCCCGAGCTCGACGGGGCCGAGCTGCGGGTGGTCGAACGGGTACCAGTCGACGAACCCGGCTGCCAGCGGGTCGGTCGCCGGCTGGCTCTCGACCCAGCGCAACACGGCGAGCGCCTCCTCGTCGGTCGGGCCGGTGAACCAGAAGTGGGTCGACTGCTTCGAGCCGGTCGCGGCGTGCACGATGTCCCAGAACTCCGTCGTCCAGGAGAACACGCCGAGGTGCTCGTAGGCCCAGTCGTCGCTGGCGCCGCTCGTCGTCTCGGAACGGTCGAACGTGAAGTCCTCGTACAGCGAGTGCGAGGTGTACCCGGTGAGCGCCGTCCCGCGCTCGGCGAGGTGCTTCCACACCCACACGTCGCGCGCCGGGAGGTCGTGGTCGGGCGCCGTCGACGAGGGCCGGAGCAGCACGCCGCCGCTGGTGTGGAACGAGTTGCAGCCGCAGATGTTCGGCCGCGCGACGATCGCCCGCACGAGCGCGTCGATCTCGGGCTCGGACAGCGGGTGCGGGCCGGCGCCCTTGACGGTCGTGCCCCACCCGGCGGGATAGTTCCGGTTGAGGTCGAGGCCCTCGGCCGGTTTGAACGGCGGGAACGTGAAGCCGTCGTGGTCCGCCACCGTGCCCTCGGCGAGGACCGTGTAGCGCGGGGTCCCGTCGGCGACCCCGGATGCCGGAACCGGCACGAGCAGGCGCGGCTCGGCGGGGTGCGGCGCCCAGCCGCCGTCGGGGTCGGCGACGCGCATCTCGAGGATCCGGCCGTCCCCGTCGACGTCGTCGGCGGCCAACCCGGGCAACCGCCGCCCGTCCAGAATCGGCCACGGGCGGGTGCTCGAGCGGCGGAACCGAGGCCGGTCGGCGAGGGCCCACTCGGCGCCGTCCGGGTTCACCCGGGGGACGACGTAGAAGGTCCTGGTGCGCAGCGCCCGCCGGTATCGCTCGTCGCCCGCGGCGTGGCCGTCGACCAGCCGCTGGAGCAGGCGGCAGGCGGCGACGGTGGCGGTCAGCTCGACGGCGTGGATCGACGCGTCGACCCAGTGCGCCGGCTTGGTGTCGTGTTCGCCGGTCGACCGATCGGTGACGGTGGCGAGCAGCAGCGGTCGGCCCTCGTACGACGCGCCGTACGACTCGATCGCCACCAGGTCGGGATGAGCGGCGGCGAGCTGTTCGAGCCACGCGACCAGCTCGTCGTAGCGCAGGAAGCGATCGAACGCGTAGCCGCCGGTGCTCATCGCCGAGAGACTACGAGACGGTCGACCGGCGACCCACCGCCGCTCCGCCCGCGCCACCTCTAGCATCCTCGCCATGACCGGAACCCTCGTCATCCTCCGCCACGGCCAGTCAGTGTGGAACCTGGAGAACCTGTTCACCGGCTGGCACGACGTCGAGCTGACCGAGCAAGGCGCCGCCGAGGCGTCCGCCGCCGGCGTGACGATGCGCGAGGCCGGTCTCGTGTTCGACGTCTCGCACACCTCGCTGCAGGCCCGGGCGGTCGTCACCCAGAACCTGGCGCTCGAGGCGATGGGACAGGTCTGGCTCCCCGTCGAGCGCAGCTGGCGGCTCAACGAGCGCCACTACGGCGCGCTGCAGGGGCTCGACAAGAAAGAGACCGCCGCCCGCCACGGCGCCGAGCAGGTGCACGCCTGGCGCCGGGGGTACGACACGCCTCCGCCGCCGGTCGACCTCGACAGCCCCGAACACCCGCTCAACGACCCGCGGTACGCCCACCTCCCACCCGACGTGCTCCCGGCGGCGGAGTGCCTGAAGGACGTCGTCGAGCGCGTGCTGCCGTACTGGTTCGACCGCATCGCCCCCCAACTCCTCGCCGGGCTCGACGTGCTGGTCACCGCCCACGGCAACTCGCTGCGGGCGCTCCTCAAACACCTCGAGGGCGTCAGCGACGGCGACATCGCCGACGTCAACATCCCGACCGGCGCCCCGCGGCGGTACACGTTCGACGACCGTCTCGCCGTGCGCGCCGCGGAGTACCTCGGCGACGCCGACGCGGTCGCCGCGGCCGCCGCGGCGGTCGCCGCCCAGGCCGGAACGGCCTGATCCGCCCCGGCGCCGGCGCGCCGAGACGCGAAACGTTCGCGGAACTCGCCCCCGGACCAGGCGCGAGACGAGCGGCGACCGATGACAATGTGGCCGTGATGGGACTCCTTCGGACAGCGCGCCGCCGCGCGATGGCCGGCGCGCTGGTCGGCGCAGTCGTCATGGCCGCGTGCGGCGGCGGCGGTGACAGCGAACGGGCGCCGGGCGCCGAGTCGATCGACTTCCTCGGCCGCGATCTCGGCGGCCCGACCGTGGCCGCCGCCTCCGACATCGAGAGCAACCCGTTGCCCGACCTGGTGATCGACAACGTGAGCACCGGGCAGAAAGCGAACCTGCGCAACATCCTGCCGGCGGAGAAACCTGTCCTGCTCTGGATGTGGGCGCCGCATTGACCCACCTGCCGTCGGGAGGCGCCCGACGTCGAGCAGTTCGCTCGAGATCACGCAGACGCCGTCGAGGTCATCGGCCTCGGCACACAGGACAGCCTCGGCGAGGCCCATGAGTTCGTCGACCGCTTCGGAACCCGCTCGTTCACGATGCTGTGGGACGAGTCCTTCGTCTCGTGGCAGGTGATCGGGGTCCGGTCGCAGCCGACGGCCGTGATGCTCGGCCCGAACGGCGAGGTGCTCGGCGGCTGGCTCGGGGCGTTCCCGGAGGACGAGGTCCTGGAACTGGCCGCCCCGTTCGCCGGAACCTGACCAAGCGGTCGCCGAGCGGTCCGGGCGCGACCCGGCGTCAGCAGCCCGCCGACGCGGCGGCCGTCACGGACCCGGACCCGTCGACGTCGTGCAGTTCGGAGATCGTGGCCAGGAACCCGGCGGCGACGAGCGTGTCCTCGGGCGTCAACCCGGTGACGCCCGGAACCGCCGGGTTGCTCGTGGCGATGGCGGCGCCGCCCTCCTGCGCGAAATACGACTCCACCGCGGTGAGCATGATCCGGCGGTCCTCGTCGCAGCTCGCCTGCTCGCCCCGGTCGGTGATCCCGCGCACGGCGAAGACGCTGACCGTCGCCAGGACGCCGAGCACCACGATCACGATCAGGATCTCGACGAGCGAGAAGCCCCGATCATCGCGACGTCGGGCGGAGGCGTGGGTCGTCATACCATGTCGTCGGCATCGGCGGGCCGGAACTGAAGTACGTGGCCGGGCCGGCGCCTGCGCCGGGGCTGGCCCGAGACGCGGGAAGACCCCGCCGGCCGGAGCCGACGGGGTCTTCTCAGTACGTGTCTTCGTCGCTGCGATCAGCAGTCGCCGGGGACCGTGGCGGTGACGACGCCGGCTGCGCTGACGTCGTAGTTGCCGGACGCCTCGACGATGAGCTTCGACGCCATCAGCGTCTGCTCGGTCTCGAAGTCGGCCGCCGGCGGGGTCGGCAGCGGGTCGGCGGTGCCGGCCGCGACAGCGGCGGTGTAGGCCGCCGTCTGCTGGGTGTCGTTCACCGGGATGATGGTGCCACCGAACTGGGCGAAGAACGCCTCGGTGGCCGTCTGGAGGGTCTTGCGGTCGGCGTCGCAGGCCGACTGCTGACCCTGGTCGGTGATGCCTCGCACCGCGAACACCGTGACGGTGGCCAGGATGCCGAGGATGACGATGACGATGAGCAGCTCCACCAGTGTGAAGCCCTTGTCCTTGTTCTGCATGATTCTGCGTTCCTTCCGCTCTTCATGTGGATGATGTGTTTCTCACGAAGCGCTCCGTGAGGTCCATCTCCCGTAGCGCAATTAGTTCTTCGGAGCGTCGGGGACGACCTTGAGCAGAAAATCGTCAAGACGTCGTACGCAATCGGCCCCTCAAGATCGGCGGCGGACGCGCCGATGATGAGGTACGGCTTCGCAGGAGGCGAGGCCCGCGAGCACAGGACTGACGCGACGACGATGTTCGGCAAGACCAGAGAACTCAGCGACCGAGGCGCCGCCGGAGACGCCGGCGACGGATTCTTCGGCGACGAGGACGCCGCGGCGAGCGACGCGCTGTTGCTCGAGGTGCACGACCGCGTCAAGCAGGTCGAGCTGCAGATCAACAGCCAGTTCACGTCGATGGCCGCCTACGCTCAGATCGCGCAGGAACAGGTCGAACTCGCCCGCGCCGAGTCCCGCGCCGAGACCGAGCGCACGGAGCGACGGCTCATCGAACTCGTCGAACGGGAGCGCGCCGACCGGGTCGAGGCGCTCGACGGACACACCCCGTCGGCCTCGGGCTGGAACTCACCGGACATCGACAACCGCCTCGACGCCCTCGAGCGCTCGGTCGCCGAGATCCGCGACGGGTTGGCCGACTGCCTGGCCCGCCAGAAGGCGCTGGCCGACGCGATCACGGCGCTGTTCGAGCCCAAGCTGGCGACGCTCCCACCCCCGGCCTCCGCGGGCCCGATCTCCGACCTCAGCCTGGCCTGATCCGCCGAGCCCGGGCAGGTTGCCCGCCGTTCGCTGACGCCCGGGCCGGGCAACGACCGACGTCGGTGACGCCGCGAGGCGGCCGCTCCAGCCCAATCTCAGCCCCTATCTCACGAGTTCTTTGCGCATGCCGACCTCATCCCAGGTCGGATCCAGGGGGAATCGGCTGATCGCCCGGCCGGAGCCGCGGCGGGCGGTCCACAGCATCGCCGCGGCCTGCATCACGTGGACGGGGGCGGCGCCGTCAGGTGGCACGCGGGTGATCACGTCGTCGATGCCGGGCAGCTGCTGGCGGATCAGCTCGAGCCGCTCGACCTGTCCGTCGGCGTGGAACGGGGACGTCTTCAGCGGCACGTCGCCGTTCATCGCCGTGAACGACACGTCCGGGTGGGCCGGATAGATGCTCCGGGAGTGGAACGGCTGGAGCTCCCGCTCGGCCTCGCGCAACCAGCGCAGGCGGCGGAAGTCGTGCTTGGTCATCCACGGCTCGATCTTGGCCATCTCCTCCTGGTTCTCGGCGCGGAACGCCTCCCGGCTCGGCACGCCGTGGATTCCGACGACGCGCGGCCAACCGACGAACTCGCGCGCGTCGAGGTCGCACTCGCGGAACTCGCCGCTCGCATAGTCGTTCAACCCCATCGGGATGTTGATCGCTGCGGTGTCGAACTTCGGGCGCCAGTCGAGAACGTCGCCGAGGCGCTTGAGCACGAACGCCTCTTCGCACGTCACGGTGACCCCGGCCATCCGGGCGGGCAGCACGAGCCAGCCCCCCGGGCAGGGGGTGATCCCCGCGAGGTTCTTGTAGGGCAACTTCTTGGCCGCCATGTCCCGTCCCTCCGTGCCGCCGTGTGGATGGAGTCAGGCCGAAGCCGGCGCGGGTTCGCCGGGCTGCCCGGCGTAGGTGCCCGCGCCCGACGAGCCGGCCTGGCCGGTGCCCATCGTCGCCTGAGCCTGGAGTTGGGCGCGGGCGGTCGCCATCTGCGCCTGGACCTCCTTGGGGTAGGCGCTGGCGTCCATCGCGACCTCCATCGAGATCAGCCCGGCGGCGACCAGGCGGGCGAGGTCCATCTCGATCGTCTGCATGCCCTCGGCGCCGCCGGTGGCGATCATGTTTCGCATCTGGCGCGACTTGCCCTCGCGGACGAGGTTGCGGATCGCCTCGTTGGCGACCATCACCTCGTAGCCGGCGACGCGGCCGCCGCCGATCGCCGGGAGGAGGCGCTGGGAGATGACCCCCTGGAGCGCGCCGGCGAGCATGATCTGGATCTGGTTGCGGCGCTCGGCGGGGAACACGTCGATGATGCGGTCGAGGGCCTGCGCCGCGTCGTTGGTGTGCAGGGTGGCGAACACGAGGTGGCCGGTCTCGGCGAGCGAGAGCGAGATCTCCATCGACTCGAGGTCGCGCATCTCGCCGAGGAGCACAACGTCGGGGTCCTCACGAAGGGCGCTCTTCAGGCCCTGGTTGAACGAGCCGACGTCGGTGCCGACCTCGCGCTGGTTGACCATGGCCATCTTGTGGTGGTGGAGGTACTCG
>JBFGCT010000101.1:0-14350 GCA_041581055.1 Ilumatobacteraceae bacterium | reverse complement strand
GTGTGCGCCTACATCGACGCCGAGCACGCGATGGACCCGGTGTACGCCGCGGCGATCGGTGTCGACGTCGACCAACTGCTGATCTCCCAGCCCGACACCGGCGAGCAGGCGCTCGAGATCTGCGACATGCTGACCCGCTCGGGGGCGATCGACGTGATCGTCATCGACTCGGTCGCCGCGCTCACCCCGCGGGCCGAGATCGAGGGCGAGATGGGCGACACCCACGTCGGCCTCCAGGCCCGCCTGATGAGCCAGGCGCTGCGCAAGCTGACCGGCAACCTGAGCAAGACCAACACGGTCGCCATCTTCATCAACCAGCTGCGGGAGAAGATCGGCGTCATGTTCGGCTCGCCCGAAACCACGCCGGGCGGCCGGGCGCTGAAGTTCTACTCGTCGGTTCGGCTCGACATCCGCCGCATCGAGTCGCTGAAGGACGGCGCCGAGGTCGTCGGCAACCGCACCCGGGTCAAGGTCGTCAAGAACAAGGTGTCTCCGCCGTTCCGCCAGGCGGAGTTCGACATCATGTACGGGCAGGGCCTCAGCCGCGAGGGGTCCCTGATCGACATGTCGGTCGACCGCGGCCTCGTGAAGAAGTCGGGGGCCTGGTTCACCTACGAGGGCGAACAGCTCGGCCAGGGCCGGGAGAACGCCAAGAACTACCTCAAGCAGAACCCCGAGGTCACGATGGAGATCAGCGACAAGGTGCTCACCGCGGCCGGGCTCAAGGAGCCCGAGGGCGCCGACGTCGTCGAGGAGTTCACCGAGGCCGACGAGGCTCCGATCGAGATCGACTGAGGCCGCTCACCGGATTTGTGTGACCGAAGATCGCGGGGTTCGACGTTTTCGCTCACAGAAAAGCCGGGGGTTCCTGGTGTGCCGGCGGGCTGTCGGCCGCTTACCGGATTTGTGTGACCGAAGATCGCGGGGTTCGACGTTTTCGGTCACACAAATTCTCGGGAGGACGGCCCGATGTCGGGCGCCGCTCGCGCGCACGGTGGCGATCGGCGATGATGTGGCGATGACCGTTCCCCAACGCATCTCCATCGTCACGCTCGGCGTCGCCGATCTGGCCGTCTCCACGGCGTTCTACGAGACGCTGGGCTGGCGCAAGTCGTCGGACTCGATGGACATGATCACGTTCTTCCAGACCGACGGGTCGGTGCTCGGCCTGTACGCGCGCGACGCCTTGGCCGAGGACGCCAAGGTGCCGGCCGACGGTTCGGGGTTCCGGGCGGTGACGTTGGCGCTCAACCTGGCCTCGACCGACGAGGTCGACACCGTGTTCGCCGAGTGGGTCGCCGCCGGAGCGACCCCGCTGAAGCCGCCCGAGCGGGTGTTCTGGGGCGGCTACTCGTCGTACGTCGCCGACCCCGACGGCCATCTCTGGGAGCTGGCCCACGCCCCCGGGTTCACCATCGGCGCCGACGGCCGGCTCGAGCTCGGCGCCCCCGCCGACTGAGCCGTCCGCGCCGACTGAGCCGTCCCGCGCCGAGTCCCGAGCCGGCCTGCCGACTGAGCCGTCCCGCGCCGAGTCCCGAGCCGGCCTGCCGAATTCTTCGGCCGTGGTCCCGGCGCGACCGGTCGGCGACAGCGTGCGCGGTCAGAGCGTCTGGCCGATGGTGTGGATGACCAGCCCGGCGAGCCCACCGACGATCGTGCCGTTGATGCGGATGAACTGGAGGTCGCGGCCGACCTGCAGTTCGAGCTTGTCCGCGGTCGACTCGCCGTCCCATTTCTCGACGGTCGACGCGATCACGTCGCTGACCTCGGCCCGGTAGTTCTCCACGAGGTAGGCGAGCGCCGCCGACAGCCACTGGTCGAACTTGGCCTGCAGCTCCGGTTCCGTCGACAGCCGCGCACCGAGCCGTTGCAGGCTGTTGACGACGCGCCGTCGCAGTTCGCTGTCGCGATCGTCAACCGCGGTGAGCAGGCCGCGTTTGGTGTCACCCCAGAGCGAGGTGATCCAGCGCCGAACCTCCGGATGGTCGAGCAGCTCTTCCTTGAGGGCTTCCCCCTTGGCGAGCAACTCCGGGTCGGCCAGAAGCCGGTCGGCGAACGCCGCGACACGTGAATCGACCGTGTCGCGGACTTCGTGGTGTGGATCCTGCCCTACGTCGTGGACGAACCGGGTGACCGCCTCGAAGATCTTGTTGAACATGCGGTCGTCGATCGGCTCGGGAACCCACCACGGCGACTCCTCGTCCAGGCGCGCCCGAAACGTCACGCGGTTGTCTTCGAGGAACCCGCCGACGCCGACGAGGACCGCGTCGAGCAATCGTTGATGATGTCCGCCCTCCACGGTGATGTCGATCGCCTTGCCGAGGAGTGGCGTGACCGGCGTGGCCCGCACCCGCGACTCGACGAGATGCTCGAGGCCCGCCTCGATCTCGTCGTCGTCGAGCACCTCGAGCGCGCCGCGCAACACGTCGGCGACGGCATCGCCGGCCCGCTCGGCGTGCTCGGGCTGGGCGAGCCAGACGCCGGCCCGCCGGCCGACCTCGGCGCTGTGCAGCCGTTCGTCGATGATGTCGGCGGTCAGGAAGTTCGATTCGACGAAGTCGCCGAGACTGCGCCCGATCTGGTCCTTGCGCTTCGGGATGATCGCCGTGTGCGGGATCGGGATGCCCAACGGATGCCGGAAGAGCGCGGTGACGGCGAACCAGTCGGCGAGCGCCCCGACCATCGCCGCCTCGGCGACGGCGCGCACGTAGCCGACCCACGATCCGGCGTCCTCGTTGATCTTGGCGATCACGTAGACGATCGCCGCGCCGACGAGCAACGACGTGGCGACCAGCTTCATGCGCACCAGCGCGGCGCGGCGCTCGCCCTCGTCGGCGGATGGCAGCACGCCGGTCGAAGACCTCCGAACAAGCCTCACTTGAACGCGGAGCCGCCGGGCTGGAAGACCATCAGGAAGAGCGCGACGACGAGCAGCAGGTGGGTGCTGCCGATGCCGGCCGCCAGCATCGAGCGCGCCGACTCGCCGCGGTCGGCAATCGCCGGCCGAACCAGGAACCAGCTCACCACGAGCGCGGCCAGCCAGACGACGATGGAACCGGTCATCCACCACGTCTCCGCGAGGTCGTACTCGCCGATGCCCGCGAGGCCCATGCCGAGCACCCACAGCGCGACGAGCGACGGGATCACCACGCGCGTGTGCATCGTCGCCATCACCCGCGTCTCGCCCGCCCGTTGGAGGCGGGGGTACAGGAACAACGGCCCGAACGCGCCGATCGCGGCGAGCACGTGGAGCAGGCCGACGATCTGATACGTCGTCGAGATCGGGAGGATCGCCAACATCGGCGGGCACGCTACCCCTTGGTGGGCGAACCTGAATTCGGCATCGGCGATGATGGCCCCCGGTGTTCGCCTTGGGGTCCCGGGGCCGTTCGAAGGTGGTGGCGTTAGCCTGGGCCGGCATGTCCCGCAGCTACATCGTGCGCACCTACGGGTGCCAGATGAACGAGCACGACTCCGAGCGGATCGCCGGGTTGCTCGAGGCGGACGGGCTCGTCCGGGCGGCGTCCGAGGACGACGCCGACGTGGTCGTCCTGAACACGTGCTGCATCCGCGAGAACGCCGACAACAAGCTCTACGGCAACCTCGGGCACCTCAAGACCTGGAAGGGCGACAAGGAGGGCCGCCAGATCGTCGTGTCGGGCTGCCTCGCCCAGAAGGACCGGGAGGTCGTCGCCGAGCGGGCGGGCCACGTCGACGTCGTGCTGGGCACGCACAACGTCCACCGCGCCGCCGAGCTGCTGGTCGAGGCCCGGTCCGCGGGGGCGCCGATCACCGAGATCCTCGACGCGGCGTTGGTCGACGATCACGCGATGTTCCCGTCGGCGCTTCCGGCCCGCCGCGCGACCTCCTTCAGCGGTTGGGTCACGATCCAGATCGGGTGCGACAACAACTGCGCGTTCTGCATCGTCCCGGCGGTGCGCGGCGAGGAGATGAGCCGCCCGTTCGCCGACGTCGTCGCCGAGGTCGAGCAGCTCGCCGCCGACGGCGTGACCGAGGTGACGCTGCTGGGCCAGAACGTCAACAGCTACGGCCGCGACCTTCAGCTCGCCGCACGTCACGCCGGCGACGCCGGCGCCCGGCTCCGGCCGCTGTTCAGCGAGCTGCTGCGGGCGGTCGGCGCCGTCGAGGGCATCCGCCGAGTGCGCTACACCAGCCCGCACCCCAAGGACATGCGGCCGGACACGTTCGCCGCGATGGCCGAGACCCCGGCGGTGTGCGAGCACCTGCACTACCCGCTCCAGTCGGGCAGCGACCGTGTGCTTGCGCTGATGCATCGCGGGTACACCGCCGAGCGCTACCTGGAGCGGCTGGCCGAGGCCCGGCGCGTCGTGCCCGATCTGGCCGTCTCCACCGACATCATCGTCGGCTTCCCGGGCGAGACCGACGACGACTTCGAGCGCACGCTGGAGGTGGCCGCGGCCGCCTCGTACGACTACGCCTACACGTTCGTGTTCTCGCCGCGGTCCGGCACCGAGGCCGCCGAGATGACCCCCGACTTCGTCGACCCGGCCGTCGCCGGCGAGCGTTTCCAGCGGCTGCGGATCGTGATCGAGCGTGCCGCCCTCCAACGTCACGAGGCCCGTGTCGGGCGCACCGAGGAGGTGCTCGTCGAGGGCCCGAGCAAGAAGGATCCGGCCGTGCTGAGCGGCCGCACGCGCCAGAACAAGCTGGTCCACTTCGTCGCCCCCCGGCCGGTGCGCACCGGGAGCTATGCCCTCGTCGAGGTCACCCGCGCCGCGCCGCACCACCTCCTCGCGGACTGGGTCGAGCTCCTCGCCGAGCCGACCCATCGCGTCCGGATCCCCGTCGCGTCGCTGGGTCCGCGATGAGCTCGCCGCAGATCGACCCGCAGCTCGCCGCATACCGCGCCAGCATCGACAACATCGACGCCGCCCTCGTCCACCTGCTCGCCGAGCGGTTCAAGATCACCAAGGCGGTCGGCCGGTACAAGTCCGACGCCGGCTTGCCGCCCGCCGACCCCGAACGCGAGGTCGTGCAGGTCGCTCGGCTCAGGGCGCTGGCGGAGGAGTCAGGGCTCGACCCGGCGTTCACCGAGGAGTTCCTGGGCTTCATCGTCGCCGAGGTGATCCATCACCACCAGCGGATCGCCGGGGGCGAGTCGCTCTGACGGTGCGCCGCGTCGCCATCGTCGGCTCGACCGCGGTCGGCAAGTCGGCGATCGCCCTCGATGTCGGGCGGCAACTCGGCGACGTCCACCTGGTGTCGGTCGACAGCATGCAGGTGTACCGGGGGATGGACATCGGGACCGCCAAGCCGACGCCGGATGAGCGGCGGACCGCGCCGCACCACTGCATCGACCTGGTCGAGCCGCACGACGAGTTCAGCGTCGCCGATTTCCGGCGGGCCTACGACGCCGCGCTCGTGCGGGTCGCGGCCGACGGCGGGCGGGCGTTGCTCGTCGGCGGGACCGGGCTGTACCACCGCGTCGTCGTCGACGAGTTCGATCTGCCGGGGGAGTGGCCCGCGGTCCGCGCCGAGCTCGAACGGGAGCCCGACACCGCCGCCCTCCACGCCCGGCTCGCCGAGCTCGATCCCGACGCGGCGACCAAGATCGAGCCCTCGAACCGGCGCCGGGTGGTGCGCGCCCTCGAGGTCACCTCGGGGAGCGGCCGCAGGTTCAGCTCGTTCGGTCCGGGCGTCGACGCGTACCCGCCGACCGCGGTCGAGCAGATCGGCGTCCGCCGACCCCGCGACGTCATCACCGCCCTGGTCACCGAGCGGGTGCACCGCATGATCGAGGCCGGGCTGGTCGCCGAGGTGGCGTCGATCGCCGAATTCTCCAAGACGGCGGGCCAAGCCCTCGGCTACAAGGAAATCCGCGAGCATCTGGAAGGCCGGGTGAGCCACGATGAGGCGGTCGAGATGATCATCACCCGCACCCGCCAGTTCGCGGTCCGCCAAGAGCGATGGTTCCGCCGCGATCCCCGCGTACGCTGGATCGACGTCGGGGACGACCCGATCGCCGCGGTGACCCCCGTTGTGATCGAGGCGCTCGACAGGAGCACATGAACGTACAACTCACGAAGCACCACGGGCTCGGCAACGACTTCCTCGTCGCGTTCCACCCCCACGTCGACGATCTCGCCGGGCTGGCCCGCCGGGTCTGCGACCGCCGTCGCGGCGTCGGCGCGGACGGCCTGCTGGTCGGCGAGACCGCGGTCGGATACGCGGCCCAGATGGTGTTGTTCAACGCCGACGGCTCACGCGCCGAGATGAGCGGGAACGGCATCCGCTGTTTCGCCCAGGCGCTCGCCGAACGCCGGGGCGACCTCGAGCCGCAGCGCATCCGCACCGATGCCGGCGACCGCGTCGTCACGCTCCAGCTGACCGAGGATCCCACGACGATCCTGGCGCGCGTCGAGATGGGCGAGGTCACCGCGCTCGACGAGCCGGCGGGTTGGGCCGATCTCGGCTGCCACGCCGACCGCCCGGTCGCCCACCTGAGCCTCGGCAACCCCCACGGCGTGGTCGGCGTCGACGACGTCACCGTGGTCGATCTGGCCGACCTCGGGCGCAAGGTGCCCCAGATCAACCTGGAAATCGTCCAACCAGGGCCGGAGACGAACGCGATCACGATGCGCGTCCACGAACGCGGCGTCGGCGTCACCGAGGCCTGCGGGACCGGGGCGTGCGCGGCCGCGTTCGCCAGCCGGGCGTGGGGCCTCGTCGCCGCGTCGGCCGAAGATGTGCTCGTCCACATGGACGGCGGCACCGTCACCGTGTCCTTCGCCGCCGACGCCCCGGCGACCGCCGTGCTGACCGGACCGGCCACCCATGTCGCGACGATCGACGTCCCCGCATGAGCACGCCGTACAACGAGGCGCTGGCCGACACGCTGATCGATCGCACGATCCGGGAGAAGATCGTGCTCGTCGGCGTGATGCTCCCGGGCGACGACGAGGAGTCGCTCGACGCCAGCCTCGACGAGCTGACCCTCTTGGTCGACACCGCCGGCGCCGATGTCGTCGCCCGCATGGTCCAACGCCGCGACGCTCCCGACCACACGTGGTACATCGGCAAGGGGAAGGCGGAGGAGCTCAAGCTGCTCTGCCTCGCCGTCGACGCCGACACGGTCGTGTTCGACAACGAGCTGTCGCCCGGCCAGCAGTTCAACCTGGAGAAGCTGCTCGGACGCACGGCGATCGACCGCACCGCCGTCATCCTCGACATCTTCGGGCAGAACGCGCACACGCTCGAGGGCAAGGCGCAGGTCGAGCTCGCCCTGCTGCGGTATCGCCTTCCGCGGATGCGCCGTGGTTCGTCGGCCAAGCTGTCCCAGCAACGCGGCGGCATCGGCGCCCGGTTCGGCGGCGGCGAGACGAAGCTCGAGACCGATCGCCGGCGGATCATGCGGCGGATCACCAAGCTCGAACGCGACCTCGAAGGGCTGGCGGCGACGCGCTCGCTGCAGCGTAAGGGCCGCAGCCAAAGCGGGCTCGCCGCGGTCGCGATCGTCGGGTACACCAACGCCGGCAAGTCGACGCTCCTCAACCGGCTCACCGACTCCGGCGTGCTCGTCGAAGACCGGCTGTTCGCCACCCTCGACCCGACCACCCGCCGCCTGTCGCTCCCCGGTGGAGAGCCGGTGCTGCTGTCGGACACCGTCGGGTTCATCAACCGGCTGCCGCACGGGCTGGTCGAGTCGTTCAAGGGCACGCTCGAGGTCGCCGCGCTGGCCGACTACCTGGTCCACGTCGTCGACGCCAGCGTCGCCGACCCGCAGTCGCAGATCGACGCCGTGCGCGAGGTGCTCGCCGAGATCGACGCCGCCACCGTCCCGGAGCTGATGGTCTTCAACAAGTGCGACCTCGAGCCCGGGAAGGCGAAGCAGCTGGTCGCCGATCACCCCGGCTCGGTGGCGATCAGCGCGGCGACCGGCGCCGGCATCGACGAGTTCCTGGTCGCGCTCGCCGATCGGCTGCGCGCGATGGCCGTCGTCTACGAGCTGCTCGTCCCCTTCGACCGGGGGGAGATCCTGGCGTCGATCCATCGGGAGGGCGAGGTGGTCTCGGTCGGCGACGACGGCGAGCGGTGGACGGTGCGGGCCCGGCTGTCCGACGCGTCCGCCGGGCGGCTCGCCGACTTCCGGGTGGGTGACCCCGGCGGCGGGGGAGCGCCGTGACGGCCACCGGGTTCGTCCCGCCGCCGTATCCCTACGACCGGCTGAAGCGGCTCGAGCCGATCAGCGCGGCCCACCAAGGCGGGACCGTCGACCTCTCGATCGGCACCCCGTTCGACGCGCCGCCCGACGGCGTGATCGCCGCGCTGGGCGGGAGCGGGACCGAGCGCGGGTACCCCCCGAGCATCGGCTCGGTCGCCCTGCGCGCGGCGGCCAGCGGGTGGGTCGCCCGCAGATTCGGTCTGGAGGTGTCGGCCGAGCACGTGGGGGCGACGATCGGCAGCAAGGAGTTCGTCGGCACCCTGCC
Organism: Ilumatobacteraceae bacterium; assembly: GCA_041581055.1. Classification (GTDB taxonomy): domain Bacteria; phylum Actinomycetota; class Acidimicrobiia; order Acidimicrobiales; family Ilumatobacteraceae; genus JBFGCT01. Next base: position 5,882 of record JBFGCT010000101.1, on the reverse strand, counting down.
CCAGCTGATGTCGTTGCGCACCCCAGAGCGCGACACGGTGTTGTATCCGGCGATCTCCTACCCGACCTACGAGATGGGGGCGAGGCTCGGCCGCTGCCGGGCGGTTCCCGTTCCCGAGCGGCCGGGTGGCGGGGTCGACCTCGCGGCGATCTCCGACGAGGACGCAACGCGCGCGCTGCTGCTGTGGGTCAACAGCCCGAGCAACCCGACCGGATCGCTCGACGACCTGCCGGCGGCCGCCGAATGGGGGCGCAGCCGCGGCGTGCCGGTCTTCTCCGACGAGTGCTACGCCGAGTTCACGTGGGCCGACCGGCCGCGCACGATCCTGGAGAGCGGCCTGGAGGGTGTGGTCGCCGTGCACTCGCTGTCCAAGCGGTCCAACCTGGCCGGCGTCCGCGTCGGCTTCTACGTCGGCGACCCCGAGCTGGTTTGGTATCTCCAGGAGACGCGCAAGCATCTGGGGATGATGGTCCCCGGGCCGGCGCAGGCCGCGGCGGTCGCCGCGCTCGCCGACGACGCCCACGTCGAGGTGCAGCGCGACCGCTATCGCTCGCGCCTGGCGCTGCTGGCCGATGTCCTCGGCACGTGGGCGGGGATCGAGGTCGCACGGCCCGACGGTGCGTTCTACCTCTGGATCCCGGTCGAGGACGGCTGGGAGTTCACCGAGCGGCTGGCGGGCGACGGCGGCGCGCTCGTCAGCCCCGGGGAGTTCTACGGTCCGGACGGGGCCAACTTCGTGCGCGTCGCCGTGGTACAACCTGACGAGCGAATCCAACTGGTCGCCGATCGTCTGTCGTCGAGGAGCTGAACATCATGGTGGCGCCCGCCTACACCATCGAGGGAAGTCCGGCGGCCGAGGGTGGTGGCCAGCGCCGCACGTGGCTGCTCGCCGTCGGTGTCGTCCTCGTGGTGGTCGGCCTGATCGCCGGGGTCGGGATGTGGGTGGCCGCCGGTGCCCGCCTGAACGACGCGGTGCGCAGCCTGGCGCGGGCGCCGGTCGGCTGCACGACGACGCTCGACTTCTCCAAGACCGGGGAGTACCTGATCTTCGTCGAGACCGAGGGCGAGCTCGCCGGCGTGCGCGGCGACTGCGATGCCGCCGGCGACTACCGCTACGACGGCGACGAGCCGCCGGCGGTCGCGCTGTCGATGGTCGATCCCGACGGCGCCGACCTCGACCTCCGACTCCGGAGCGGCGCCGAGTACGACGCGGCCGGGTTCATCGGCCGATCCGAAAGGGTGGTCAGCATCACGACCACCGGCGATCACGTCCTGACCGTCGGCGCCGACGACGACGCGGCCGACCGCAGTTTCGCCGTCGCCGTCGGCAAGGATCCGAACTCGGGTGTGGCGGCGTTGCGCGTCGCCGCGGTGCTCGCCGCGTTGATCGGGTTGGTCGCGGGCGTCGCCTGCATCGTGCTCGGCAATCGGCGGAGACCGCTGCCGGCGGCAGGTGGGGCGCGGGACTGGCCTGCGGCGCCAGGCTGGCCGCCCTCGCCGGCCGGGCCTGCTGGCCCTGCTGGCCCGGCTGGCCCGCCGCCGAGTTGGCCCGCCCGACCGCCCACCGGGCAACCGCCCGCCGCCGCCCCAGGGCCCCCGCCGGCCGGCCCCCCGCTGGTGTCGCCTCCGGCGGCGCCCGTCGAGCGACCGCCCGGACCGGGAGCGCCGGGGGCCGGACCGGGTGGTCTGGCGGGCCCGTCGGCGCCGTCGTCCGACGGCTCGACCGGCGACGGCGAACGATCGCCCTGGGCGCCGCCGCAGGACGGCTGACGGTCAGGACGGCCCGGTCGCACTGCCCGGCGCGCCGGCGCGGTTGTGGTCGGCGCGCCAGTGGCTGTCGTCGTCGGGGCGGTCGTCGGCGGGCTCAGTAGCGCCGCATCACGGTGACGACGCGGCCGTAGATGGCGAGCTCGTCGGCGCGGAACTTCATCGGCTCCATCGCGGGGTTGGCCGGGGTCAGCGTGACCTCGGCGCCCGAGCGGCTGTAGGTCTTGACCGTCGCCTCGCCGTCGGCGATCCCGGCGACGACGATGTCGCCGTTGTTCGGGTGGTCGACCTGGGTGGCGACGACGTAGTCGCCATCGAGAATGCCGAGGCCGATCATCGAGTCGCCGCGGACTCGGAGCATGAACAGCTCGCCTTCGCCGGTGAAGTCGACCGGGACCGGCAACAACTCCTCGACGTTCTCCTCGGCCAGCACGTCGGTGCCGGCCGCGACATCGCCGACGAGCGGGACGTGGCGGACGGGTCGGCGCTCCATGATCGCCCCGCTGTTGGCGTCGTAGCGGACCTCGATCGCCCGCGGCTTGGTCGGGTCGCGGCGCAGGTAGCCGAGCCGCTGGAGCGTGTTGAGGTGGCTGTGGACGGTCGAGGGCGACGTGAGGCCGACCGCGTCACCGATCTTGCGGACCGACGGGGGGTACCCGCGGTCGCGCATTTGCAGGACGATGAAGTCGAGGATGTCTCGTTGGCGAGTGCTGATCTTGGGTGCCATACGAACATCGTACGGAGGGTCACCCCCAGAGTCAAACACCTGTACCGCAAACGTTCGTTCGAGATTCTCGGGCGAAGTGGTTGACACGGCGAGCGTCGGGCTGTCACACTGTCGAACGTTCGTTCCTCGAACGTACGTTGGTGCACCATTTCGATGATCGAACGGTGTTCGAGGGCCAGCTCGAACCGCGCCATGTCCACCTGCCGGACGCTCCGCTGCGAGCCGGCGTCACCCGTTGGGACTCACTCATGACCATGACCATCACCGCCGACACTCCGGCCGCCGCCGCCGGCACGACGTCGTCGACGTCATCGACGTCAACGACGTCGCGGCGGCCGGCGAGCGGTCGGCGGCACCGCGCGACGGCGCCGCCGAATTTTCTCGCTCGGCGGATCGTGGCCGGCGCGGTCGTGCTCGCGGTGGCGCTCGCAGTCCTCTTCGCCACGGCGGCGATGGCGGCGACGCTGGCCGGCTTCGGGGGCGCACCTGCCGTCGCCTCCGAGGCCACGGCCGCGTCGCCGTCGGCCGCGTCGCACGTCGCCCGCCGCGGCGACACGCTCTGGTCGATCGCCGGGGACTATCGGGGCGACGTCGACCAGCGCCGCTACGTCGAGGCCCTGATCGAGCTCAACGGCGGCACGTCGATCGTGGCCGGACAGGCCGTCCGCCTGCCGTGACGCGAGCGGGTCGGCCGGTCGGGGGCCGGGCGAGATGCGTCCGGCGGCCCCAGTATCCTTGCCGGATGCACTGTCCGTCCTGCCGCGCCGACGACACCAAGGTCGTCGACTCGCGGCTGGCGGAGGAGGGCTCGGCGATTCGCCGTCGTCGGCAGTGCCTGTCGTGCTCGCACCGCTTCACGACCTTCGAGCGGATCGACCACGTCGTGCTGACCGTCGTCAAGTCCGACGGCGGGCGCGAGCCGTTCGACCGGGAGAAGCTGATCAGCGGCCTCGCGGCGGCGACCAAGGGCCGCTCGGTCAGCGACGCGCAGCTCGCCGAACTCGCCATCGACGTCGAGGACGCCGTGCGGCTCCAGGGTTCCGAGGTGAGCAGTGCGGTGATCGGGTTGGCCGTGCTCGACCGCCTCCGGGGCGTCGACGAGGTGGCCTACATGCGTTTCGCCAGCGTGTACAAGAACTTCGACGCGGCCGCCGACTTCCACCGGGAGCTCGAGCTGCTGGAGAAGTCGACCCGGCCGACGCCGACCTGATCTTCCTGATCGACCTGATCGACGGCGGCCAAGACCGGCCCGCTCCGACCTGATCGGCGGCGGCCCGAGCGGCCTGCTCCGACCTGATCGGCGGCGGCCCGAGCGGACCGGCGCGCTCAGTCCGGACGCCGCCGCCAGCGGGCGAACACGAACGACCGCTCGTCGACCAACAGCTGGGCCAACTCGTACCGGTGGGCGTGATCGTCGGCGCCGCTGGCCAGCCGGGGTCCGTCCCCGCCGACGGTGAGTGGTGACGTCGTGACGTTGATCTCGTCGATCAGGTCGGCGTCGAGCAGGGCGCCGTTGAGCGCGGCGCCGCCCTCGGCCTGGACGAAGCGGGGCGCCGGGCAGACGTCGGGCAACCTCGCGAACGCGGCCCGCAGATCGATCGTCCCCGCGCCGGCGCGCACGACGTCGACGCCCGACGGGATCTCGAAGTCGGCGTCGATGGTCGTGATCACGAAGCCGGAACCCGACCGGAACAGGTCGGTGGCCAGGTCGAGCGTTCCGCTGCCGGTGACGACGCCGATCCGCTGGTCCTGCTTGCTCGGCGGCCCGTACCCCTCCCCGCGCACCGTGCCGGCGCCGACGACGATGACGTCGGCGAGGGCGCGGAGCCGGTGCAACACCGCGGCGTCGTTCTCGCTCGACAGCCCTCCCGAGTCGCCATCGACCACGGTCGATCCGTCGATCGAGGCGATCATCGAGAGCCCGACCCACGACCGGTCGGCGGGCGAACCGAGTGGGGCGGCGTACGCGTTCTCGATCGTCACGTCATCGCTCGGTTCGGGATGCAGGCGCCGCACGGGCACGATCATCGCATCACGCCGGCGGCGACCGCGATTCGCGCCCGCCCGACGCAGGCTCGAGCGTCCCCGGGCCGGGCCGAGTGGCCGGTCTGTGGACAAGTCGTGGTCGTACACACGGTTTCCACACCCTTGTCCAGCGTTGGGCATCGGAAATTCACACCCTTGTACCCCTTCCTCCCCACAGGGCTGGCTTCGTAGGGTGGGCTGCCGCGCTGCTGCGGTGCGACACACGGAGAAGAGAGCGGGTTCGATCGTCACCTCGACGGTCGGCGCCGGCGGTGGGGGGAAGACCCTGTACCTGTGATGTCGCACCGCAGGGGCGCGAGCGAACCGGGTCGGTCCGCCGCGGCGCCCTGTGGTGCGGCGGTCGGACCGCTCGGGTGACCGCGCGGCGCTCGGCGGTTTTTGTGTGACCGAAAACCGCGAGTTTCGACGTATTCGGTCACACAAATCCGGTGGGCGGACCGCACGGGTGACCGCGCGGCGGTTTGTGTGACCGATAATCGCGGGGTTCGACGTGTTCGGTCACACAAATCCGGTGGGGCGGGGCGCCGCGTAGTGGCCGCGGGGCGGTTTGTGTGACCGATAATCGCGGGGTTCGACGTGTTCGGTCACACAAATCCGGTGGGGCGGGGCGATCGTCGTCGCCGCGGAGGCCGTGGTGGCGAGGCCCGCTAGGTTGAGATCGTGGAGCGGGGACCGATCTCCGATGCCGAGTTGGAGGCGTTGGCGATGGCGGCCGACCCCGAATCGCCGATCGACGCCGACGCCGTGCCGTTCGGCGGGGTGACCGAGTCCGAGCTGCTGCCCGAGTGGTACATGCCGGCGCCGCAGGTGACCGGGCGCAGCCCGCGCCGCGTGCTCGCCGTCACGGCGATCGTCGTCTCGCTGCTGGTGGTCAACGGCGCCGGGCTGTGCGTCACCTACGGGCTGCCCGAGATCGCCTGGTGACCTCGGCAACCCGCGGCGCCCGATCGAACACGTGTGCGAGGGGTTGCCGCACTCGGTAGTGTCCGTCCCGTGGCGATCGCGTGTGCATATTGCGGGGGCGAGCACGATTCCCCGGCCGGTGTCCGCGACTGCTGGAACGAGGGAGGGCGGCAGGAGGTCCCCGTCGAGGGGTCGCCGCCGCACGACCCCGAGTTCCCCGACGACCGCCATGGCTCCGAGCCGGCGACGCAAGCGAGGGCCGACGCGGTCGGCACGCTGTTCGACGAGCCGAACCGCGGCCGCCCGCCCGAGCGCGCCCCGTCCGGCCGCCCGCCCGAGCGCGCCCCGTCCGGCCGCCCGCCCGAGCGCGCCCCGTCCGGCCGCCCGCCCGAGCCGAACCGCGGCCGCCCGCCCGAGCCGAACCGCGGCCGCCCGCCCG
>JBFGCT010000100.1:0-14558 GCA_041581055.1 Ilumatobacteraceae bacterium | reverse complement strand
TCGACGACAAGGGCAACGATTTCTATGCCCAGGTCCGTCAGCGGGCGGCGATGCCGGTGAGCCTCTCCTAGGCCAACACCCCGTTTGCGTCGCGATTTCGGCGACCCCCACGCCCACAATCGCGACGCAAACGATGGGTCTGGGTCGCGGGGTCTGGGTGGGTCAGGTGATGAGGGATGTGACGGCGGCGCGGGTGGCGGCGGCCTCATCGGGGTTGCCGGGGAACTCGACGGCGGCGAACTCGGTGACGCCGATGTCGGCGAGGGCCGCGATCCGGTCGACGACCTCGGCCGCGGTGCCGGTGATCGCGATGTCTTCCGGCCCCGCGGCGCCCTCGCGGTCGAGCATCGCCCGGTAGCTGGGCAGGCTGCCGTAGATCTCGAACACCGCCGCGGCTCGCGACTTGGCCCCCTCGAAGTCGTCGGTCACGCACACCGGCAGCGCGGCGATCACCTTCGGCGCCGGCCGGTCAGCGTCGCTTGCCGCGGCGACGATCGTCGGCACGATGTGCTCGGCGAGGGTCTTCGGGCCGGTGCACCACGTCAGCGTGCCGTCGGCCAGCTCGGCGGCCGCCTTGAGCATCTGCGGGCCGAGCGCGGCGACCACGGTGGAGAACGGCAGCGACCCGGGGGCGTTGATCGCCCCCTGCGTGCTGTACGCCTCTCCGCGGTAGCCAACCGGCTTCTGCTGTGACAGCGGTCCGAGGATGCTGAGGTAGTCGCGGATGTGGCGGATCGGCTTGTCGTAGCTCATCCCCATCATGTTCTCGATGACGACCTTGTGGCTCAGACCGATCCCCAGCGTCAGCCGCCCCCCGCTCACCGCGTTGACCGTCAGACACTGCTGGGCCAACGCCATCGGATGTCGTGGGTACGTCGGCACCACCGAGGTGCCCAGCTCGATGCGCGGCACCTCTCGTCCGACGATCGCCAACGCGGTCAGCGCGTCGTGCCCGAAGATCTGCGGCGCCCAGTACGTGGCGAACCCGTCGGCCTCCGCCTGCCGGGCCTCCTCGACGACGTCGTCGACCGTCCCGTCGTTGATCTTTGCTCCGAAATATGAAATGCGCATGGCGGCGACCGTATCGGCGGTGAGCGCCGCCCCGGCCATCGGGCGCGGCGAGGGCCGACCAAATCAGGAGATCGCGACGAGGTCGAGCCAGGACTCGCTGAAGTAGTCGACGTCGCCGTCGGGCATCAACAGCACCTTCGTCGGCCCGAGCTGCTGGACGAACTCGGTGTCGTGGCTGACCAGGATGATCGCGCCCGGCCAGTCGACCAGGGCGTCGGCCACCGCCTGGCGTGACGGCGGGTCGAGGTTGTTGGTCGGCTCGTCGAGCAACAGCAGGTTGTTGCGGCCGACCATCAGCATCGCCAGTGCGAGCTTGGTCTTCTCGCCGCCCGACAGCGTGCCCGCGTCCTGGAACACCTTGTCGCCCGACAGCCCGAACATCCCGAGGAGCCCCCGGAGTCGGGTCTCGCCGAGTTGGATCCCGATGGGCACGGCGTCGCGCAGGTTGGTGAGCAGCGTCTCGTCCGGGCGCAGGTTGTCGTGCTCCTGGGCGTAGTAGCCGGCGTGCACCTGGTAGCCGAACTCGAAGTCACCCAGGTCGGCCTCGGTCTCCCCCGCCACGATCCGCAGCAGACTGGTCTTGCCGGCGCCGTTCAGCCCGAGCACCAGCAACCGCTCGCCCCGCCCGAGGTCGAAGCGGATGTCCTCGAAGACCGGCGGACCGCCGTACGCCTTGCACAGGCCCGTCGCCGTGATGACGGTCTGCCCGCACGCCGGCGGGTCGGGGAACCGGACGTTGTAGGTCTTGGTCGCCCGCGGGCCGTGCACGCGGTCGACCTCCATCCGCGCGATCCGCTTCTCGATGCTGTGCGCCATCGACGCCTTGCTCGCCTTGGCCCCGAACCGGTCGACGACCGTCTGGAGCCGGGCGATCTCCTTGGTTTGCAGGGCGGCCTTCTTCGACATGCGCTGCTCGGCCTCGGCCCGAGCACGGCGATACTGCGAGTACGTCCCGCGGTACTCGACGATCGAGCCGACCGCGTCCTCGGCGGCCCGGTCGAGGTGCAGCACGCGGGTGATCGCCTCGTCGAGCAGCTCGAGGTCGTGGCTGATGACCAGCAGTGCCCCCTTGTACTGCCGGAGGAAGCCGAGCAGCCACATCTTGGCGTCGACGTCGAGGTGGTTGGTCGGCTCGTCGAGGCACAACACGTCCGAGCCGGCGAACAGGATGCGGGCCAGCTCGACGCGCCGCCGCTCGCCTCCCGACAGCGTGCCGATCGGCTGGTCGAGGCGGTCCTGGGGGATGCCGAGCCCGGCGGCCATCGCCCTGGCCTCGCTCTCGGAGGCATACCCCCCGGTCGTGCGGAACGCCTCCTCGGCCCGGGTGTAGCGCAGCACGTTGCGCTCGTCGGGATTCTCCTCCATGGCGATCCGGAGCTTCTCGATGCGGACGAGCTCGTCGTCGATCCCCCGCCCGGACAGGACGTGGACGACGCACGACCTGGCGTCGAGCGCCGGGTCGAGCTTCGGATCCTGCGGCAGGTACCCGAACCCGCCCTTGCGGATCACCGAGCCGCCGGCGGGCTCGGCCGCGCCGCCGAGCACCTTGAACAGGCTGGTCTTCCCGGCGCCGTTGCGACCCACGATCCCGACCTTGTCCCGGGGCGCGACGGTGAAGCTGGCCGAGTCGACGAGCAGTCGACCACCGACCTCCACCGAGAGCGCGCGGGCCTGGAGCACCGGTCCAGGCTACGGTTCGAGACGTGCCGGTAGCACGAGCGTTTGGCCTACCAGGCGCCGGCTCGCTCGCGCCGGCGGCCCGCGCGGTTCCCGCCGTCGCCGTCCCCCTGGCCTGTGGCGCGTGCCTCCTCGCCGGCGCCGCGTACATCGTCGCCGTCGACCCGGGCGGGGGCGGCGGGCTCACCAGCTGCCCGATTCGCGCCGCCACCGGGCGGTGGTGCCCCGGATGCGGCCTCACGCGGGCGACCCACCACCTGCTGCGGGGCGACGTGCTGCAGGCGCTCTCGTTGAACGTGATGGCGCCACTGATCCTGGCGGCGCTCGCCGTCGCGTGGTGGTCGTGGCTGCGCGTCGTCGCCGGCCGAGGCGCGCCGCGGTGGGTCGTCTCGATTGGCTGGTCGACCTACGCCTCGGCCGTGGCGGCGGTCGCCGTGTTCGTCGTGTTGCGCAACCTCCCGGGGTGGGAGTGGTTGCGGGGCGGTCTCTGACCGGACGTGGCCGTCAGGGCGCCGTCGTCGGCGAAGCGGTCGGCGGCGCCGTGGGCGGGGCGGTCGGCGGCGCCGTGGGTGGAGCGGTCGGCGGCGCCGTGGGCGGGGCGGTCGGCGGCGCCGTGGGCGGGGCCGTGGGTGGAGCGGTCGGCGGACTCGTGGGAGGCGGCGCCGTCGACGCCGGGGCCGTCGGCGGGGCAACGCTCGTCGAGCCGCCACCCGAGGAGCCACCCGACCCGCCGCCCGACGAGCCACCGCCCGAGCCGCCACCCGACGAGCCGCCGCTGCCCGAGGAGCCACCCGAGGAGCCACCGCCCGAGCCGCTCCCAGACGTGCCGCCGCCCGAGGTCGACCCGGAGGATCCGCTGGACCCTCCGGCGTCCGGTGGGCCGGCGATGGCCGAGCCGTCGGTGAACTGCGAACGCAGGCACTCGCCGTCGCCGACGGGAGCGCGCCCGACCTGCGCCGCGATGAGGTCGGCGAGGACGAGCTCGCCGGCCTCGGTCGGGTGCAGGCGGTCCGAGCTCAGCACGCCGGGCGCCTCGGCGACCGCTTTCCAGTCGACGAGCGCGACGTGCTCGAACTCGTCCGCGATCCGCTCGACGACCTCGTTGACCTCGGCCCACGACGGCTTGTACTCGGTCACCGTGAACAGCAGCGTCGGCCTCGGCGCCAACCGCCCGACGATCTCGCGCAGCTCCGACTCGAACGCCGCTTGGTCGCCTCGGTAGTTGCTTCCGAGGAACACCGCCGCAGCGTCCCAGTCGAGGTCCTCCCCGCCGTCGAGATCGAGGCGCGCATCGAGCACGCGGTTGCCGAACTCGACGAAGCGCCCGGGCTCGGCGTCGATCTCGACGACCCATCCGAGCGGCACGAGCGCGGCGCACATCTCCCCGCCGTAGCGACGGTCGGTCGAGGCGAGAATCGAGTCGCCGATCAGGATGATGCGGTTGCCTGCGATCTGCTGGCCGACGAGCTCGGCCGCCGTACCGTCCTCGTTGACCGGTGGTTGGACGATCACCGGTGGTTCGTTCTCCCGGGCGATCGTGTCGGGCAGCGCGCCGACACCCGCGATCGTCGGCATCGGCGTCGCCGGCGGCAGGTCATCGCGGCCGGCGGCCTCGCTCGCGCCACAGCCCGCGGCGAGCAGCGCAAGCGCAGCGAACCACGGGGAGCGGGCCATCGCGCTCATTGAATCGCACGCGTGCCGACGCGCCACGGCGAGCGGGGATGAAATCCGCCCGCGCCGCCGTCGGCGGCGCGGGCGGGGGGATTCACACCGGTATCGAGCGCCGGGTCAGTTGTTGGCCCTGAGCTGATCGCGGATCTCGGTGAGCAGGTCGACCTCGCTGGGCCCGGCCTCCTCCTCGACCGCGGGGGCCTGCGTCTTGTTGTACGCCTTGATCAGCAGGAACAGGATGAACGCGACCACGACGAAGCTGATCGCCGCATCGATGACGAGTCCGATCGAGATGCGCGCGTCGCCGACGTCGAAGCCGATGTCGACGAAGTTCGACTCGCCGAAGATCGCGGCGATGATCGGGTTGATCACGCCCACGAGGATCGCGTCGACGATCTTGGCGAAGTACAGCGCCAGGATCAGCCCGACGGCGATTGTGACGACATCACCCTTGTTGATGAAGTCCTTGAATTCTTGAATCATGTGCGTTGGTTCTTTCTTGTTGTGTTGACGGTCTTCAGTCGCGGACGATTTCAGCACGTGGGAAGTCGCGAGGCGCGGACCCCGGATACGGTCGCACGCGATGAAGCTGCCCTCGCTCCGCCGCACGACCGCCGACCGCTACGACCTCGTGGTCATCGGAATGGGCTCCGCCGGCACGGTCGCCGCCGAGTTCGCCGCCGAGCAGCTCGGGTTGCGCGTCGCCGCGGTCGAGCGGGCGCGGATCGGCGGCGACTGCCTCTGGACCGGGTGCGTGCCGTCGAAGACGCTGCTCGCCAGCGCGAAGACCGCCCACACGGTCCGCCACGCGAGCCACCTGGCGATCGGCGCCGGCGAGCCGAACGTCGACCTGTCGGCGGTGTGGCGGCGAATCGCCGCGGTGCAGGCCGAGATCGCGGCGACCGACGACGACCCCGACCGGTTCCGGCGGCTCGGCGTCGAGCTGATCACCGGCGAGGCGGCCGTCACGGGCCCCAAGGAGGTGACCGTCGGCGACCGGACGCTGACGACGAGGTACACGCTGGTCTGCACCGGCAGCCGCCCGCTGGTGCCGCCGATCGACGGACTCGCCGACATCGACTTCCTGTCCAGCGAGAACCTGTTCGAGATCTCGCGGCCGCCGGACTCGCTGGTCGTCGTCGGCGGCGGGCCGATCGCCTGCGAGATCGCCCAGGCGCTCAACCGGCTCGGCGTCGAGATCACGATGGTCGAGATGGCCGACCGCCTGCTGCCCAGCGACGACCCCGAGCACGCCCGGCGGCTGCTCGGCATCCTGCGCAACGAGGGCGTCGAGGTCCGCCTCGGGGCCATGGCGACGAAGGTCCGCAAGGGCGGAGACGGCGTCAACGTCTCCCTCGACGGCGGCGGCAAGGTGACCGCCCAGGGATTGTTCGTGGCCGCCGGGCGGCTGCCGAACGTCGAGCCGCTCGGGCTCGACCGGCTCGGCGTCGAGATCGGCCGCGGCGGGGTCGTGGTCGACGAGCACAGCCGCACGTCGGTCCCCACCGTCTACGCCGTCGGCGACGCGGCCGGGCGGGCCTTGTTCACCCACGTCGCGGCGTACGACGCCGTGCTGGCGGTGCGCGACATGTTCTTTCCGGGCCGCGGCACCGCACCGTCGATCGTGCCGTGGTGCACCTTCACCGATCCCGAGGTCGCCCACGTCGGGTTGACCGAGGCGGAGGCGATCGAGCGCCACGGCAAGCGGAAGGTGGAGGTGCGTCGACGGGATCTGGAGCACTCCGACCGGGCGCGGGCCGACAACACGACCGACGGCGAGATCGCGATCGTCACCGCCGGCGGGACGATCGTCGGCGGGCACGCGATCTGCGCGCACGCCGGCGAACTGATCCACGAGCTCGCGCTGGCGATCCGGGTCGGCCTGAAGCTGTCCGACCTCGCCGAGATGATCCACATCTACCCGACGCTCTCGACCGAGATCGGTCGGTTGGCGAGCGACCCCGGGTACGAGACCGCCCGCCGCTACCGCGTGCTGGCCAAGGCGGGACGGCTGCTGCGCTGAGCGCCGCCCGCCGGCCGGGCTGTGTCAGCGAGCCGTCGATCGCCGCCGCGCCGACATCCCGGCGACACGAGGACGCAACCGCGCCGTCACATCCGACCCGACGGTTGTGCGGCGATTGTGGCGGTCCGGTGACAATGTGCGCGACAATCCGCAAGCGGACGGCCCCGCCGGACTCTCGCCATGTATGAACGTGGAGATGGAACTGCGCCGCCGCACCTGGATCGCCGCCCTCAAGCTGGCCATCGTCATCTCGACGGCGGGCGCGCTCGTCGCGGTGGCGGTGTCCTCGATCGGCGAGGTGCCCCCGGTGGCGATCGTGATCCCGGTGGTCGTCGTCGCGTTCGTCGCGAGCTGGGTCCAGACCGGCCGCGTCCAGCGTGACCGGTTCGCCGGCGCGGCGGGCGTCCGAACCCGGTCCTGGCCGCTTCCGACCGCATAGGCGATCCCACCCTGTGCCACGATTCGGGCGTGGCTGACATGAAGGTCCGCATCGGGTACGGCCTCGGGACGCGCACCGATCTCCACGGCCCCGAGTTCGCCGGCGTGGTCGACGCGCTCGAGCGGCTGCGCTTCGACTCGCTGTGGTTGTCGGAGCGGATCGGCGGCGAGGCGCCCGACCCGCTCGTCGCGATGGCCTTCGGGGCCGGACGCACCACGCGGCTGAAGTTCGGGATGTCGGTGATGGTGCTCCCCGGCCGGAACCCGGTCGTGCTCGCCAAGGAGCTGGCGACGCTCGCCACGATGTCGGGCGGCCGCTTGCTTCCGGCGTTCGGCCTCGGTGTGGTCGACCCCGTCGAGCAACAGGCGTTCGGCGTCGAGCGCGGCGAGCGCGCCTCGCTGTTCGACGAGATGTTGGAGGTGATGCGGCACTGCTGGACGGGCGAGTCGTTCACGCACCACGGCGCCCGCTTCGACTACGAGGGCGTGCGCGTCCGCCCGACGCCGAAGCGGATGGACGTGTGGCTCGGCGGGTTCGCGCCGTCCGAGCTGCGGCGCGTCGGCCGGCTCGCCGACGGTTGGCTGCCGTCGTTCGTGCTGCCCGCCGACGCCGAGGCCGGACGACGGGTGATCGAAGACGTCGCGGCAGCCCACGATCGCGCGATCGAGGAGGACCACTACGGCGTGCTCATCCCCTACGCGTTCGGCGCGATCCCCGAGCAGCTCGTGGCCGTCCTCGCCAGGCGTCGCCCCGACCTCGACGACGTGCGGGCGCTGGTCCCCGACTCGTGGGACGCCCTGGCCGACATGGTCAAGCGGTTCATCGACGTCGGCACGACCAAGTTCGTCGTGCTCCCGCTCGACGAGCCGGCCGGACCGGCGGCGTGGGAGGCGCACCTCGCGCAGGCCGCGCACGAGCTCCTCCCCCTCGAAGTCGGCTGACGGGCGGCGTCGTCGGCCGACGCATCAAGGGCGAACTGCCGAGAAGCAGGCGCCGGGCGGGAACCGCCGGGCGCCGTGGTGCGTCAAAGGTCACATGAAGCGTGAACTCCTCACCCCACTGGCCCTCACGGCGATGTTGGCGGCCGCGGCGTGCACCGCTGACGACCCCGACCCGGTCTCGACCGGACGGTCGGACCCGACCACTCCGCCGACGACGAGCGCCACGCCGTCCACGCTCCCGACGGTCGCGACCACCGATCCGGGGACGACCGGCGTGCAACCGCACCCGTTCGGCTCGTCCCGGCTCGGGTTCTTCGGCGACTGCCCGGCGTTGCTCGACTACATGCGGGGCGAGGCGTCGGCCCGCGTCGGGCCGTGGGGCCTCGACGGCGGCGGCGGGTATTACCTCGACGACGTCGCGTTCGCCGAAGAGGCGACCGCGACGACCGACGCGGAACCGGCGCTCGCGCAACCCTCCGACGGCGGGGCGCGCGCCGGCGTCGACTTCTCCGGGACCAACACCCAGGAGGTCGGCGTCGACGAGGGCGACATCGTCGAGACCGACGGCGAGTTCGTGTACGTCGCCAATCAGGACGGCCTGCGGATCGTCTCGGTGGCCGACGCGGCGGTCGTGTCCCGGCCCGACCTGCCGAACGGCGCGCACCAGCTGCTGCTCGACGGCAGCCGGCTGCTGGTCGTGACATCGAGCTGGACGGGTTCCGCCGACACGATCGTGTCGCTCTACGACGTGACCGACCCGGCCGCCCCGACCCTGCTGCGCCGCTCCCACCTCGAGGGCCAGATCCTCGCCACCCGCTCGGTCGACGGAGTCGCCCGGCTCGTCGTTTCGACGTCGTTCGGCCAGCGGCTCGACTTCGTCCAACCCAACGAGTTCGGACTCGACGACGAGCGGGCGCTCGAGCGCAACCGGCAGGTCATCGGGGAGTCCTCGGTCGAGGACTGGCTCCCCCGCTGGTTCGACGAGGCTGGCGACGGCAGCTTCGACGCGATGCGGCCGATCCTCGACTGCGGCGACGTCGCCGCGCCGCGCGACTTCGCCGGGCTCGGATTGACGTGGATCGCCTCGGTCGACATGCAGGGCGACGCCGTCCCGGTCGGCTCCGCCGGCATCGTGTCGACCGGCCAGACCGTCTACGCCTCGACCGACAACCTGTACATCGCCACCCAGAACTGGGATTGGCAGTTCGGCCGCTGGGAGGTCGTCGTCGACGACCAGGGCCAGACGCCCCCCGCCGAGCCCAGCCCGCCGCCGACACTGATCCACAAGTTCGACCTCGGCGAGGGCACCGACGCGTCGTATGTCGCGTCGGGTGAGGTCGAGGGCCACCTGCTCAACCAATTCGCGATGAGCGAGTTCAACGGCGATCTGCGGGTCGCCACGACGCTCGAGGACTGGCGCCGCCGCGGCGGCGAGAGCGAGTCGATGGTGACCGTGCTCCGACCCGATGGCGACGAGCTCGAGGCGATCTCCTCGATCGGCGGCCTCGGCAAGGGCGAGCGGATCTACGCCGTCCGCTTCCTCGGCGAGACCGCCTACGTCGTGACGTTCCGCCAGATCGACCCGCTGTACGTGCTCGACCTGTCCGATCCGGCCAACCCGGTGCTCCAGGGCGAGCTGAAGATCCCCGGGTACTCCGCCTATCTCCATCCGGTCGGCGAGGGCCTGCTGCTCGGCGTCGGCCAGGACGCGACCGACCGCGGCCAGACGCTGGGCACCCAGCTCAGCCTCTTCGACGTCAGCGACCCGCAGAACCCGCAGCGGATCGACACCTTGCCGATCGGCGGCTACAGCGAGGTCGAATGGGACCACAAGGCGTTCCTCTTCTGGGCGGCCGACGGCACGATCGTGCTGCCGGTGTCGCCGGGATGGGGCGACTGCGGCCCGAACGACGTCTGCATCGCCGAGGGGATCACCGGCGCCGGGGGCGGCGCCGTCGTCGTCTCGCTCGACGGGCGGACACTGTCGGCACGCGGCGTGGTCAACCACGAGGCCCGCAACGACACCGGCTGTTGGAACCCGATGCAGCGCTCGATCGCCATCGGCGACGAGCTCGTCACCGTCGGCCTCGACCAGCTGAAGTTCTCCGACCGCCTCACGCTCGAGCCCCGTGACTCGGTCTCCTGGGGCGACCCCGAGGAGTACGGCTGCTACTGGTACTGGGAGGGCTGACGCGCTCAGCCGACCCGTCAGCCGACCCCACCCACCCGAAATCTTCGCGGATGCTTGCGCTGAGCGCGACGAGCCCGCGGAGTTTCGGGGTTCGCGTTGTTCAGCGGGCGCGCTTTTGGATGTTGGCCCACTCGTCGCGCAGGCCGACCGTGCGATGGAACAGCATCGGTGCGTCGAGGTCGGCGGCGAAGTAGCCCAGCCGCTCGAACTGCACGACCTGGCCGGGCTCGGTCTCGGCGAGGATCGGCTCGACCTGGCAGCCGTGCACCAGCTCCCGCGAGCTCGGGTTGAGGTCGTCGAAGACGTCACCGGTCGCCTCGCCGGGCACCTCGGCCGTGAACAACCGGTCGTACAGGGCGACGGTGGCGTCCACCGCGTGGGCCGCCGACGCCCAGTGCATCGTCGACTTGACCTTGCGGCCGTCGGGGGCGCTGCCGCCTCGCGTCGCGGGGTCGTACGTCGCCCGCACCTCGACGACGCTGCCGTCGTCGTCGGTGACGTAGTCGGTCGCGGTGATGAAGTAGGCGCCGCGCAGGCGCACCTCGCGCCCCGGTGACAGCCGGAAGTACTTCGGCGGCGGGTCGGCGGAGAAGTCGTCGCGCTCGATCCACAACTCGCCGGAGAACGCCACCGAGCGGGTGCCGTCGGAGTCGTTCTCGGGGTTGTTGACCAGCTCCATCCACTCGACGACGGGCGCTCCGTCCTCGCTCGGCCAGTTCGTGATCACGACCTTCAGCGGGCGCAGCACCGCCATCCGGCGCATCGCCGTGGCGTTCAGCTCGGTGCGCACGAACGACTCGAGCAGCTCGATCTGGTTGCGGCTGTTGGTGCGGGCGACGCCGATGAACGAGCAGAACTCGCGGATTGCGCTCGGCGGGTAGCCGCGGCGGCGCAACCCGCGCAGCGTCGGCATCCGCGGGTCGTCCCAACCGTCGACCGTGCCGTCCTCGACGAGTGCGGCCAGCTTGCGCTTGGACGTGACGGTGTGCGTCAGCTCCAGACGGGCGAACTCGGTCTGCCGCGGCTTGTCGTGCGGGAGCGGCAACCGCTCGAGGTACCAGTCGTACAACGGGCGGTGGCTGTCGAACTCGAGCGTGCACAGCGAGTGGGTGACGCCCTCGATCGCGTCGCTCTGGCCGTGCGCCCAGTCGTAGGTCGGGTAGATGTTCCAGCGGTCACCGGTGCGGTGGTGGGGCTCGTGCAGGACGCGGTACATCACCGGGTCGCGCAGCTGCATGTTCTCGTGCTGCATGTCGATCTTGGCCCGCAGCACCATCGCCCCCTCGGCGACCTCGCCGGCCCGCATCCGCTCGAACGCCTCCACGCTCTCCTCGACGGGCCGGTCACGGAACGGGCTCTCGACGCCCGGCTGGCCATATCCGCCCCGCTGGGCCGAGATCGTCGCCGCGTCCTGCTCGTCGACGAAGGCCAGCCCGCGCTCGATCAGCAACCGGGCCCATTCGTGGAGCTGCTCGAAGTAGTCGCTGGCGTACAGCGGCTCGGCGTCGGGGCGACAGCCGAGCCAGTCGATGTCGTCGAGGATGCCCTCGACGAAGCGCGCCTCCTCGGCGACGGGGTTCGTGTCGTCGAAGCGCAGGTTGCAGACGCCGCCGAACTCGTCGGCGAGCGCGAAGTTGAGCGTGATCGCCTTCGCGTGGCCGATGTGCAGATAGCCGTTGGGCTCGGGGGGAAATCGGGTCTGGACCCGCCCGCCGAACGTGCCGGCCGCCCCGTCGGCGGCGACCAGCTCGCGGACGAAATCGCGGTGTTCGTCGATGATCTCACTCATGCCGGAACAGTATGGGCGGGGCTGCTCGCGAACCGGCGGGCGGCAATTCGGTTGAGCGATCACGGCCGCGGCGTGTAAGAACGGGGATCGAGCGGACAGTTCGCGACATACGGACGGATGAAAGACAAGCTCGAGAGGGGGCACTGTGACTCCGGGCCAGAGCGAGGCCGAGTTCACGGTGCTCTACCGGTCGCACTACGCGGCGGTGCGGAGCTACGCGTCCGTCTGCGTCCCGCACTCCGAGGTCGACGACATCGTCTCCGACACGTTCCTGGTCGCGTGGCGGCGGTTCGCCGACATGCCCGACGACTGGGCGCGGGGCTGGCTGATCGGCGTCGCCCGTAACGTCGTGCGGAGCCGGAACCGGAAGCTGCGGCGGGCGACCAACTTCGTCGAGCAGCTGATCAACCTGCGGCCCGACGGGGTCACCAAGCTGCAGGGCGAAGATCTCTCGGTCGAGGACATCGACGCGTTCAAGCGGGCGTTCGGCAAGCTCAAGCCGAACGACCAGGAGATGCTGCTCCTCGCCGGGCCGTACGGCCTGCCGACCGACGAGATCGCGCTCGCCTTCGGCGTCAAGCCGAACGCGGTCGGCGTCCGCCTCCACCGGGCCCGCACCCGACTTCGAGAGGCCTACGCGGCTCAGATGTCCGACGGGGGTGAGGCGGCATGAACGTCGACCCGATCGAGATGTTCGACCGGCTCGAGCCGCCGGAGGGCTGGTCCGAGCCGACCGACATCGACAACGACCCCGTCGCCGCGCAGATCCTCGAGCGGGTGTTCGCCGAGGGCGGCAACGTCATCTCGCTCGACGCCGCCCGCCGCCGGCGCCGGGCCATCGGCGGCGCGGTCGTCGTCGCCGCCCTCGTCACGGGCGGCGCGGTGGCCGCCATCTGGAACCGGCGGCCCGACACGTCCAACGTGGTCTCCTGCTACTCGGACGCCGCGCTCGAACCCGCGGTCGCGGTGCAGATCGGGTGGGACGGCGAGACCGACCCCGCCGAGTTGTGCGCGCCGGAATGGTCGACCGGCGCGCTCGGCGTCCTCTCCCCGGCCGACGAGCTCCGGGTCTGCGTCACCGGCGATGGTGTCGCGGCGGTGATCCCGGGCGGCGACGAGCTGTGCGACGAGCTCGGCCTCACCGAGTACGCGCCGCCGTCGCCTCGGGACCTGGCGCAAGCGGTCACCGACGCCGACCGCGAGCTCAGAGAGATCTTCCTTCCAAGTAATCGTTGTGTGCCACCCTCCGAAGCGGAACCGGAGACCAAACGAGTCCTCGACAAGTTCGGGCTCAGCGGGTGGACCATCACAATCGCCGGCACGTTCAGTGCCGACGAACCCTGCGCATCCGTGGCGCTCGACATCGAGACAACCACGGCCTTTGTCAGGCCCGTCCGCCGGGGCTGACGCGCAGTTTCCGTCAACAACAATCCGAAAGGGAACCCCATGCAACTCACTCTGACCGCGCGCGCCCTCCTGGCCGTCGCGATGGGCGCAATCGCCGTCATCGCCCCGACCGACGCCGGCGCCGTCGACCAAGGACAGCCACCCGACGTCTCGCTCCAGCGGGGTCGCGCCACCTTCGAGGGCCGAACGATCGACCTGCAGAAGGGCTGGGGCGCCGCGCAGGCGTGCCACGTGGCCGAGGACCTCGAGGTCACCTGCTACCGCAGCGAGCGGGCGATGGACAAGGCCCACGGGCTCGACCGGAACGGGGGCGGCGACTACCCGTCGGCCGCCAACGGCTACGCCTCGTGCGGGAGCTACCTGCGGCTGTACAAGTACAACTACTACAGCACCCCGGCGCTGTACCTCACCTCGCGCGGCACCTGGCTGACGCTGTCCTGGTTCGGCTTCGACAACACCGTGTCGAGCTTCAAGATCGGCGGTTGCGCGGTGACGTTCCGCTCCGGCAGCTACGGCGGCGGCAGCACGTATCCGGGCCCGTACTGGGCCTGGGCCCAGCGCTCGACCATGGGCTGGGGTTGGGACAACGTGCTGTCCAGCGTCTACATCTACTGACGCGAAAGGACAACACGCGACGAAACGCCCGCTCGGGCCGGCCGGTCGTCCGGCCGGCCCGAGTAGGTCGTCGACGCGGTCGACCGCCACCGTTCCGGCTGAGAAGACCGCGGGCGGTGAGCCCTCCCATGTAAGAACGCCGCGCGGCCGGACACTTCTGTACATCCTGACTGTCACCGAGCGCCGAGCGAGAGACGACACGGTGGGCCCGCGCCCGGCCGAGGCCGCGTTCACCGACCTGTACCGAGCGCACTACGCCGCGGTCCGCAGCTACGCGTCGGTGTGCGTGCCCAGCTCCGAAGTCGACGACATCGTCGCTGACACCTTCGTCGTCGCCTGGCGCCGGTTCGCCGACCTGCCCGAGGACTGGGCGCGGGGCTGGCTGATCGGCGTCGCCCGCAACGTCGTGCGCAGCCGCCACCGCAGATCACGGCGGGCGCTCAACTTCGTCGGACAACTCGTCGACCTCCGACCCGACTCGGCCACCATGCTCGACGGCGACGAGATGTCGATCGAAGACCTCGACATCCTCAAGACCGCCTTCGCCAGCATCGGAGAGGCCGACCAGGAGATCCTGATCCTGGCCGGCCCCTACGACCTGTCCACCCCCGAGATCGCCCTCGCCCTGGGCATCAAGCAGAACGCGGTCGCCGTCCGCCTCCACCGCGCCCGCGCCCGGCTCCGCGCCGCCCGCGCCGAACAGCTCCCCGACGAAGACCGCGGCGCATGAGACC
>JBFGCT010000099.1:0-14797 GCA_041581055.1 Ilumatobacteraceae bacterium | reverse complement strand
CTTCGCCGGCAACCTCGACTGGAAGCAGGTCCCGGCCGGGCCCGACCTCCTCCAGCTCAAGACCGCGGCGATCACGCTCGCCCTCCAGGCGTCGATCAAGAACCTCGCCGACGCCGTCGAACGGGTCGAGCAGAAGGTCGACGACATCCGCGACCTCATCCGCACCGACCAGGTCGGCCAGGTCGTCGCCCACCACCGGGTGCTCACCCCGCTCGCCGAGTCGGTCATCGGCGGCGAGACGCTGACGGCGACCGACTGGGGCAGCGTCGACGACCTCCGGCCCGAGATCGTGGCAACCGTCGAGCGGACCCGCCTGTACCTGCTGAAGCGGCTGCACGCGGCCGAGGTCGGCTGGACCGCGCAGAGCCGGTCGAGCCAGGCGACCAAGCTGATCGAGGCCGAGTTCTCCAACACCCTCGCCCTGCTCGCCGCCGCCGAGCACAACCTGGCGAGCTGGCATCGGCTGCGGGTCGAGCGGGTCCGCACCGTCGAGCCGCAGCACCTCGAGCGCACGATCGCCGACGTCGACCGCGAGCTCACGCAGCAACGCCAGCTCGACGCGCAGCTCGTCGACGAGCTGGCCGACTTCCTCCGGCAGGTCGGGACGCCGACGGGCTACGAGGGGCTCGAACCGATCGCCCGCCGCCGGCTCGTCCGCCACGCCGACGCCATGACCGCGACCGTCACCGACTTCGCGGCCCGGCGGACGCTGGACCCGCCGGACATCGAACCGGTCGTGATGCCGTCGCTGACCGACTCGATCGGGAAGGTGCGGGACGTCACGACCGATCGGGCGCGGAGGGTGACCGATTGGACCAAGCGCCGCACCGAGCCGGTCACGAAGCCGGTCGGGGACGTGCGGCGGCGAGTCGGCCTGGGCCGGGGGAGAAGCGAGACGGCGAGCGACGAGCCCGGGGCGCTCCCGCCCACTCCCGACGCCGAAGCGTGATCAACACCGCTGACTCGCGGCAGTCGTGAAGCACGAGCTTCGGCGATGTGGCGTTGACGCAACCACGAACTCGCGAGAGCGAACGGCCCCGCCAAGCGATCAGAACAGCAGGCGCACGGCGGTCACGACGACCGCGCTCCAGGCGCAGATGAAGGTGACCATCCAGCGGGTCTGGCGGTCGACCGACTTGGCGATCTCGGCGCGGAGGTCGGAGGAGAGGACACGCAGGTCGTCCTTGGTCGCAACGTCCTGCCAGGTGACGGGCGGGAGGTGGGCCATGAGCGTGTCGGCCTCCTGGGCTCCGAGCACCGCTTCGAGTTTGCGGTGCAGGTTCAATCGTGTCCGGTCGTCGACCGACATCTCTCCTCCTCGGTGAATCCGCGATCGCTCGCGCAGGCGGGCGGGGAGAAGCCGGTGTTCGTCACGGTAACACCGGGTCCGAATCGGAGGTCTTCACGATGCTGCGATGTTCTACAATGAAGCACATGGAAGTGGTCGGGATTCGAGCCCTGAAGCAGAACGCGTCGGCGGTCGTCGCACGGGCGGCGGCCGGCGAGGTGCTCACCATCACCGATCGCGGTCGGCCGGTGGCCCGGCTCACCCCGATCCCTACGAGCCGTGTCCGGGAATTGATCGACAACGGTGAGATGCGCCCGGCGCGGCGATCGATCCTCGACCTGCCCCCGCCCGAGCCGGGGCCGAGCTTGTCGGCCGAGATCCTCCGAATGCGCGACGACGAGCGGTTCTGACGTGGCGCACTACATCGACGCGTCGGCCGTCGTGCAACTGATCGTCGAGGAGGACGAAACTGCTGCGCTCCGGAGCTGGATCGTCGACGTCGGTGACGACCTGGCGACCAGCGATCTGACCCGCACCGAGCTGAATCGCGCCGCTCGGCGTGTGACGCCGGACCGCATGGATCGCGTGCGAACCACGATCGAGTCGCTTGCCGTCTCCGGCCTGCCGACGCGCGTGTTCGACGCAGCCGGACGCATCGATCCGCCGACGTTGCGCAGCCTCGACGCGCTGCACCTCGCCGCTGCGCTGGAGCTCGGCGATGAGCTCGACGGCATCGTCACCTACGACGACCGGCTGGCCGACGCGGCCAGGCGGTTGGGGATTCCCGTCGTCGCTCCTGCGTAGCGCCGAGCGCCTACCTCCGACAGGGACCCGGTCGCCCGGCCGCGAGATCAGAACAGCAACCGCACGGCCGCGACCACGACGGCGCTCCAGGCGCAGATGAAGGTGACCATCCATCGGGTCTGGCGGTCGACGGCCGTGGCGATCTCGGCCCGGACGTCGGCGAACTCGGCACGCAGGTCGGCGGAGAGGACGCGCAGGTCGTCCTTGGTGGCCACGTCCTGCCAGGTGACGGGAGGGAGGTGGGCCATGAGCGTGTCGGCCTCCTGGGCTCCGAGCACCGCTTCGAGTTTGCGGTGCAGGTTCAATCGTGTCCGGTCGTCGACCGACATCGTGTCTCCCTAGCGGTATAGCGATCGCTCGCGCAGGGGTTCGGGGAGAAGTCGGTCGTGCCCGAACGCTAGCACCGCACCGACTCACCGCGCCCCGCCGTCGAGCTCGGCCGGGGTCCCCGGCGACGACGGCGCGACCGTGCGGGTGAGGAGTCAGTCCGCCGGCTGGACCTCGACGACATCTTCGAACCGGACCGGCATGCCCCGCCATGTTCCGGTCGCGGATCCATCGAGCTGCGCTTCGATCGTGAACGTCGTCATCTCTAGCGTCGCCTCTCGCTCGGCGAGATCCTCGTCGTGCTTCGAAATGATCGGGGCGATGTCGGGGTCCTCGCACCCCGGGCTCAACATGGTGCGGTCGCCGGCGACCTCGAAACGGAGCACCGGTTGGATCACACCGTCGTCGATGCTGTCGTCTGGCCCGCTCCACACCGTGTACAGGATGAAGTCGCAGACGAGCCACGGGAACATCTGGCCACCCATGCGATCCGCCTGCTCGATTCTCACCTCGGCCGTGTCGCCCTCGATCGCCATGAACACTGTCGCCTCCTCGACACCCTCCTTCAGCTCGACGACCGGCGTTTCGTGGATGCCCTCGACGAAGAGCAGTTCGGGGCTGCCCTCCGGCGCGTCGGCCGTCGCGTCAGGGTCGCCCGGCTCCTCGCAGAGCAGGTCCTCGAGGTTGTCCTGGCAGGTGATCAGCGCTTCGTTGCACTCGGTGTCGTAGACGACGTCGCCGTCGATGTTGTCCTTCGCCGGTTGCACCACTTGGCCGCCGTCCATCAGCGCCACGCAGGTGCCCACACCGGGGAACAACGGGAAGCGGAGTACGTCTTGAAGGCGGTCGCGGGGGGTGAGGACGATCGCCTCGACGATCTGGTCGAACGAGTAGCCGTTCGCCGAGAGGGCGAGGATGATCGTGATCATCTCGTTGGCGCCCCACCCCGCCTTCAGCGCGTTCTCGACGAGCTGGTTGGGCTCATGGGGCGGAGCGGCGCGGCGCCGCGAGCCGGCGAAGCCCTGCGGCTCCGCGCCTGCGTCGGGCGTGACGCCGTCGAGCACGAGCACCCCCACGGGATTTCCGTCGGGGGCACCTCCTCACCGCCGGACGCGATCGTGCCGTCGGGCCCGATCGACCAGCGCGATACCCCCCGCACGCACGACCGAAAGGGTAGCCCACGCCCCCGGCGGGTGCCGACGACCGCAGCGCGCACCCGGCGGCGAGGGGCGCTCAGGTCACGGGGGCCGGTTCCCGTCGTCGCTCCGGCGTAGAGCCAGCGCCGTCTCCCGGCCGGCTGCCACACCCCTCGCCGAGCCACCACAAGCGCCGTCGGCGACAACGCAGGTCGATCGACACCGCGAGCGTCGGTGTACCGTCGTGCGGACGTGACGCGACGACCTCGCGTCGGAGAGATCGGAATCCGCTGTGGGGCAGCTTGGCACGACCGTGAAGGGCATCAACCACGTCGGGCTGTCGGTGCGCGATCTGAGCCGGACGGTGGAGTTCTACCGCTCCGCCACCACGCTCGAACTCGCCGGCCGCCGGCCCCTCAGCGGCCGCCCGGCGCCGTCGGCGACCGGTGACCCAGCGAACGGTGGCCCGGCAAACGGTGGCCCGGTGTCCGATCCCGTCGACGTGGCGGTGATGCAGGGCCCGAACGCGTACCTCGAGCTCACGCAGTTCGCGCCCGCCGCGACGGCCGGTCCGCGGGTACTCCCGGTCGAGGGCCCGGGTTTCACCCACATCTGCTACCAGTCGCCGGCGCCGCTCGAGCTGTATACGACGTTCATCGACCTGCAGGCGACGCCGGTCAGCCGGGCCGGGGCGCCGATCGATCTCGGCGGCTACGGCGTCCTCTACGGCTACGCGCGCGACGCGGACGGGATCATGTTCGAGGTCGAGCAGCTCGACGCGCCGCCCTTCGACGGCCCGATCTGGATCGCCCACGTCGCGCTCGTCAGTCCGGACATCGACCGGCTCGTCGACTTCTACGAGCGACTGCTCGGGGTCGCGCCGTACCGGCGGGTGAACAAGGTCACCGGGCCGCGAGCCGACGAGGTGACCGGGCTCGACGACGTGCGCATCCGTGCCGCGTGGTTCAACGTCGGCAACATGGTCCTCGAGCTGTGGCAGTACGTCAATCCGGTCACCGCCCGGCCCGGCGAGCCCGCACCGTTCGAGGCGATCGGGTACAACAAGTTCGTGTTCGAGGTCGCCGACCTGGCGAGCGAGTACGAGCGCCTGACGGCGGCCGGTGTCGAGTTCATCGGGACACCCACCGGGACCAACGGCGGGCGCGAGGTCTTCGCCCGGGATCCGGACGGCAACCTGTTCGGCCTCCAGCAACGCGGCCCCGACGACGCCCACTCGATCGACCGCCTCCGGTTCATCGACTGGATGTGACCGACCGCCCGAGGAACTCGCGGATCGCCCGGTTGACCTCGGTGGGCCGCTCGATCATCGGCCAGTGCCCGGTGTCCGGAAGGCGGCACACACGGAGATCGTCGACGTAGTCGGGGAGGGCGTCGATGAACTCGGGCACGAACGTCCGGTCGTCGTCACCCCAGATCAGCAGGCCGGGCACGGTCACCGTGGCGGACCGGGACGGCCACGGCTCGAACGCCTGGATCTCGTCGACCGGCGGCACGTTCGCCCGGTACCAGTCGATCCCGCCGTCGACCGCGCCGGGCATCGCCAGGGCGTCACGGAACTGCAGGTCGATCGCGCCGTCGAAGTGCGGCAGCGAACGGAGCGGTCGATACGCCCACCGCCAGAGCCGGCGCCCGTCGTCTTCCGTGAGCAGGGTGTGCAGGTCGCCGTCGCGCAGATCCCACATGTACGACGACCGGGCGCGCTGGTCGGGGTTCGTCCGGAGCAGCTCGATCAGTTGGTTGTAGGGCGGCGCGCTGATGGCGACGACGTCGCGGAGGCGATCCGGGTGTCGCTGCGCGAACGCCCAGGCGAGCGCGCCGCCCCAGTCGTGGCCGATCAGGCTGAACGGTTCGTCGCCGGCGAGGTGGCGGGCGACACCGTCGAGCTGCTCGACGAGCCGCTCGAGGCGATACGGCGCCAGGTCGTCGGGTTTCGACGACAGGTTGGCGCCGAGCCCGTCGATGCTGACCACACGGTGGTCGGCGGCGAGGTCGGCGAGCTGGTAGTTGAAGCTGAGCCAGCACGACGGGAACCCGTGATGGAACACGACCAGCGGGCCCGCTCCCGCCTCGACGTAGTGCAGGCGCACCTCGCCGAGATCGGCGAATCCGTGGGTGACGTCAGCCATCGGCGCTCGCCGACCGGCCCCGCCGCGAGGCCCGCGCGATCAGCTCGTCGCGGAGCCGCTCCGGGTCGGCCGCCTTCGCGCGGTCCCGTTCGACCAACTCCGGCGGCACGTACCAGTGGACCTTGTCGCCGTGGTAGGCGTTCCAGACGCAGGCCGCGACCTCCTCCGGCGGGAGCGTCCGGCTGGCATCGGTCCGTCCGGCGTTGACCCGCGGCACGCTGCTGAAGTCGCCGGCGATCTCGCCCTTCGCGTAGCGGGCGCTCGACCAGAGTGGCGTGTCGATGATGCCGGGGGAGACGTCCGCGGCCCGGGCGCCGTAGTGGGCCAGTTCCACGCTCAACGCCTCCGTCAGCCCCTTCACCGCGTACTTCGTCGCCGAGTACGCGGCCATCCCGGGAGCGCCGAAGGTCGCCGCCGCCGACGACGTGGTGCAGCAGAGCGAGTTCGGCGTTCGGCGCAGCAGCGGGATCGCCGCATGGATGCCGATGAGGACGCCGATCAGGTTGATGTCGACCATGTCGCGGATCTTGGCGAACGGCACCTCGTCGAGATTCCCCGCCACCGCGATGCCGGCGTTGTTGAACATCAGGTCGAGGCGGCCACCGGTGGCGCCGCCGAAGTCGGCGATCGCCGCATCGAACGCGTCCTTGTCCCGGACGTCGAGCACGCCGGTCACGCCCCGGTCGCCGAGCTCGCCCTGGAGGGCGTCGAGCGCGCCGCGATCGATGTCGTATCCCCCGACGAACCAGCCCTCGGAACCGAACAGCCGCGCCGTCGCCCGGCCGATCCCGCTCGCCGCGCCGGTGACGAAGATCGCTCGCTCGTCCATCGCAGTTGCTCCTCGCCGACTCGGCACCCTCGAACGCTGGTTGCGCCGGGACGGTATCGCGCTCAACGGACTCGGAGCAGATTGGCGGGTCTGCCGCCTTCGCGGGCGCAAGCATCGACCCCGTCGGCGCCGTTCGTGATTGGGTGTCTCAGCAGTCGGCGAGTGCTCGCAGGGCCGCGTCGCAGTCAGGCGAGGGTGAGCTGCTCGGCGGCCAGGTGCCAGGGGGCCGTGTCCGGGGCGTTGTCGTCGGGTGGCTCTCGCCCGGTCGTGCCGGCTCGGGGCGGGTTTGCTGGTGGGGAGGCTCCCGGTGGTCGGCTCGTCTCGATCGATCCGTCGGGATTGGCCACTCGGAGCTCGTTGCCGGTGCCGGTGATGGTCCAGCCTCGTTGGTGGGAGAGTTGGTGGTGGCGGTGGCAGAGCAGGACCAGGTTCTCGTCGTTGGTCGGCCCGTGGTCTGCGCGGTGGATGATGTGGTGGGCGTCGCACCAGGTGGCCCGGATCGAGCAGCCCGGCCAGCGGCAGGTCCGGTCGCGGGCGACGAGGGCGAGGAAGAGGTTGTCGGACACCAACCGGTTCTCGTGACCGAAGTCCAGAATGCCGGAACCGGGTCCGGTGATCAGCCGGTGGATGCCGGCATCGCAGGCCAGTCGCCGCACCGTGTCGGGGTCCAAGGTGGGCCCGACGTGGGTGATGCCCCGGTGGGCGGCTCGTTCGACGATGGTCTCGAAGGCGACGGTGGCGATCAGCTTGGTGTTCGACCGGCCCCCGGCGAGCTTGCCTTTGGAGGCGGCGGTGCAGAGTTGGGTGAGGGCGTCGGCACACCGCTGGTCACGCGTCCGCTTCGTCCCGTCGAACGCAGTGTGGTTCATGATCCCGTCGAGGGTGGTGCGGACGATCGCCCCGGATTCGGGGTCGAGCAGCCCGTCTACTCGTGTCATGCCGTCGGGCTGGTCGGTGACCTTGAGGTGGCGCCGGGCGCGTTGGGTGTCGGCCACGTCGGCGTCACGGTCGGGGTTCTGCCGGGCCCGCCAGTCCTCCACGGTCGGCTTGACCGCCGGCAGCGGCAGGTCGGCGATCGCCTCGATCACCTCGGCATCGAGTGCTTCACCGCCGGCGGCACCAACCGCGGCGGTCGCCTTGTCGGACGACAACCCACCCGAGGTGACCGCGTCGGCGAGCTCATCGGACCTCGACATCGCCTCGCCCAACTCCGCCGCGGTCCGGTTCTTGCGGGTCGACGTGCCGGTCTGTTTCCCCAACCACTCCGCAGTGTCCTTCGCGCCGGTGCCGATGAACGCCCCGGCCGCGTCGGCGGCATGGGTCAACCGGGCCACCTGAGCGTCGAGCCGCGACTGCGTCGTCTTCAGCCGGGCCAGCTCCGAGCGCAGCACCGTCACGTCACAGTGATCCACGCGCACCTTCCCGACGTGGCTCACGGCC
Source organism: Ilumatobacteraceae bacterium (assembly GCA_041581055.1). Classification (GTDB taxonomy): domain Bacteria; phylum Actinomycetota; class Acidimicrobiia; order Acidimicrobiales; family Ilumatobacteraceae; genus JBFGCT01. Next base: position 6,826 of record JBFGCT010000099.1, on the reverse strand, counting down.
ACCGAGGTGGCCGTGACAGCATCGGCGAGTTCCATGGACACCAGTATACCGAACAGGTGTTCGATCGCCAACCCGGCGAGAAGTTCTTCTTTGCGGTTCTGCGCCAGGCCCGTAGATAATGGTGCGACTCAGGGCGCGCTGATCGTCGTGACGTCGACGGACCCCACGTCGAGCACGACGATCGACGGTTGGAGCGCGGTGGCTGATCCGGTGGCGTCCTTCGAGCAGTGGATCGAGACCGACGCCGGCCCGGTGACGTCGACGGCGCCCATCAGCGCCAAACCGTCGCGCAGCTCCCCGTCGGCCGATTCGCCGACCTCGATCCGCACACCGTCGAGAATGTCCGGCGCCGCGCCGCCGAGTCGCAGCTGACACTGCACGCCGACCGCAGACCCCGAGTCTGGCGTCGCGGACACGTTGACACGCCCCCAGACCAGCGATGATCCGGCGTCGATGGGCGCCGAGGCCACCAAGGTCGGGGAGGACACGCCTCCGGTGATCGGGACGACGACGAATGACGTGGCCTCACTTCGGTGCCAATCAGCGGTCACCGAGGCGTCACTGCCGGCGGGCCCTTCCGCCCCGGCCGGTCCCGCCGGTCCGGCTTGATTCCAGGCGAGTGGAGACTCGCTCGCTGCGCACTCGCCGGCGCCGGCGACGATGCGCACCTTGCCCGAGTCCTTCACGCAGGCGTGGATGGCGCCGCTCTCGTGTGCGGCCCGAACGAACGCGACACCGCCGATCCCGACCGCCGTCGCGAGCGCGCTCGCTCCGACGATCACTGTTGCCCGCTTCCATCTGGTCATCGCCACTCCCTGCAATCTCGTTTGTCGACGTCCCGTTTGTAGCACTTGCCGGAGGTGCGCGCTGACGGTCCGCTCCCTCGCCTCCGGCACCGTCCGCGGATCGTTGGGGCAGGAGGCGAGCCGAATCAGGGGGTGAGCGTGCCACGCGGGCTGGCGGCGATCGGCAGGCCGTCGTCGCCGAGTGCGACCACCGCCCACGTCATCGGCTCGAAGAGGACCGCGGTCTGTCCGCCGCCGTCTGGCGCACCACCGAAGCGAACCTCGGTCTCCGACCCGAGCCACGCCCAGTAGGGCTTGCCGTCGGCGGCGAGCACGGCCAAGCGGTACGACGCCGCACCGTCGACCGGCGTCCAGGCGAGCAACGGCTGCGGCTCGCCCGCTGCGGTGGGGGAGAGCTCGACCGTTCCCAGGCCGGCGGTCGCGGCGAACGACGGCGCCTCGCCGGGCGGCTCGGTCGAGGGCGGCTCGGTCGCCGCCGGCTCGGTCGGCGCCGGCTCGGTCGGGGGAGCGTCCGTCGCCGGTGGGGCGTCGGTCGGCGGAGGCGGGTCAGGCGTGTCAGGTGCGTCGGTGGCCGGTGCTGCGGTCGCCGGCGGGTCGGTCGAGCCGGCCCCATCGTCGTCGGATCCGCATGATGCGAGAAGCAGCGCGACGGCGACCCCGATGGCGGCGATGGATCGAGTCATCATGGGGCGGCCAGTGCTTCCGCGATCCGTTCGCCGAGGTCGTCGAATCCGAGCATGTACGCCAGCCAGCCGAGGTGCAGCAACGCAACACCGTCATCGGCGGCGATCGCCTCGTCGACCCGCCGGATGAGCTCCTCGATGATGGCGACCTCGAGATCGACCGCGTCGGCGTCGGCGGCGCCCGGCCCCCACGCCCCGACGCGCAGCGCGAGCAGCACGAGGTCGGCGAACTCAGCGGCGTCGGCGAGCCGGGGGTCCTCGAGCACCGCTTCGACCAGCCGTTCGACGTTGGAGGCGATCAGGCTCCGGAAGTGGGAGGCCTGGCACTCCGGCGTCCGGTCGACCTCGGCAAGGAGTGCGTCGGCCTCGGCGGCGAGCCGGTTGATCTCGACGATGAGGACGAGCGGGTCCTCCTCTCCGATTTGCCCGAGGAGGTTGATCGTGTCGAGGCGCAGCATCCTCAGGTCGTCGAAGAAGGTCCCGCCGGCGAGCGCGGAACCGGCGCGCACCGCGAACCACTCGATCTCGGAGATCCGGGCCGCGGTCGTGATGTTCTCGCCGGTGCCCTCGATGCTCTCGCACGTGACGTTGGTGAGGACGATGTTGCCGCTGCCGGTGGCGTCCGGGATCGGGATGCCACCGCTCGTGCCGCCCGTGAGGTTGAACAGCGGTGACGTGGTGTCACCCGTGATCTCGCCGACGATCGTGACCGCGACGTTGCCAGCCGCGGTGTTGACGATGCCCTGCCAGTCGAAGTCCCCGGTCGACACGCCGCCCGCGGCCTGCAGCCGGAACGATCCCTCGAAATCGCCCTGGGCGGTGCCGGTTTCACCGAAGAAGGTGATGACGCCCGTCCAGTCGCCGGCCGGGATCGCCCGGTGGTTGCTCGCCCCGCCGGTCGCAGCGGCACTCGACACGCCGATCGCGCACGCCAGTACTCCGGCGGCGAGTCGACGTGCCCGGGGTCTCATGCGTTCCATGAAAGCACATCGCGAGCAGCGCCGCGCCCGGGCGACGGTCGTCCGCCATGACGACGGCGCGGTCCGGTCACACCCCGTCGTGACGCGCGCCGACGAGGACGACGACCATCCGGCAGGGCTCGTCGAACGGGTTGCGCCAGGCGTGGCGGGTGCCGTTCTGGACGACGGTGTCGCCCGGGCCGAGCTCGCGTGTCGCGCCGTCGTCGAGCTCGAGGACGCACCGGCCGGACACGACGTACTCGAAGTCGACCGTCGCGGTCGTGTGCATCCCCGGGTTGTCCGGCTCCATGTGGGCGGCCATCCCCGGCAGCGCCGACTCCATCTCGGCCAACGCCGCCCCGATGTCGATGTTCTCGACCATCACCGTCGTGTCGGGGGCGACGGTGAACATCCCGACCCGGAACCCGCCGAGCGGCGGGAAGTACTGCTCGCCCGGCGGCTGGGACCCGTCGTCGGGGAAGTGCGGCGGCTCGTCGGCGCCCCACAGACGGTAGAACTCGCTGCCGGGCACGAGGTCGAGGTGGATCGGCTCGACCACCTCGTCGCCGGCGAAGACCGCCTTCCCCTCGCCGTCGTGGCCGGTGACGACCCTCCTGACTCCCATGAGCGCTCCTCTCGACGTGGCTCGACGCCAACGTACCCCGTGGCCGCGACGTCGTCGTGCAACCGGATCTACCATGATTTGGTATTCAACAGCTACCAAGAAATGGTATATTCGAAGGATGCTCGCGAAGAGCCCGTTCCCCCATCACGGACCGCTGGCGCCCGAGGACGTCCACGGGCGCGACGCGCTGATCGACGATCTCGTCGAGCGGGTCAGCCGTCATCGGCCGACCGTGTTGGTCGCGCCCCGCCGGTTCGGCAAGACGAGCGTGCTCGGTTGCATCGAGGCGCGTCTCGATGCGACCGTCACCGTCATCGGTGTCGATCTCTACGAGCTGCGATCGTGGGCCGATCTCGCCGCCCGCCTCGACGACGCCCTGGTCTCGGTCCCCGCCTCCCGCCGCCGCGGGCTCGATCGGGTCGCGGCCGGACTCGAGGTCAACCTCGGCGTCGTGAAGGCGACGCTCGCCCGCCCGCAGCGGCCCGACCCCGACGCGACCGTCGACGCACTCGTCGACGTCGTCGTCGCCCACGCCCGATCGAACCCGACCGTGATCGTTCTCGACGAGTTCTCCTCGATCACCCGCGTCGACGGCGCGGCCGGGTTGCTGCGCACCAAGCTCCAGCACCACTACCAACACATCGGCCTCCTGTTCGCCGGCTCGGAGCCATCGACGATGCGGATGCTGTTCACCGACACCGATCAGCCGTTCTACGCCCAAGCCGACCTGGTCGAGGTCGGCCCGCTCGGCCTGGTCGCCCTCACCGACATCATCGACCTGGGCTTCGACGGCGGAGCACCGCCCGGCCTCGCAGGCCGCATCCACGGCTTCGCCGGCGGCCACCCGCAACGCTCGATGCAACTCGCCGACGCGGCCTGGAGCCTGTGGCGCGACGGCATCGACCCGCTCGACGTGTGGCCGAGCGCCCTCGAGCACTGCCGGTTGGCCACGGCCGACAGCCACGAGACCCGCTTCTCCGGCCTGCAACCCGCCCACCAGGCCGCCATGCGGCTCGCCGCCTCGAACGGTGTGTTGTTCGGCCGCGACGCCGAGTTGCTGTCACTCTCTCGCTCGTCTGCCCAGCACGCCCGTGCCCGCCTGCTCGAGCGCGGCCAGATCATCGAGGCCGATGGCCGCCTCCACGTCGTCGATCCCCTCTACGCCGACTGGATCCGGCACCGCTTCCCGATCTGACCCGGGCGGCGCGGGTCGCCCGACCGGCCTTCGCGGGGCGTGGGCGCTGGGCCCGCGGGCTCAGCCCTGCTCGACGACCACGGCGTGCCCGACGCCGTCGTCACCGTGCCGGTGGTCATCGCCGGTGTGCTGGTCACTCGCCGGCTGCGCGTGCCACGACGTTCGATCGTTCCACGCCGGTTCCGCATCGATGCCGTGCGCCGCGAACCGGCGACGCCAGACCCGGCCGAACGTCGTGTCGAGGATCCCGGCGTACTCCCGGCGCGGCGCGAGCCCCCAGGCGCGATCGGCGTCGGGGAAGGCTGACGTCGTCGCGACGCCGCGGTGTCCGTAGGCCCGATCGAGTCCGCGGAACCCGCGGACGAGCGCGTGCTGCACCCGGTCCTCCCTGCCGGCACACGGCCCGTCGAGCAGCCAGTCCAGCAGATCCCACCCGAACGAGCTGTGCCTCGGCTCGTCGTTGACGATGCGGTCCAGCACGGCGCCGGCATCGGCGTTGTCGCACCCCGAACGCAAGTGTCGGAACAGCGGCACGGCGACGGTCTCGCCGAGGCAGAACACGGTGACGGCGGCGTCGAGCACCTGCAGTTCGAGGTCCTCGTCGGCGCCCCCGCCGGTCACCAGTCGCGGCCGCTCGAGGGCGACCGCTCTCAACCCGCCGGCGGCTCGATAGACCTCGAAGCTCTCCCGGGCGTGGTCGAGCTCGTCCTGCGCGATGCGCAGGCCAGCCTCGATCAGGTCAGGCGACGCCCCGATCTGGGTGAGCCACAGTGTGAGCTGCTGTGCGAGCGCCGACGAGCGGTACTCGGCCGACACCTGGCGCTCCCACTGGGCCCGCACCGCGTCGGAGGCCGGGGCCATCATCGGCGCATCACCCGTCTCCGGGGAACGCGGGGTTGGCGATCACCAGGAGATCGTCTTCCGGGGGAACCCAATCTGGCTCCGCCGGGTTCGAGGTCGTCTCGACTGGCGGCTCGGCCGGGTTCGAGATCGTCACCTCCTGCTCGGGCTCGGACCCCGGCTCGGCGGGGTTGGAGATGACGTCGGTCGTCACGGGTTGGCCGCCGGCCGGGACGACCTTGGCCTCCGTGCCGCAGGCGGCGCCCGCGGCGGCGAAGGTGATCACGAACGGCACGGCGAGCGCCCGTCGGCGAGTGCGGGTGAGATGGGGGTGGGTCTGGGTCGAACGGTTCATGGCTACTCCTCTCCATGTGCTGCAGGTTCCTCCGGCAGTCCGATCGCGATTCGACGTTCCGGGCGGCGCGCCGGTTCCCACGAGACGTGCTTCTCGTCGTCCGGCCGGTCACCGAGATCCGTTGACCTGACGAACGCCTCTGGCGGGTCCTGCCGCCGACGGGTGATGATGCGATCATGCTCCGTTCACGTGGGCGCGGGTCCGGGCGATGACCGACCAGCGCGAGAGGGAGCAGTCGAACAGCGAGGTGCGTTCCGAGGCGGCTTCGTCGTGGCGGGGGGCGTTCGAGAACAGCCTGATCTGGATCAAGCCGCACCATTGGCTGCTGTGGCTCGTGGCGATGGTGCTCGTCGTGCTCCTGGGGATCGGGACGACCTTTCTCGTCGGGATCTTCAGCGACGGCGACAACGACCCCCCGCGGCAGGAGACAGCCGAACAGGTCGGGCCGGAGCTCGCCCCGCCCGCGCCGGATGCCGAACTCGCCCCGTCCGACGAACCGGACCCGGACCCGGTGGTCGCGGCACCGGATCCGGCCGAGAGCGCCGCCGACGATGACGACACCACGTTCGCTTCGGTGGCCGGCGTCTACCGGCTCCAGGAGCGGTCGTTGCGGGTCGCGGTCGAGCCCTTCGTCGAGCGCTTCCTGTCGGCCGACGGCGTCATCGTGATCGAGCCCGACGGCTCGGTGAGCGGCGAGTACTCGTACACGTACTCCGAGACCGGACTCGACACCCGGACCGACACCAACTTCGTCACCGAGGTCACCAACGAGTCCACCATCGACCCGGCGACCACCCCCCGTTTGGAGGAGACCGACATCGGGCTCAGCTTCGAGGCGACGATGGTCCTCGCCTTCGTGGCCGATCCGAGCATCGGAGAGCCCTACGTCACGCCAGGAACGTCGTACGACGTCACCGGCCTCCTCGACCCGGAGTCGAGCCTGTTGGAGCTGACCGTCCCCGGGCAGGAGTTCGCGCTCGACTTCCTGCGCTGAGGGCACCGGTCTCGACGGTCGGGCAGCGGCGTGCGGTGTCGAGGACATCCCCGCGTCGGTCAGGCAAGGGTCAGCTGTTCGGGTTGCAGATCCCACGGGACCTCGGCCGCATCGTCGGATGCGGTGGCGTCTTCATCTGGTGGCTCTCGCCCGGTCGTGCCGGCACGGGTCGCTCCGGCACCGGGCGGCTTGGACACCTCGGTGGATCCGTCGGGGTTGGCCACTCGGAGTTCGGCGCCGGTGCCGGTGATGGTCCAGCCTGGTTGGTGGGTGAGTTGGTGGTGGCGGTGGCAGAGCAGGACGAGGTTGTCGTCGTTGGTCGGGCCGTGGTCGGCGCGGTGGACGATGTGGTGGGCGTCGCACCAGGTG
>JBFGCT010000098.1:0-15096 GCA_041581055.1 Ilumatobacteraceae bacterium | reverse complement strand
GGGGCGGGTGGGGTGGCGGTCGAGTTGATCACGGCGGTCCTGGGGGAGGGTTCGTGGACGATTTGTTCTGGAGTGGACATTCTGACCCACGTTCTTCGTCCAGCGGCTCATCGCGGGCGAATCGAACCACCGACCGCGCCGACGACTCGGCGCCGCTCGGCGGCGGCTACGTCGGGTCGATGTCGCCGCGCGCGATGCGGGCGAGCGCGGTCAGGCTCGGCAGGAAGAAGTAGTCGCCCCCGCGGGTCTCGACGAACCGCGGCACCGCGTTGCAGAAGAACGGCGGCGTCGTGCCGGCCGGGTCGGCTTCGATGACCAGCCGGCCGCCGTCATCGCTCTGGTTCCCGAGGATCGGATCGCGGTCGCTGGCCAGTCGGAAGTCGTTGCCGTAGTTGACCCACTGCTGCTGCACGAACTCGTACTGGCGGCTGATGCTCGCGCCGATCGCCATGAAGATGATGCCGTGGTCGCCGTCGTCGCGGGAGCGGTCGGTCGAGTCGCCGTACGGCAGCCCGCGGCGGGCGAGCCGTCGCCGGTCGACGAGCGCGCCCGGTCGTTCGAACGCCCCGTCGACGCCGAACTCGAGCGCGCCCCGGGGATTGGTGCGGCGGATGTGCGAGCCGACCGGGCAGCGGGCCCCATCGATGTCCTCTCGGAAGTCGAACGCCATCAGTTGCCGCTTCAAGTCGTAGTAGCGCTCCTTGGCCGCGGCGGCGACGGCCTTGTCCTTGCCGAACCGCGCCGCGTTGGCCTGCCCGAGTTCGGCGATGAACGCGTCGGCTTCGGCTTCGGTGGAGAAGGTCGAGAGCGGCGCGCCGTTGCGCCACCGCCCGACCAGCTTGGCGGCGAACAGCTCGGGATCGCCGTAGAGGGCGCCCTGGTCTCGGATGAACTCGTCGAAGGCGCGCACGTTCTGGTGCAGCTTGCGGTACACCAGATACGTCCCGTTCTTGGCGAGCGCGGTCGGGATCGGGGCGGCCGGGTACTCGTCTGCCTCGTCGACATGACCGAGGAGCAGCTCACCGGTGGCGAGGGGGTCCCACCCCTCCTCGGTGTCGGCCGGCTTGCCGCGGACGCGCTTCCCCCCGCCGACGACGTAGAACTTGTGGCTGCCGGACCTGGCGTAGTACGGGTCGCCGATCCCGTCGGTGTAGCCGAAGTGCTCCTTGGGGCCGAAGGCGCCGCTGGGGCCGCGCAGCGCCGCGGCGTCCTGGTACTCGCCATCGTCGCCGTCGGCGGAGCGATGGCCGGACAGTCGCACGACGCCGTCGGCCGAGCCGCCGTTGGCCGCGTCGAGCGCGGCGGTGACCTCCTGATAGCGCGCCTCGCGGTGGGCGACGGTCTTCGCGTTGATCGTGACGAGGATGTGGACCGGCTGGACGTTGGTGTCGGAGTGCCAGATCGGATCCCAGTGCTCGGGCGCGCTGCGGCCGTCGTCGCCGAGGATCCTCGTCCGCGCCCGCATCCCCATCGCGAAGTCCTCCGGGAAGCTCAACAGCGACTTCTCCGGGAGTCCGAGCCACCGCAGGCCATGATGGGTGAAGGCGACGTTCGTCGTGGCGTCGGGCTTCTTGGTTCCCTGGATGACCTTGCCGTAGCGGGTCCACGGCGCCGCGGTCGTGACCAGCGGGACGAGGCCGCCGACGAACGCCCGGCCGGCCTCCTCGCTGTTGACGCGGTAGCAGACGTACCGCGCGTACGGGAACCCGTACCGGCCGTAGCCCTTGAGCGTGTTCCCCTGGATGTCGTGCAGGTCGATCCCGGTGGTGATCTCGAACGTGGCCATCAGTCGACCGTCACGTTCGTGAGTGAGCACGCGCCCGGGCGCCACGTCGGGCCGGCGAGGTCGTCGATCCGCACACGCCCGAGGAACTCGCGGAACCGCTGCCGCAGTTCGGCCGGCGGCAGGCCTTGATGCGTCGCCGCGAACTCGCCGAACTGCTGCTTCAGGTACAGCCCTTTGAGTTGCTCGGCGAGCGGCTCGTCGGTCGATCCGTTGAAGACCAGGGCGTTGTCGACCTGACAGCGCTCGATGTAGGACGCGAATCCGGCGGCGTCCACCGCGTGAAAGGCGACGCAGTGCTCCCAGATCTTGCGGATCTCGTCCTCGGCGTGATCCCACATCCGTCGGAGGTGGGGGCGGAGATCGCCGTGGAAGTCGGTGACGAAGATCAAGTACTGCGACTTGAGATGCTCCTGCTTCGCCGGCCGGCTCTCGTAGAAGACGTCCTTGAGCACGTAGAACCGGGCGAAGTAGGTGTCGGGGACCCGGGCGAAGAGGCTGTCCTCGTCGACCGCGAGCCCGGCCAGCGTCTCGCGCACCAGCGACTCGCGTGATCGATCCTGCTCGTCGGGCGTGCCGAGCTTGATCGGGCAGAAGGCGGTCAGCCCGTACATGCGGCCGGCCGAGTTCTTGCCGACGAGTTCGGAACGCATCAGCGCAACGCCTCGACCCGGTGGCGCTCGGTGGCGGCGGCGTGCGCGAGGCTCACGATCGGTGTCTCCTCCAGCCGACCGAGGTCGTGCTGCAGGCCGAGCAGCGCCCGGGTGTAGGCGGCCTGGAACGCCTCGTCGGTGCCGTGCTCGGCGACCTCGGCCAGATCCGACAGGGCGGCGCGGACGCGGCGCCCGGCCTTGACGTCGTTGGACGCGGCGAGCGGATACGCGTTGTAGTAGTAGTCGGTCTGGATCTGGTTGGCGGTGATGTAGCGGTGGAACGACTCGATCGGGACCGACTTCGGATAGTTGACGTTGGAGTACCAGAGTGTGTCGAGGCCGCCGGAGATCGACATCGAGAACGAGTCGATGTACTGGTCCCAGCTCCCGTTGAAGTTGCTGAAGAAGAACTCGTAGGTGTAGCCGATGTCCTCCTCGGGCTGCCCCTCGCCGAGGTTCGGGAATTCCTTCGGGCTGACGATCGCCCAGCGGGCGTAGTGGATCAGCGACAGGGTGAGCAGGCCGCTCAGCTTCTTCTCGAGGATCGTCCGCGCGGCCCAGAAGATCACCCGGTTGGCCAGGCCGAAGCGCCAGCCGGTCGGCGTCACGACGTTCATCGCGTACGCCTTTCCTGCGATGTTCGACACGTGCCCCCCGTCGACCGTGATCTGATTGGTGACTCGAAAACGGACCGGTACCAGCCGTGATCCTTCCGCCCCCCAGCGTGCTTGTCAAGCGGGTTGACCGGCGCGGCGCGGCGCGCGGGTCGCCGGCTTGGATAGTGTGCCGATCCGTGGTCATCGGCCGGGTCGTGGGCGCCACACGCAATCCGGCGCAGCTGGTCGTCGGCGCGTTCGTCCTGCTGATCCTCGTCGGCACGCTGCTGCTCCGGCTGCCGATCGCGGTCGACAGCGGCGTCGCCCACCCCGGCTGGCGCGCCGCGCTGTTCTCCTCGACGTCGGCGAGCACGGTGACCGGGCTGGGAACGGTCGACGTGTCGGTGTTCTCGCTGTTCGGCGAGCTCGTCCTGCTGGCGCTGATCCAGATCGGCGGCTTCGGGATCATGACGATCGGCTCGGTGCTGGCGATCGTCACCGCCCGCCGGGTCGGGCTGCGGCAGCGGATGCTCGCCCAGGCCGAGATCGGCGCCGTCGACATGGGCGAGGTCCGATCGCTGATCGGGGCGATCGCCAAGATCACCCTCGCCGTCGAGGCGTCGGTGGCGGTCGTCCTCTTCGTCCCGCTCGTGATGGCCGACGACATCGGCGCCGGGCCCGCCGCGTACAACGCCGTGTTCAACGCGGTCTCGGGCTTCAACAACGCCGGCATCTCGCTGTTCTCCGACAGCCTCACCCGGTTCGCGGCGAACCCGCTCGTCGTGTTCCCGGTGACGGCGGCCTTCATCGTCGGCGGTCTCGGCTTCCCGATCCTCGTCGAGCTTCGCCGGCGGGTGCGGCCCCGGCGCTGGAGCCTGCACACCCGCATCACGCTGGTCGCCACCGCGGCTCTGCTCGTCGTCGGCCCGCTGTCGGTGCTGCTGTTCGAATGGACGAACGCCGCGACGCTCGGCCCGATGGGCGTCTGGGACAAGCTGCAGGCCGCGTGGTTCCAGGGTGTGACCCCGCGGACGGCCGGCTTCAACACCGTCGACATCGGCGCGATGCGGGAGCCGACGCTGCTGATCACGACGGCGCTGATGTTCGTCGGCGCCGGGCCGGCGTCGACGAGCGGCGGCATCAAGGTGACGACGTTCGCCATCCTCTTCTTCGCCGTGTGGTCCGAGGTGCGCGGCGACGCCGACGTCAACGTGTTCCACCGGCGCATCCCGACCGCCGTCGTCCGCCAGGCGATGACGGTGGCGCTGCTGTCGGTCGGCCTCGTCTTCAGCACGGCCGTGCTGCTGACGACGATCTCGCCGTTCGACCTGCAGAGCACGCTGTTCGAGGCGGCGTCGGCGTTCGGCACGGTCGGGCTCTCGACGGGGATCACCGGCGCGCTCCCCGGTTCGGGCCAGCTCCTGCTGGTCCTCGTGATGCTCGCCGGCCGGGTCGGCCCGGTGACCATGGTCGCCGCGCTGGCGTTGCGCCACCGGGCGCACACGTACCGTTACCCGGAAGAACGACCGATCATCGGCTGACGGCCGTCACCGTCGGCCCACCCGAGGAGGCGCCGCATGACCGAGAGGATCATCCACAACGTGCTGGGAGGCCTGACCCTCAGCCACGTCGAACACCAGGGCGAGATCGTCGTCATCGGGCTCGGCCGGTTCGGGTCGTCGCTCGCCAACACGCTCGTCGAGATGGGTCACGAGGTGCTCGGCGTCGACTTCAGCGAGCAGCGCGTGCAGGAGCACAGCGGCGTGCTCACCCACGTGGTGCAGGCCGACACGACCAACGAGCGGGTGCTGCGCCAGATCGGCGTGGCCGACGCCGTGACCGCCGTCGTGTGCATCGGCACCGGCGTCGAGGCGAGCGTGCTGACAACGGCCGCGCTCGTCGACCTCGGCGTCAAGAACATCTGGGCCAAGGCGATCACCGACCCGCACGGGCGGATCCTGCAACGCGTCGGCGCCCACCACGTCGTCTTCCCGGAGGCCGAGATGGGCAACCGGGTCGCCCACCTCGTCACCGGCCAGATGCTCGAGTACTTCGCGCTCGACGACGACTTCGTGCTCGCCGAGCTGATCACCCCGGAGCCGTTCGTCGGCGTGGCGCTGGGCGAGTCCGATCTGCGCGCCGATTACAAGGTGACCGTGGTCTGCGTGAAGCCGGCCGGCGGGCAGTTCACCTACGCCGAGCGCACCACCGTGCTCGACGGGAGCGATCTGATCGTGATCGCCGGCCACCGCGCCGACGTCGAGCGGTTCACCGCACGCGGCCGTCGGCGCCGCTGACGCCTGGAGCGGGGTGTGCGGCGCGCTGGCGCAGCACCAGGACCGAGTGCGCCGGCCGGTCGACCGTGCGCCCGGCGCCATGGGACCGTTGCCGCGCCCCCGGATCCGCGGTGTCGAGCTCGGCGATCCAACTGCTCCCCCACCTCCGCCCGGGCAGCTTCCACGACATCGGGTCGGGCCCGGCGTTGAACAGCACCAGGAAGCTCTCGTCGCTGACGCGGCGGCCGAAGCGGTCCGGCTGGGCGATCGCCTGACCGTTGAGGAAGACGCCCACGGCCAGCGTCGGCACCTCCGACCAGTCCTGCTCGGTCATCTCGGCGCCGTCGGGGCGGAACCACGCCATGTCGTCGACGCCGCGGATCGGGCGGCCCTGGAACCAACGACGGCGACGGAACACCGGGTGGTCGCGGCGGAGCCGCACGACGTGCCGACAGAAGTCGAGGAAGGGCCGGTCGGCCGACTCCCAGTCGTACCACGAGGTCTCGTTGTCCTGGCAGTAGGCGTTGTTGTTGCCGTGCTGCGTGCGCCCGAACTCGTCGCCGCCGAGGATCATCGGCACGCCCTGCGACAGCAACAGCGTGAGGAAGATGTTGCGCCGCTGACGGGCGCGCAGCTCGTTGACGACGGCGTCGTCGGTCGGCCCCTCCGCCCCGCAGTTCCACGACCGGTTGTGCGACTCGCCGTCGCGGTTGTCCTCGCCGTTGGCGGCGTTGCGCTTCTCGTGGTACGCGACGAGGTCGGCGAGTGTGAACCCGTCGTGGGCGGTGACGAAGTTGATCGACGCGGTCGGGCGCCGCGTGTCGCTCTCGTACAGATCGGAGCTGCCCGTGAAACGCGACCCGAACTCGCCGAGCGACGCCGGCTCGCCGCGCCAGAAGTCGCGGATCGAGTCGCGGTAGCGACCGTTCCACTCCGACCACAGCGGCGGGAAGTTGCCGACCTGGTAGCCGCCCTCGCCGATGTCCCACGGCTCGGCGATCAGCTTGACCTGCGACACGATCGGGTCCTGCTGGATCAGGTCGAAGAACGCCGACAGCCGGTCGACCTCGAGCAGCTCGCGGGCCAGCGTCGAGGCGAGGTCGAAGCGGAACCCGTCGACGTGCATCTCGGTCACCCAGTACCGCAGCGAGTCCATGATCAGCTGGAGCACGTGCGGGTGGCGCACGTTCATGCTGTTGCCGGTGCCGGTGAAGTCGCGGTAGTAGCGCGGATCGTCTTCCATCAACCGGTAGTACGCGTGGTTGTCGAGGCCGCGCATCGACAGCATCGGGCCGAGATGCGACCCCTCGGCGGTGTGGTTGTAGACGACGTCGAGGATGACCTCCATCCCCGCCGCGTGGAGCGTCTTGACCATCGTCTTGAACTCCTGGACGGCGGTGTGGTGGCCGACCGACGCGTACTCGTTGTGCGGCGCGAAGTAGGCGGTGGTGTTGTATCCCCAGTAGTTGCTCAGCCCGCGCTCGGCGAGGTGATGGTCCTGCAGGAACTGGTGGACGGGCATCAGCTCGACGGCGGTGACGCCGAGCGACGTGAGGTGCTCGACGATCGCCGGGTGGGCGACCCCCGCGAACGTGCCGCGCAGATGGTCGGCCACGTCGGGATGGCGCATCGTCAGACCGCGCACGTGCGTCTCGTAGATCACGGTCTCGTGGAGTGGCGTCCGTGGCGGACGGTCGTAGCCCCAGTCGAAGAACGGGTCGTGCACCACGCCCTTGGAGACGTGCGGGGCGCTGTCGGCGGTGTTCTTGCGGTCGTGGTCGTCGAAGTCGTATGCGAAGCAGGCAGGGTCCCAGTCGATGACCCCCTCGACCGCCTTGGCGTACGGGTCGAGCAGCAGCTTGTGCTCGTTGCACCACTGACCGGCCGCCGGGTCCCACGGCCCGTGGACGCGGTAGCCGTACCGCTGGCCGGGGCGGACGTCGGGCAGGAACGCGTGCCAGCAGTGCCCGTCGACCTCGTCGAGCGCGACGCGGGCCTCGCCGCCGTGCTCGTCGAGCAGGCACAGCTCGACGCCGTCGGCGACGCTGGAGAAGACCGAGAAGTTGGTGCCCGATCCGTCGTAGGCCGCGCCGAGCGGCGACGGTTCGCCGATCCAGCGCCTCATCGCCGGTTCCGACGCCGCGCCGCGGGGCCCAGGTCGACGCGGCGGATGGTCATCGGGTGTCGCATCGGTGCAAGTGAACACGAGCCAGGAGGTTTCCCGCCCACGGTCGCCTCAAACCCCGCGATCAACCGCCGCGGGAGGTGAGGTCCCAGAGACCGATGCGACGCCCCGGTTGACCGTCCTCGACGTCGCTGACGATCGGCTCGGGAAGGCTGAACGGCGGTGCGAGCAGGTTGATGAGGTAGAAGCCACCGTCTCGGATGTCCGTGTTCTCGCGGCCGGGATGATACGTGGCGATGAGAAACCGGCAGTCGGCGAGGTTCGCGAGGATCGCGTTCGTGGTGTCGAACGAGAGATGGATCATGACCTCGCGCGCGATCGCGAGATCGAAACCGGTCGGCCGGTAGACCGAGGCGTCCTCGCAACTGAACGAGAATCGGGGATCGGCTCTGAAGCGTGCCCGATTCCCGTCGATCACGCTGCGGACGACATCGACGCCGTGGTAGCGCTCGATCGACTCGAGGCGTAGGTGCTGCTGCCAGTTCATCTCACCACAGCCGATGTCGACGATCGAACGGATCGGGAACTCGGCCAGGACGCGCTCGATGAACTCGCTTGTCGATCGCGTCGATGCGAGCGTGGAACCCTTGCCACTCCCGGTCTCGGGATATCCGCCGCGCCAGATCTTCTGGTCGTACATGATCGAGAACACCTTCTGCATGCGCACGCTGCGATCGCGGTGCATCGTGTTGATCCACCCACGTCGAAACCGCAGCATCATCCTCTGCGAAAAAGGCAGGCTCATGGCGTGCGTAGCACCCGCCCCGGGCGGGCGCCGGTGTGCCGATCGTGCTCCAGGACCACCGCGCCGTTGCACACCGTCGCCACGAACCCGGTCGCCCGCTGCACGAATCGTCCGGCGCCGCCCGGGAAATCGCGGACGTACTCGGGCGTGTGCTCGTGGAGGTTGTCGAGGTCGATCACGTTGACGTCGGCCCGCTTGCCCACCTCGAGGGTGCCGCGGTCGGTCACCCCGATCACCTCGGCCGGCGCCGACGTCATCCGCCGCACCGCCTCCTCGGTCGAGTACACGCCGCGCTCGCGCCCCCAGTAGCGCATGACGAACGTGGTCCAGCCGGCGTCCATGATCTGGCCGACGTGGGCGCCGGCGTCGCCGAGCCCCGGCAACACCCAGTCCGCGGTCAGCACGTCCTCGAGCGCCTCCATGCTGCGGTTGAAGAACCGGACGGTGAACAGCGCCGCGCCGTTCGACTCACGCAACATTCGCAGGTAGGTCTCGGCCGGGCGCTCGCCGGCCGCGGACGCCAGCGCGTCGAGGCTCTCGTCCGGGCCGCCGGTGTACTCCGGCAGCCCGAGCCCCAGCGGGAAGACCCACTTCGCCGGGTTCATCGGCGGATGGGTCTCGGCCGCGGCGAGGAGCCGCGCCCGCATCGCGCCGTCCTCGATCGCCTCGAGCCGTTGCTCGAACGACATCGACCGGAGATCGTCCCAGGCGCCGCCGCGCCACAACGTCTCGTTCTGCAGGCCGACGACCAGCCCCGACGGGCGGGGGATGCAGGCCGCGGTGACCTCGCAGCCGTCGGCGCGCATCCGGTCGACGACGCCCGCCATCAGCTTGCCCGAGCCCGGGTCCTCGCTGACGCCGGTCGAGAACAGGACACGACCCTTCGACGCCTTGGCGATGCGGTGCAACATCGCCAGCTCGCCGCGCATGTCGTCGATGTTCGGCACCGCCTGCATCAGGCCGGTGGGCCCCATCGCCTCCGCGATCTGGATCAGCTCATCAGGTTCCGCCTCGGTTCCCGGCACGAGCCGGCCGTCGGGCAGGTAGTGGTGCGGGAACCGCGACGTGGAGAACCCCGCCGCGCCGTCGGCGTGCGCCTCGGCCACCAGGCCGGCCATCGTCGCCCGCTCGGCGTCGGTCGCCACATCGGCCACGCCGCGCTCCCCCATCACGTACGGCCGGACGGCGCAATGGCCGACAAGGCCGACCGCGTTGATCGCCGGCGCCATGCCGTCGACCGCGTCGAGGTACTCGCCGTAGCTCTCCCACGTCCACGGCAGCCCGCTGAGGATGGCGTGCGCCGGGATGTCCTCGACGCTCTCCATCATCGTCGCCAGCATCTCGCGATCGGCGGGCTTGCACGGCGCGAACGTGACCCCGCAGTTGCCGAGCAGCACGGTGGTGATGCCGTGATTGCTCGACGGCGTCAGCAGCGGATCCCACCCGACCTGCGCGTCGAGGTGACTGTGGATGTCGACGAACCCCGGTGTGACCAGGTGACCGGTCGCGTCGATCTCCCGCGCGCCGACCTCGGCGACGGCGCCGACGGCGACGATCGTGTCACCGTCGATCGCCACGTCGGCGTCCCTCGGCGCCGTGCCGGTCCCGTCGACGACGGCGCCGTTGCGGATCACGAGATCATGGGTCATGGTGTGCCTTCCGGTCGGCGAACAGTGTGGTCCAGCATCGCGGCTCGACCGCGTCGGGCGCCGCGTTCGAGCTCCACCCGAAGACAATACGATCGCCGACATCGAAACGCTTGTGGCCGGAACCGACCAAACCAGCCCCTCTCCCCGACTCCGGGCGCTGCCCCTCCAGCTGGCGGTCGGTCTGCTCGCCGCGATCGTCGTGTTGACCGCCACCCGCGACGACCCGATGCTCTCCCCCGATTCGATCACCTACCTGTCGGCGGCCGAGAGCCTGCGCGACCTCGACGGCTTCGTCGACTTCACCGGCGAGCCGCTCACCCACTTCCCTCCGGTGTTCCCGGTGCTGTTGACGCTCGGCGGCCGAAGCCTCGTCTGGGCGTCGATCGTCGGGGCCGCGTGCGCGGCGGTCGCGGCGGCGTTGTTCGCCGGACTGCTCTGGTCGCGCGTGAGGCCGGGCGTCGCCGTCGTCGGATCGACCGCGTTCGTCCTGTCGCAAGCGGTCGTCCGCGTCGAGTCGACGGTGTGGAGCGAGACGCCCTACGCGGCGCTCTCGCTGCTGACACTGACCGTGCTCAACCGGCCCGAGGTGACCCTCCGCCGATCGGCCGCGGCGGGCGCCGTCGCCGGGATCGGCTTTCTCACCCGCTACGCGGGCGCCGGACTCGTCGCGACCGGTCTCGTCGTGGTCGCCGTCGGGGCGGCGGATGGCGGTCGGCGGGCCGTGCTCAGGAACTCCGTCGCCTACCTCGGACCGGCCGGGGTGTTGGCGTCGGCGTGGGTCATCCGCAACCTCGTGGCCACCGGCGAGCCCCTCGGCCCCCATTTCGAGGGCGGGGCGGGCGAGTCGCCCACGGCGCTCGTCGAGCAGGTCGTGACGGCCCTCGGGCGGCTGGTGACCGACGTCGACACCGTCGGCGATCTGACGAAACCGGCCGGCTACCTGGTGCTCGCCGGCGTGCTGGTCGCCGCGGCGATCACGTTCCTCCGGCGACCGGTCGACCTCCTCGACGTCGCGATGGCGACGTTCGCGCTCACGTCGATCATCGTGCCGACGGTCTCGCGGGCGTTCACCGGAACCCACATCGAGTCGCGCATCATGTTTCCGGCACTGATCCCCGTCGTCTATTTCGCGGTGGTCGCCGTCAACCGGCTCAACGGCGATCGAGCGCTGCTCGGGGCTGCGCTCGTCGGCGCGGTCCTCTGGAGCTTCCAGGGTGCGAACGCGGCGCGCGACGCTCCCGATCGCCTCGGCGGGTCGGCCGGCAACCCGGAGAGCTTCTCGCCACGGCTGTACGACCTCGTCGAAGACCTGCCCGACGACGTCAGCGTGCTCACCAACAGCCCGCAGCGCGTCTGGTGGCACACCGGCCACTTCCCAATCCGCCTCGCGTTCACCCGGCCGCAACCCGGCAACAGCCACTTTCCACTGTCCCCGGCCGACACGGTGGCCGCCGTGTGCGAGGGCGACACCTACCTCGCGTGGTTCTCCGGGCTGGACAACACCCGCGGCGTGGGGCCAGCCGAGCTCCGACCCGATCTGGCCGAGTTGGTCGACCTGAACACGGTGGACGTCGTGCCCGGCGGCACGCTGTACCGGCTCGCCGTGTCCGACCGGGGCGACTGCGATGGCTGAGGTCGCGGTGCTCGACGCCGATCACGTGCGGGCCGGCACCCCGTGGCGGGATCTGATCGGGGCGATCGGCGCGATCCTGCGGGCCGACGGCGCCGAGGCCCCCGAGCGCCACGTGCACGACCTCGAGCTGCCCGACGGCGGCACCGGGTCGCTCCTGATCATGCCGAGTTGGATCGTCGGCGACGTGGTCGGCGTGAAAGCGGTGACGTACTGCCCGAGCAACGCCGGTACGCCGGTGCCGACGATCAACGCCGCCTACCTCCTCTTCGACGGCGGTGACGGGCGCGTCCTGGCCGTGCTCGACGGCGACGAGCTGACCGCCCGCCGGACGGCGGCGATCTCGGCCCTCGCCGCCGAGCGGCTCAGCCGGGCCGACGCGCGGCGCCTGCTCGTGGTCGGCACCGGCCAGCTCGCGCCGAACATGGCAAACGCGTTCGCCGTCGTCCGCGACCTCGACGTGATCGAGGTCTGGGGGCGCGACGGGTCGGCGGCCGCCTCGGTCGCCGCCGAACTGGCGTCGTTCGGGCTCCCCGCCCGCCCGTCGGCGGACCTCGCGGCCAGCGTGCGCGACGCCGACATCGTCTCGTGCGTCACGGGCGCGACCGAGCCGCTGGTGCACGGCGCCGACCTCCACCCCGGCGCCCATCTCGACCTGGTCGGCAGCTTCCGCGCCGACATGCGCGAGTCCGACGACGTCGCGGTGACCCGGGCGACGCTCTTCGTCGACACCGTCGCCGGCGCGCTCGCGTCGGGCGATCTGGCGCAGCCGGTGGCCGCCGGTGTGATCTCGGAGTCGTCGGTTGCCGCGGATCTCAAAGCGCTCGTCGGCGGCGGGCACCCCGGCCGGACCGGTGACGACGAGATCACGTTGTTCAAGTCCGCCGGGTTCGCCCTCGCCGACCTGGCGGCGGCGCGTCTCGCCTGGCGCCGCCACGAGGCCGGGGCCGGCCGGTGACGGCCGGTGACGAGACCACCGTCGCCCCACCCGAGCTGCTGACGGAGCGCCTCCGCCTCCGCCGATGGCGGCGAGCCGACCGGCCGCCCTTCGCCGCGATGAACGGCGACCCGCAGGTGATGGAGCACTTCCCCGCACCGTTGACGGCCGCCGAGAGCGACGCGTTCGTCGATCGCATCGAGGCGGCATTCGACGACCGGGGCTTCGGCCTGTGGGCCGTCGAACTCATCGACAGCGGAGGGTTCGCCGGCTACGTCGGCCTCTGGCCGGCCGAGTTCGAGGCCCACTTCACGCCGGCGGTCGAGGTCGGCTGGCGCCTCGCCCACCGGTTCTGGGGCCACGGCTACGCCACCGAGGGCGCCCGGGCCGCGGCGCTGGACGGCTTCGATCGTGTTGGCCTCGACGAGATCGTGTCGTTCACCGCCACGGTCAACGTCCGATCCCGGCGGGTGATGGAGAAGATCGGCATGCGGCACGACCCGGGCGATGATTTCGAGCATCCGGCGCTGTCCGCCGGGCACCCGCTCCGACCGCACGTGCTGTACCGGCTCGGCCGCCACGAGCTCAGCCGATGAAGCGGTCGAGCACGTTCGCCGTCACCCTGGCGACGGCGGGGTCGGCGGCGAGACCGAAGACCCAATCGGTCGTGCCGACCGTGACGACCTCGCCACCGTCGACGCCGTTGGGCCGGCACGTCAGCACCACCGCGTTGCCGTGCCTGACCCGCGCCAGGTTGGCGTCGCCGGCGTCGCCGTAGAGCCGCGTGGCGATGAACTCCAGGTCACCCTGGTCGCTGAGCGCGGCGATCGACTTCGGGTAGTCGCCGACGCCGAGATTGCTCGACGGGGTGACGGCGACGATCTCGATGTCGGCGGGCAGGCCGGCCCGGTCGGCGGCGATCGGCAGCTGGAACTCGTCGAAGGCGATCGGGCAGCCGACGGTCTCGTACCCGACGACGCCGTGCCGCGCGCCCAGCACGTCGCCGTACCGCAGGCCGGCGCCATCGAGCAGCCAGTGGTCGGCGCGGTAGACGACGAAGCCACCGACGCCGCGCGGCGTGGCGTTGCCGAAGCGGTGGTACAGCCCGAACGCCGAGCCGGCGCCGAGGATCGCCCACTCCGGCCGCCCGACCAGCGGGTCGGCCCACATGCCGGTCATCGACTCCGGCCGGCCGTCGGCGACCGCGGGGTCGTCGACGTGCGCGGTGTACTTGTGGCACACCATGGTGGTCCAGCGGTGAGCGTCGGAGTCCCCGTCCTCCAGCCGGACCTGCCAGAACATCGTGTTGCCCGAAAAGCTGGCGAAATGGCCGCCGCCGGCGATGTGCCCCTCGACCGCCTGTCGCTGGCCGGCCGACCAGTACTCGTCGTGGCCGACGCCGACCACCAGGTCGTAGCCGTCGAGCGCCTGCGGATCGCGGTCCAGGTCGGCGGAGACCGCGTAGTCGAACTCGTAGCCGGCGGCCTCCGCCCACTCGACGAACCGCCGCTCGTGGGTGAACCAGCCGGCCGACCCGATCGCAGAGGGATAGGCGTGATCGGTCCGGTACCGCTGGAAGATCGAACCGTCGGCGTCGGGCTCCTCGCCCCACCGAACGGGGCGGGCCTTGCGATCGTCCCGGTCGACCTCGGGCCGGCAGAGCATGCCTCGCCCGAACGGGCGGGCGAACGACACCGCCGAGCCACCGGTGTAGAGGGAGCGCCCGCCCCAGGTGTTGTACGCGTTCCACGTGTTGGTCGCCAAGACCAGCAGCGCGCGGTTCCGGCGCCCCGTCTCGGTCGCACCGCGCACGACGAAGCAGGCGTGGGCGGTCGCCCGGTTGGGCAACGCGCCATGGGCCGTGAACGTCGCGAGGTAGAACCCCGACCGCCACGCGGCGGACACCGGGACTTCGACCGCACTCGGCCACCCGCAGCCGCGCGAATCGGCGTCGGCGGGCGGCGGCACGAAGGCTCCCGTCAGATCGGGGGCGCTCCAGACGATCTCGCGCGTCGCGCCCCAGCGCTCGACCCGCACGTCATACGACTCGCTTCGAGTCGACACGTGCAGGCCGATCGAGTCGCCCGGCCGGCAGCTGATCGGGCTGCAATACGCCTCGATGTCGTCGTGGAACGTCTGGTCGTCGGCCACCGACCCGACCCAGATGACCCCTTTGATTCGCATGACCCCTCCCGGCTATAACGGGTGAGTCTAAGAGGGCCGTGGCTCGGTGCCACCGGACCGGAATTGCAGGTGCATCCATGCCCATCGACACCGTGCGAGATCTCAGGGAGCACGTGGAGCTGGCAATCCAGGTCGAACTCTCGACGATCCCGCCCTATCTCTATGCCCTTCATTCGATCGAAGACCAGTCGTCCGAGGCTGCCCTTCTCCTGCGCAGCATCGTCGTCGAGGAGATGCTGCACGCCGCCCTCGCCACGAACCTCCTGCTCGCGATCGGCGGAGAGCCCAGGTACGACACCACGGACTGGATGCCGAAGTACCCGGAGCTGCTGCCCCACCACACGCCGCCGTTGATGATCGGTCTCCTGCCCGCATCGGTGGATGTGATGCGTGACATGTTCATGAGGATCGAGCAGCCAGAGGTCCACGGGGCACCACCCGAGGCCGACGTCTTCGAG
>JBFGCT010000097.1:0-15145 GCA_041581055.1 Ilumatobacteraceae bacterium | reverse complement strand
CGGAGCGCCGAACTTCTTGTCGAGCACGACGTTGCGGCCCTTCGGGCCGATCGTCACGCGTACGGCGTCGGCGAGCTTGTTGACGCCGGCCTCGAGGGCGCGGCGCGCCTCATCGTCGAATTTGAGAATCTTTGCCATGTTGTGGATCCCTTCTCAGCTCTCGACGATCGCAAGGACGTCGCGGCTGTTGAGTACGAGCAGGTCTTCGCCGTCGACGGCGACCTCGGTGCCGCCGTACTTCGAATAGAGGACGGTGTTGCCGACGTCGATCCCGACGGGGATCAGCTCACCCGACGTGTCGGAGCGCCGACCGGGGCCAACAGCGAGGACTTCGCCCTGCTGCGGCTTCTCCTTGGCGGTGTCGGGGATGACGAGACCAGACGCGGTCTGGGTCTCCGCCTCGTTGGGACGGACCACGATGCGGTCGTCCAGCGGCTTCAGGTTCATGAGTACAGGCCTCCAATGGCGATTCTCACGGATGGATTGACGCTCGTTAGCACTCGCTACGAGCGACTGCTAATCCTATGCGCCATCACACGCCGTTGGCAACCGCCACCCGAGAGTGCTAATCGGCGATTTGGGCCGCTCGGACGGGCCGGCGATCGAGTCGTCTGGGATGATCGGTCGATGCAACCGACCGATTCCAAGGACATGCTGCATCACTACCTGCAGAGCGCCAGGGATGCGCTCGTGTGGAAGCTGGCGGGCTTGTCCGAGTACGACGTGCGACGGCCACTGACCGCCACCGGCACCAACTTGCTCGGGCTGGTGAAGCATCTCGCCGTCGTCGAGCTCGGTTACTTCGGCGAGGCCTTCGACCGCCCGCACGGCGAGCGGTTCGCGTGGGACGGCCGCGACGAGGAACCGAACGAGGACATGTATGCCCGTGCCGACGAGACGCGCGAGGACATCCTCGCGCTCTACCGCCGGGCGACCGCCCACGCCGACGCAACCATCGCCGAACTGGCGCTCGACGCCACGGGAACCGTCCCGTGGTGGCCCGCCGACGTCAACCCCGTGACCCTGCACTGGATCATCGTGCACATGATCGCCGAGACCAACCGGCACGCCGGCCACGCCGACATCCTGCGGGAGCGGATCGACGGGTCGACCGGTCACCGCGAAGGCGTCGGCAACCTGCCCGACGTCGACGACGGTTGGTGGCCGACGTACGTCGAACGCGTCGAGCAGGCAGCGCGCGACGCAGCGTCACGGTCCTGACCCGCCGTTCAGGTTCGTGACAGCCCTGGGTCGTACGGTTGACGACGTGCGGTTGCTGGTGGTCGAGGACGAGATCGGGATCTCGACGTCGCTCAAGCGGGGCTTCGAGGCCGACGGCTTCGCGGTCGACGTCGCGGCGACCGGGACCGACGGCCTCTGGTTGGCCGAGAACAACCCGTACGCGGTCATCGTCCTCGACATCATGCTCCCCGGCATCAACGGCTACGAGCTGTGCGCTCGGCTGCGGGCCGCCGGCGACGACACCCCGATCCTGATGCTGACCGCCAAGGACGGCGAGTTCGACCAGGCCGAGGGGCTCGACACCGGCGCCGACGACTACGTCGTCAAGCCGTTCTCCTACGTCGTGCTGCTCGCACGGGTGCGGGCGTTGATCAGGCGGGCCCAGCAGGCGCCGGCAAGTTCGGTCATCGAGGTCGGCGATCTGCGTCTCGACCCCGCCGGCCACCGGGCGTGGCGCGGCGACTCCCCGCTCGACCTGTCGCCGCGGGCGATGGCGGTGCTCGAGTTCCTCATGCGCGAGGCCGGCAACGTCGTGTCGAAGGACTCGATCCTCGCCAACGTCTGGGACCACGCGTTCGAGGGCGACCCGAACATCGTCGAGGTCTACGTCTCGCGGATTCGGCAGGCGATCGACCATCCGTTCGGGCGGCACGCCGTCCAGACGGTCCGCGGCGTCGGCTACCGGCTCGACGCGGCGGGCGGCTGAGCGATGTCGGTCCGGCTCCGGACGTCGCTGATCGCGGCGGCGGCGTTCGCCGTCGTCTTCGCCGTTGCCGCGGCGGTGGGCGTGGCGCTGCTCAGGGCGTCGTTGCGCGACGAGGTCGATCGCAGCATCGAGACCCGGGCGCTCGACATCGAGATCCAGACCGCCGACGAGGAGCTGGTGCCGTTCGTCGGCGCCGGCCTCGACCCGTCGACCACAGCGGCGATCGTCGACGTCGACGGCACCGTCCTCTCGTCGACCGACGACCTCGATGGCCGGCGGTTGGTCGAGCTCTACCGCCAGCACGACGGGCCGTTCGACGTCTCGTTCCCCGCGCTGGACACGGTGGTCGGGTCGGAGCGGATGCGGGGGATCACCGTCGAGGTCGTCGAGAGCGACGAGTTCGTCGAGACGTTCGTGTTCGTCGCGGCGTCGACCGAGGGGGTCGAGCGGACGGCGCGCGGCGCCCGGACCACGGCCTTGATCGCCGGACCGCTGCTCGTCCTGCTCGTCGGCGCGCTGGTGTACGTGATGGCGGGCCGCGCGCTGCGGCCGGTCGACCGGATCCGGCGGGAGGTCGAGGACATCAGCGGAACGGACCTCCATCGGCGCGTCCCCGAGCCCGCCACCGGCGACGAGATCGCCGCGCTGGCGGCCACGATGAACGAGATGCTCGCCCGCATCGAGCGCGACGCCGACCGCCAGCGCCGCTTCGCCGCCGACGCGTCACACGAGCTGCGCAGCCCGCTGGCGTCGATCGCCGCCCAGCTCGACGTCGATCTGGCGCACCCGGACACCGCCGACTGGGGCGCGACCGCGGCGGCGTTGCGCGCGGAGACGAGGCGGATGCAGACCCTCGTCGACGACCTGCTGCTCCTCGCCCGGTCCGACGACGACGTGCTCGGCCCTGACCTGGCGCGCTCGATCCCGCTCGACGACCTCGTCCTCGACTCGCTGGCTCGTCTCACGCCCGACGACCGGGTCACCATCGTCACCGATCACGTCGGACGGGTCGACGTCGTCGGCGATCCGCACCAGCTCGACCGGCTCGTCACCAACCTCGTGGTCAACGCCCGCCGCCACGCCGTCTCGACGGTCGAGGTCGGCGTGACAGCGGCGCACGGCTCGGCCCTGCTCACCGTCGACGACGACGGGCCGGGCATCCCGGTCGCCGATCGCGAGCGGGTGTTCGAGCGCTTCGTCCGGCTCGACGAGGCGCGCTCGCGCGACGCCGGCGGGAGCGGTCTCGGGCTCGCGCTGTGCGCCCAGATCTGCCGGTTGCACGGTGGGACGATCGCCGTCGACGACAGCCATCTCGGGGGCGCCCGGTTCGTCGTCACGCTGCCGCTCGCGCGCTGACGGCGCGTTCCTGAGCATCCGTTCAGGAACGTTCAGGGTGACGACAGACCGCTGCCGCATCGTGAACCCCGGCATCGCCGAGAGCCGGCGAGCTTCACGAAGGAGGCAGCACGATGGGCACCAGCCCGATCGACAACAACCGAGCCCGGCGCGCCCGCAGCACGTTCGGGCGCATGCTGCGGCGACACGTCGTGCTGGCGACCGTGCTGACCGCCGGAGCGATCGGCGTCGGCGCGCCGCGGGCGAGCGCCATCGTCGACGGCACGCCGACCAGCGCAGGCGCCAACCCGTGGCAGGTCGCGCTCGTCGACGGCGAGGGCCAGTTCTGCGGAGGGACCCTGATCAGCGAGCGGATCGTCGTCACCGCCGCCCACTGCGTGGTCGGGACGCCGGAAGCCGGAGTCCAGATCCGGGCCGGCGTGTCGAACCTCGGCGGCCCCGGTGGGCAGACGCGACAGGTCGCCGCCGTGGTCGAGCACGCGAAGTACGCCGAGACGGGCACCGCCGACATCGCCATGCTGGTGCTCGACCGGCCGTTCGACCGCTCCCCCGATATCGCACCGATCCAGCCGGCGACCGCCGCCGAGACCGCCGCGGCGACGACCGCCCGGGTCACCGGCTGGGGCGTCACGAGCGAGCACGCCGACGACAGCCCTGGTGTCCTGCTGTCGGCCGACGTCCCGATCGTCGACGACGCCGCGTGCCGCGGGCAGTTGCAGATCGACGCCGCCGATGAGCTCTGTGCCGGCGGGACCGGCGCCGACTCGTGCTACGGCGATAGCGGCGGCCCGCTCACGATCGACAGCCCCCGCGGCCGGGTGTTGGCCGGCGTCGTGAGTTGGGGTGAGGAGTGCGGCGGCGCGGCGCCGGGCGTGTACGCCGAGGTCGCGGCCTTTGCCGACTGGATCGAGGCTCGGGTGGCCGACCCCGACGCGCCGGTCCCGGATCGACTCCCCGCCGACGCCGGCCAAGACTTCGACGAGTACGAACCCGAGTACGACGAATGGACCTGGGACGACGACTGGGCCTGGAACGACGACTGGACCTGGGACGACGACTGGGCATCGGACGACGACTGGGCCTGGGACGACGACTGGGCCTGGGACGACGACTGGACCTGGGACGACGAGTACGACGCCACCGCCGTCGACTGGAACTGGAACGACGCGACCTGACCCGCCCGACGACCGGCGGTGCCCGATCCGCCCGAACGGCCCCTACCGAGTTTGTGTAACCGAACATCACCGAACTCGACCTGTTCGGTCACACAAATCCCGGGGCGGACCGCCGATTTGTGTAACCGAACATCACCGAAGTCGACCTGTTCGGTCACACAAATCCCGGGGGCGGGGGCCGGACGGGTCCGGGGCGTCGGGGGGCTCAGGGGGCCGTGCGCGCGGTGCGGAGCAGGTCGAGCGTCTCGGCCAGCGGGAGTCCGATCACGTTGGACACGCTGCCGTCGATCCGGGCGACCAGCGCGCCCCCGGCCCCCTGGAGCGCGTAGCCGCCGGCCTTGTCCATCGGCTCGCCGGTGGCGACGTACCAGTCGATCGTGTCGTCGGAGAGCCGGGCGAACGTGACGCTGGTGCTGACGAGCGCCTGGAGCGTGCGCTCCCCGCCGATGACCGTCACGCCGGTGTGGACGCGATGCACCCGGCCCGACAGCAGCTCGAGCATGCGACGCGCGTCGGCGTCGTCGACCGGCTTGCCGAGCACCTGGCCGTCGATCTCGACCGTGGTGTCCGCGCCGACGACGATCGCGTGGGGTACCGCCATGGCGTGCGCCTTGTCCGCCGACAACCGCAGGACGTACGCCTCCGGCGACTCGCCCTCGGCGATCGTCTCGTCGACGTCGGCCGGACGCACCTCGACGGCGAGACCGGCCGAACCGAGCAGGTCCGCGCGCCGAGGGGAGCCCGACGCCAGGACCAGCCGGGTCCCCGGCGGGAGGTCGATCATCCGCCGGAGAGCGCGAGGACGTGGCCGTCGTCGGGCACGGTGAGGTCGTCGGCGAGGCGATCGCTCGCCGCCTTGTGGTCGTCGAGCCAGCCGGCGGGCAGGGCCACCCGGATCGGGCCGTTGGTATGCCCGCGCTTGATCCGCTCACCGCCCGGCACGATCTCCGCCGTCGGATCGAGCCCGGCGAGGATGTCGTCGAGCTCCATCAGCGTCCTGGTCATCGAGAAACGCCGGCGCACCTCGGGACCGACCGGGTACCCGCTGACGTACCAACCGGTGTGCTTGCGGAAGTCGCGCATCGCGTGCTCCTCGCCCATGTGCGCGGCGAGCAGGCGCGCGTGATCGGCCATCACCCGCATCACGTCGCCGAGCGACCGGCTCGCACGCACCGGACGCCCTGACAGCGCGTCGACCAGATCGCCGAACAACCACGGGCGTCCGAGACAGCCGCGACCGATGACGACCCCGTCGCACCCGGTCGCCGCCATCATCCGGACGGCGTCGTGCGCCTGCCAGATGTCGCCGTTGCCGAGGACCGGGATCGTGCCGACCGTCTCCTTCAGCTCGGCGATTGCCTCCCACCGGGCCTCCCCGGAGTAGTGCTGCTCGACGGTGCGGGCGTGGAGGGCGATCGCCGCGACGCCCTCCTCGGCGCAGACCTCACCGGTGCGCGTGTGGGTGAGCCAATCGTCGAACAGGCCCATCCGGAACTTGGCGGTCACCGGGACGCCGTACGGCGCGGCGCTGGTGACCGCCGCCCGCAGCACCGCCCGCAGCAACTCCGGCCGAGCCGGCACCGCGGCGCCGCCGCCCCGCCTGGTGACCTTCGCCGCCGGACACCCGAAGTTGAGGTCGATGTGATCGACGCGGCCGGCGTCGCAGAGCAGGTGCACCGCGCGGCCCATGATCTCGGGGTCGCTCCCGTAGAGCTGGAGGCTCCGTGGGTACTCGTCGGCGGCGAACCGGATCATCCGGTCGGTCTTGCCGTTGCCGCGCACGACCGGCGTGGCCATCACCATCTCGTTGACGTATGCCAGCCCGGGCGCGAACCGCCGGCACAACGCGCGGAACGGCGCGTTGGTGACCCCCGCCATCGGCGCGAGGACCACCGGCGCCGAGAACTCGAATTGACCGATGCGGAACGACATGACGCCGAACAACGGTATCGGCCGACGGCGGTCGAGACGCGGAGCGTTGTCGTGACCACCCCCCGCACCTGTCCTTTTCCCCTGGGCGGCACAGCTGGCCGATGAGATGCTGGGATCGACCCGGGAGGTTGGATCATGACCGGAAGTGGTATCCGTGTGCTCGCACCGGCGGTGGTGGCCTTCCTGGCGATCGCGCCGGTCGCCGGCGGGTGCGGAAGCGACGACACCACGTCGCCCGGCACCGCCGTCGAGACCACGGCCGAACCGCCCGGCACCGAACCGCCGGCGACCGACCCACCGACCACCGACCCGCCGGCGACCGACCCACCGACCACCGAACCCCCCGCGACGACCCCACCGGCCACCGACCCGCCGGCCACCGAACCCCCCGCGACGACCCCACCGGCCACCGACCCGCCGGCGACCGACCCACCGGCGGCGTCGACGCTGGTCAACGTGTACTGGGCCTGGGAGGTGCAGAACACGGGCACCGCCACCGCGGAGCGGATGGGCGCGGGCGCCCGCACGGTGCCAGGGGAAACCCCGGTCCGCAATGCGCTCGAGGCCCTGTTCGCCGGAACGAACTCGATCGAGGACGACATCGGAATGCTGAGCGTCGTCCCGGCGGGAACGCGGGTGCTCGGGATCGCCGTCGACGGCACCACCGCGACGGTCGATCTCTCGGGCGAGTTCGAGAACTCGCTCGGTGGAACGCTCGCGGAGACAGTGCAGCTCGCCCAGGTGGTGTTCACGGTGACGCAGTTCGACGGTTTCGACCGGGTGAAGTTCAACATCGACGGCGAGCCCCGCGACGAGATCCTGTCGCACGGCGTGATCGTCGGCGACGGCCTGACGCGCGACGACTTCGACAACGTCCGGGCGCTGATCATGATCGAGGGGCCGTACCCGGGCCAGGAGGTCGGGAACCCGCTGGTGGTCCGCGGCGAATCGTCCACCTTCGAGGCGACGATCCAGTGGACACTCACGACCGGCGGCGGCGACGGCTTGATCGTCGCCGAAGGCTTCGCCACGAGCGGCGGCTCGCTCGGGACGTTCCTGCCCTTCGAGTTCGAGATCGACCTCACCGAGTATCCGAGCACCTACCTGCCCGGCCCCGGCTCGATCATCCTGTACGAGTCCTCGCCGGAGGACGGCTCGCAGACCTGGATCGTGGAGATCCCGATCGTCCTCCCCACCCTCTGACCCCACCCTCACCCGTTTGCGGGGCAGGGGGCGTTACGCGTCGATCAACGGGAGGCGGAGGTTGGGGGTCGCGCCGACCTCGAGGCTCGACGGGCCGACGCCCTGCAACCGGAACCAACCGGCGGCGGCGATCATCGCCGCGTTGTCGGTGCACATCGACCGGCCGGGCAGGAACCCCTGGATCCCGTCGGCCGCGCACGCGTCGAGCAGGTTCTCGCGCAGCACCGAGTTGGCCGCCACGCCGCCCCCGATCACGATTCCCGTCGCCCCCACCTCGCGGGCCGCGCGCCGCGCCTTTTCGACCAGGACGTCGACGACGGCCGCCTGGAACGACGCCGCGACGTCGGCCGAGGAGACATCGGGATGCTTGCGCACGTAGTTCACGACCGCGGTCTTCAGACCGCTGAAGGAGAAGTCCAAGCTGCCGTCGAGCATCGCCCGCGGGAACCTGATCGCCTCGGGGTCGCCGAGCACCGCCGCCTCGTCGATCGCCGGGCCGCCCGGGTACCCGAGGCCGAGGTAGCGGGCGACCTTGTCGAACGCCTCGCCGGCCGCGTCGTCGATCGTCTGCCCGAGCAGCCGGTACCGGGCATGACCCTGCATCTCGATCAGCATCGTGTGGCCGCCTGAGACCAACAGCACGACGAGCGGGAACTCCAGCGTGTCGTCCTCGATGAACGCGGAGTAGAGGTGGGCCTCGAGGTGGTTGACGGCGACGAACGGGACGTCCCACGCGAGGGCCAGCGACTTCGCCGCCGACACCCCGACCAGCAGCGCGCCGATCAGGCCCGGCCCCACGGTGCAGGCGACCGCGTCGATCCGCGACTCCTCGACGCCGGCCTCGACGATCGCCCGGGCGATGACCGGGTTGAGGAACTCGAGGTGGGCCCGCGACGCGATCTCGGGAACGACGCCGCCGAACTCGGCGTGCAGGTCGACCTGCGTCGAGACGACGCTCGACACCACGTCATGGCCACCCATCACCAGCGCGGCCGCGGTCTCGTCGCAGCTCGTCTCGATCCCGAGGATCAGGGTCGCGTCAGTCACGTCCATGGCGCAGTCCCTCCAGGCGGGCGCGGTAGTCGTCGGTCTGGATGTCGTGGCACCACATGACGATCGCGTCCTCGGTGTTCTCGTAGTAACGCTGGCGCATCCCGGCGGGCGCGAACCCGAAGGTGCGGTAGAGCTCCTGGGCGCCGGTGCTGGACACCCGCACCTCCAGCGTCCACGCCGCGCACCCGCGGCGGCGGGCCTCGTCGACGAGATCGACGAGCAGCCGGGTCGCGATCCCGTGTCGGCGCCATGTCGGCTTGACGGCGACGTTGGTGACGTGCGCCTCGCCGGCGCTGAACCACAAGCCGGCGTACCCGACGATCTCGCGCCCCCGCCGGGCGACCAGGTAGTGCCGGCTGCCGGCGCGCATCTGCTCGATCTCGCTGACGAAGACGCCGTGCGACCATGGTCGGGGATACGCCGCGCTCTCGATCGCCATCACGCCGTGGCGCAGGTCGCGCCGGCGCATCCGGTCGACGGTGACCACCGCCGGCGGCTCGTCGCGGCGCAGGATCCGCTCGAGCACGCTCATCGGCGCGACGTCCTCGACGACCAGTTGATCTGAGCGTCCGGGGCGCGCAGGTAGATCGGCTCGACCTCGCGCGGGTTGACCCACTCCTCGCGCAGGGCGCGGGCGTGGGCGAGCTGCACGAGCGGCCCGGCCGACGGGCGCTCGTCGCCGCCGATCTCGCAGTGGAACCCGTCGAGGATCTCCTCGCGGTAGCGCCGGGCGCCGTCGCCGACGCACAACGCGTCCTCGCTGCGCGCCAGCAGGTCGGCCACCAGCTCCTCGACCGGCCCGACCGAGGGCGCGACGACCTGCTGCACCCCGCCCGGCACCTGCCGGTACATCGCGTAGAACACCTCGCCCTTGCGGGCGTCGATGACCGGCACGACGACGCGGTCGGCGTGGCGGCACGGGAACGCCAGCAGGTCGAGCGAGGAGATCCCGATCATCGGCACGTGCAGCGCTTGGGCGAACGCCTTGGCCGAGGCCAGCCCGACCCGCATCCCTGTGAACAGGCCGGGGCCGACGTCGACGGCGATCACGCTGATCTCGCCGAGCGCGATGCCGGACCGCCGGCACAGGAATTCGATCGCCGGCACCAGTGTCTCGGCGTGGCGGCGGCCCTTGGTGATCTCGAACAGCCCGATCACGCCCTCGTGCCCGCCGATCGCCACACTGACCCGTTCGGTCGCGGTCTCGATGCCGAGGATCAGCACCGGAACGCCTCACACCGCGCGGCGATCTGCGGCCAGCGCGCCGCCCAGGACGATCCGACCCCGACCAGCTCGATCCGCCGCCGCCCGTCGGGGATCGGCTCGTCGGCGGCCTCCCCCGCCGCCCGCTCGGCGTCGCCGAATTCCTGTTCGAGGAACACGACCAGATGGTCGCCGAACCCGTTCTCGGCCACGTCGCCCCACTCGACGAGGACGATCCCGTTGAACTCGGCGAGCTCGTTCAGCGCGAGGTCGGCGATCTCGGTCGTCCGCTCCAGGCGGTAGAGGTCGGCATGGTGCAGGGTCAGCTTCCCGCACTCGTAGCTGTGGACCAGCGTGAACGTGGGGGACGTGATCGGCTCCGCGACGCCAAGCGCCCGGCCGAAGCCCTGGGCGAACGCGGTCTTGCCGGCCCCCATGTCGCCGGACAGCACGAGCACGTCGCCGGGACGCGACAAGGCGGCGATCGCACCGGCGATCGCGTGGGTGTCGGCGAGCGACGACGCGCAGAGCTGCAACATCAGCCGTCGATGCTACGGCGCGGAACGCGGGGCACACGCTTGGAGATGCCGCAGACGATCTCGTAGCCGATCGTTCCCAGCCGCTCGGCCCAGTCCTCGGCGCGTATCCGCTGGGGTCCGTCCGGGCCGTCCTGCTCGCCGATCAGGACGACGTCGTCGCCGACGCGCACCTCGGCGTCCCCGCAATCGACCATCAGCTGGTCCATCGTGACGACCCCGACGATCGGGCAACGGCGCCCGCCGACGAGCACCTCGCCACCTGTCCCCCACAGCCGCCGCGGCACGCCGTCGGCGTACCCGATCGGCACGGTCGCCACCGTCGTGTCGCGGGCGAACGAGTGCTCCAGCCCGTAGGAGAGCCGGCTGCCGGCCTGCACCTGCTTGACGAAGGAGACACGGGCCCGCAGCTCGAGCGCCGGCCGGAGTCCGCCGCACAGGTGCGCGACACCCGGGCCGGGCGCGATCCCGTACATGGCGATGCCGATCCGCACCATCGAGCGGCGGGCGTCGGCGCGGGCGAGCGCGGCGGCGGAGTTGGCGACGTGGATCGACGGGACCGGCGGCAGATGGCTGAGGACGTCGTCGAAGCGGGCGAGCTGGATGTCGGTGTGCTCGTGGTGGGGGTCGTCGGCGACCGCGAGATGGGTGTACACCCCGGCGAGGCGCAGCGCGGGCGCCCGCTCGGCGATCGCGCTGGCGATCGCGCCGGCCGCGTGCCGGTGGACGCCGACGCGTTGCATGCCGGTGTCGACCTTGAGATGGACCGGAAGCCCGGCCGGGCGCTCGCGGACCAACGCGTCGAGCCCCTCGCGCGTGTACACCGTCGGCGTCAGGCGGTGCCCGACGATGTGCGCCGCCGTCTCGGCCGGCTGTTCGCTCAGCAGGAGGATGGGGGCGTCGACGCCGGCGTGGCGCAACTCGATCGCCTCGGCGACGAGCGCCACGCACAACCCCTCGGCGCCGGCGTCGATCGCCGCCCTCGCGACACCGAGCGCGCCGTGCCCGTAGCCGTCGGCCTTGACGACGGCCCACACCGCGGCCGGCGCCACCACCTCGCGCAGGTGGGCGATGTTGTGCCGCACCGCGTCGAGGTCGACCTCAGCCCAGGCCCACCGCGTCGACGCGCTCATCGCAGCGCCGCCAGTGCCGCCGGCACGAGGTCGATCAGGTCGCCGGCGAGCAATCCCGCCGGCGGGCCGGCGCGGGCCGCCTCGGCGTGCAGCCAGGCGGCGGCGGCCGCCGCCTCGAGAGCGGGGGCGCCGCTGGCGAGTGCGGCGCCGATCATCCCGGCCAGGACGTCGCCGCTCCCCGCCGTGGCCAGCCGCTGGTCACCGTGGTCGACACACAGCACCCGCCCGTCGGGGTCGGCCAGGACGGTGACCGGCCCCTTGAGCAGGATCGTGCAGCCGAGGTCGGCCGCCAGCGAGCGCGTCGCGCCGATCCGGTCGGGGTCGGGTCTGGATCCGGCGAGCAGGGCGTACTCGCCGTCGTGCGGCGTGAGCACGGTCGCCGGATGTCGCGCCGCGAGGAGCGACGCCGCGCCCTCGGCGCTCCACGCGGCGGCGAAGAGCCCGTCGCCGTCGACGACGACCGGCAGCGGCGCGTCGGCGATGCACCGTCGCGTCGACAGCGTCGTGTACTCCTCGCGCCCGAGTCCGGGGCCGATGACGAGCGCCCCGAAGCGGGAGATGTCGTCCAGCACGTCGTCGGCCCAGTCGAAGCCGGCGACCTGACGCTGCACGACCTCGCTCCGGGCGTCGGCGACGAGCCCGGGGCTCGACAGCATGACCAATCCGGCCCCGGCGCGGGCGGCGGCGGCCGACGCCAGCTCGGCGGCGCCGAGCATCCCGGAGCTGCCGGCCACGACGCGTACGGCCCCCTTCCACTTGTGGGCGTCGACGCCGCGGACCGGCCACCACGCCGCCACGTCGTCGCGCACGACCAGGTGCGCCTGGGCGGCCGTGGCGTCCAGGCCGATGTCGACGACCTCGACCTGGCCGGCCAATCGCCCGCCGGCGCCGAACAGCAGCCCCGGTTTGAGCGCTTGGAAGGTCACCGTGACGTCGGCGGGGAGCACGCCGGGACCGCCCGCCCCGGTCAGCGCGTCGACCCCGGACGGGATGTCGACGGCGAGGACCATCGCGTCGCCGACCGCCGGCGCCGCCCACTCGCCCCGGAACCCGGTGCCGAACGCGGCGTCGATGACCAGATCGGCCGCCGGCAGCGCGCTCGGGCAGTCGAGCGCGTCGAACGCGCGGACCGTCACGCCCCGCCGGGCGAGGGCGGCGGCCGCCACGCGGCCATCCGCCCCGTTGTTGCCGCCCCCGGCGACGACGTTGACGACCCGCCCGTAGGCGCCCCCCAGCATTCGCCGTGCGGCCCGCGCCACCGCTCGGCCGGCTCGGTCGACGAGCACGTCGACCGGCTCGGGCGCCGCGGCGTCGATGTCTCGCATCTCCGCAGGCGTCACGATCGGGATCACGGTTGCGAGCGTACGTCAGCCCCGCCGCGCGATGCGGGCGTCGGACCGGGTCGGGCCCACCGCCGGCCGCGGTCCGGCGGTCAGGACCCGACCAGCGTGGCGCGCAGCTCACGCTTGAGAAACTTGCCGCTCGCGTTGCGCGGGAGCGTCTCGTCGAGGAACCAGATCCGCTCGGGGATCTTGAACTTCGCGAGGCGGTCGGCGAGCTCGGCGCGCAGGTCGTCCTCGGTCATCGCCGCCCCCGGCGCGAGCACGATCGCCGCGCCGACGATCTCGCCAAGGCGGTCGTCGGGCAGCCCGAACACGGCTGCTTCGGCGACCTTGTCGCTCTTGTAGATCGCCGCCTCGACCTCGGAGCAGTACACGTTCTCGCCGCCCCGCAGCACCATGTCCTTGGCCCGGTCGACGATGAAGACGAACCCGTCCTCGTCGATCGTGGCGATGTCGCCGGTCCGGAACCAGCCGTCCTGGATCGCCTCGGCCGTCTCCTGCTCGCGGTTGAGATATCCCTTGATCACGACCGATCCGCGCACGCAGAGTTCGCCGACCCCGCCGGCCGGCACGGTCTCGCCCGCCTCGTCGATCAGCTTGGCGTCGAGCGTCGGGACGACGCGGCCGCACGACGCCGGTTTGGCGACGTAGAGCGCACCAGCGTTCGCGGTGACGATGCCGTGGGTCTCGGTGAGGCCGTAGCCGGTGCTCGGGGAGCCGGCGTCGGGCGACTTGTCGATCTTCTCGACGAGGTCGGGCTGCACCGGTGCGCCGCCGCCGGCGAGGCCGACGAGCGACGACGTGTCGCGGGCGGCCCAGTCGGGGTGCATCAGCATCTCCCGGCTCATCGTGGGCACGCCGGAGAAGTTGGTCACCCGCTCGCGCTCGATCAGCTCGATCGCCCGCGCCGCGTCCCACTTGTAGGTCAGGACGAGCTTCGAGCCGGAGATCGTGGCCGGGTGCAGTAGGCAGTTGTTGGCCGTGACGTGGAACAGCGGCGTCGGCGCCATGAACACGTTCTGGGCGGGGGCCCCCGGGGATGCGGTCGCGTGCGCCGGCGCCGCAACACCGGCCGCCGCATCGGCCTTGGCGGCGACGGCGGCCATGAAGCCCAGATGGAGCAGGTTGTGCACCGAGCCGCGGTGGGTGAGCTGGGCGCCCTTCGGGAAGCCGGTCGTGCCCGACGTGTAGAAGATGCAGCAGTCGTCGTCGGGGTCGATGTCGGCCGCCGGCAGACCGGCGGGCGCCGCCGCCGGGTCGACGACGTCCTCCCAGCGCGACGCGTCGGCCGGCAGCTCGCCGTCGTGGCGGACGGTCAGGAGGTGCAGCGGCGCGGTCTCCCGCAGACCGTCGAGCACGGGGATGGCCCGCTCGACGCGCTCGGCGTCGGCGATCAGCACCTTCGGTCGGGAGTCGGAGAGGCCGTACTCGGTCTCGCTGGGCGTCCACCACGCGTTCATCCCGACGACCGCCGCCCCGAGCGACACGATCGCCCAGTAGCTGAACACCCATTCCGGGTAGTTGCGCATGCCGATCGCGACGCGGTCGCCCTGGCCGACGCCGTGGGCGTCGCGCAGGTGATGGGCGAGCGCCCGGACGATCGCGTCGGACTCGGCGTAGGTGAAGCGCTCGTCCTCGAAGACGACGTAGTCGCGGTCGCCGTACCCGGCGGCGAGCTCCCACACGAAGCGCATCGACGGCGGCGCCGAGTCGAACACGCGAATCGGCACGCCGCGCACGGTGGTCTCCGACATCGCGAACTGGGCGCCCGGGGCGGTCAGCTCATCCCACGCGGCTTGGAACTCCTCGATCATGCCGAGCATGTTCGCAGCGCCGCGCCGCCGGCGCCGAATCGGCGGTCACTCGGCGATGACGTACGCCGCCGCCGTCGACGCCGAGTGGGTCAGCGACACGTGCCAGCGCGTCACGCCGGCTGCCGCCGCCAGCTCGGCGGCCCGACCCTCGAACGCCAGCCACGGCGCGCCCGACGCGGCGCGCTCGACCCACACGTCGTGGAAGCCGAAGGCGCCGAGACCCACGCCGAGCGATTTCATGACCGCCTCGCGGGCGGCGAACCGGGCAGCCAGCGACGGCACCGGGTCGATCTTCGGCGCGACGTACTCGAGCTCGACGGCGGTGAACAACCGGGCGCGCATCGACGGGGTTCGCTCGAGGGACCGCCGGAAGCGCTCGATGTCGACCAGGTCGACGCCGATCCCGATCATCAAGCCCCGCGGCGCCAGTGGTCAGCGGTGTCCGAGAT
>JBFGCT010000096.1:0-15435 GCA_041581055.1 Ilumatobacteraceae bacterium | reverse complement strand
TCGAGGTTCGGGATATTCGGTCACACAGATCGTGTGGTGCCGCCCCGCCCCGGGTTTGTGTGACCGAAGAGGTCGAGGTTCGGGATATTCGGTCACACAGATCGTGTGGTGCCGCCCCGCCCCGGGTTTGTGTAACCGAAGAGGTCGAGGTTCGGGATATTCGGTCACACAAATCGTGTGGTCCGGGCGGGGGATCCGGGGTCGGGTGGTGCCTGCAGCGCCCGTGGGCGGGGCCGGCTCGGTTGAAGGGTGAGCCGGGTCGAGGGCTAGTCGCGGTCGACCGGCGCCTCGTTGGCGACCGAGCGGGCGGAGTCGGCGTCGCCGGCGGGAGTAGCCGCAGCGGCGCCGGGGACGTCCTCGTCGGCTGGCGCCTGCGGGGCGGACGCGGCCGTCGAGGCATCGGGCACCGGGGCCGCACCGGAGTCGGAGTCGACACCGCGCTCGGCGGCGGAGGCGGACCGAGCCACGTCCGCCGGAACCGGGTTCGGGCCGACGGCGGGATCGGGGCCACCGCGACCGTTGTCGGTGACGGCGGGTGTCTGGCTCGACCCGGCGGAACGCGCCAACGAGGAGTCGGCCACGGCGCCACCGCGGCGGCCATCGGTCGTCGCGATGGGTGCTGGCGCGGCGTCGGACACCGCTCCCGGCGCGGCACCGGGGGCGCGGCCGTCGGCGGGGTCGCTCTGGGCGTCGCCGATTCCCGCCCCGAGCGTGACGACGAGGCCGGTCAGCGCGAGGACGATCGCGCCGCGCCGGACGGGCCCACCGACCCGGGTCATCTGGTGCCTCATCGACGTCCTCATTTCATGCCTCCCCGTATCGGGCCCTGAACTCTGCACCCGGTTCGCGTTCCGGTGCCGCGGGGGCACCTTACACGACCTCATTCGAGCATGCCCGCCAAAACCGCCGTGCTCCGGCCCGCGAACTCATTCGTCGAGCGTCGTCGGCGGTGCTGCCGGCGGCGCCTCGTCCGGCTCGGGCGCCTGCACGTCACCGATGTCGGGCACCGGCACGGCGACCGGGCCGCCCGGGTTGAGTTCGGCGACGGCGACGAGGGCCCGGATACCGTCGAGCAGCCCTTCGGCGGACGCCCGCTCGGCGAGGGCGAAACACGTCGGCTCAGCGTCCATGGCGAAGGTGATCGTCCGCTGCTCGGCGAGGACGGCGGCGAAGAAGCTGGCGTCGGCAACGGAGTCGGCGGCGTTGATGTCGGCGATGCTGTCGTTCGCCGCGGCGACGACCGCCCGCGCCGCCGCACAGTCCTCCTCCGACGACGACGGCGTCGGCGCCGAGTCGTTCGAGTCCTGGGTCGCCAGCGCGATGACCACGCCGATGAGCGCGCCGACGGCGAACACCCCGATCAGCGCGGCGATCACCCGGCGGTTCATCGCCGGGGAATGTACCGACTCGGCGGGCGATCATCGCGATCGTGGGGTCGCTCTCGGTAGTCGGGACCAAAGTCCCCCTTGAAATCGGGCGGCCAAAGCGCGACCATGCTGGTGGGTCCGTGAGGTGTCCAACAGGGATCCAGCGCCGAAGCGGTCTACGGGCCGCATCGGTCGACTGATCCAAGCCTCGCCCCGCGACGGGCGACATCCTCACGGGCCCGAAACGCGTCCCGGGTTCCCCTGTTGCGGTGAGAGGTGAGACCACCTGTCCGACCCAAATCTCACCGTTGTGGGGTTGGCCGACCTTCCGGTGAGATCCAGGGTGACCTGTAGGTCTCACCTCTCACCGCTGGCGAGCGTTAGGAGCGTTGGCTGGGCAGCTTGGGGACGAGCCAGTCGATGAAGTTCTCGGGGCTCCGGGTCTGCATGTAGACGCGGCCGGGCCCGGTCAGCCGGACGACGAGGCCTTCGCCGCCGAGCACGGTCGACTTCCAGTTGCCGACCTTCTTCACCTCGTAGCCGACGCCCTCGTCCCAGCCGACCATGTGGCCGGTGTCGACGGTGTAGCTCTGCCCGGCGCCGAGGTCGATCGCCTGTATCGCGCCGTAGCTGGACACGACGAGGTCGCCGACGCCGGAGCACTTCAGCATGAACAGGCCCTCCTTGCTGAAGAACGTCTTCGCCCCTCCCCACTTGCTGTCGACCTCGATCGACGACGGCGAGGCGAGGTACGAGCCGGACTGGAGGTACACCGTGTTCCCGCTGAGCGGCCAGGTGATGATGTCGCCGGGGAGCGACGGGGCGAGGACGACGTGCGCGTCGGGCCCGGTCGCGGTGAACGTGTTCATGAAGAACGACTCCCCGCCGAGCACCGATCGGCGCAGCCCCTTGAGCACGCCGCCCTGAGTGCTGGTCTTGATCTCGACCGACGGCGACATCGCCATCATCGCCCCCGCCTCAGCGCGGAGCGACTCGCCGCTGTCGATGTGGACGGTCGCCATGGCGAACGCCGGGCTGAAGCTGATCTCGGTCCTCATGCAACCTCCAACTGGCGAAACACGGTGGTGGAACGACCGGAGCATAGAGGGCGGCGACGACGCGCACCCCGCCACCGAGCCCCGAGCCCCGTCCCCCCGACCGAGCGGTGGCGGTCCGCTGACGACCGGCCTCAGCGTCGCCGCGCCGCTCAGGAGTTCGCGGCGCGGACGTGCGGGATGACGCGCTCGGCGAGGAGCCGCATCGTCTCGGTGTCGGGGTAGTCAGAGCACCATGGGTAGAAGCCCGTGCAGCCGAGGTCGATGTATGCCTGCACCTTCTCCGCCACCTGTTCCGGCGTCCCCACGAGATTCCCCGCGTGCCACGACTCGTACGGCTCGCCGTAGAAGCTGCGCGTCCCGCCGTCGACGATCTCCCGCTCCGACTCGCGGATGAACACCTCCGGCGACCACGTCTTCTGGATCTCGTCGTAGTCGCGCCCGACGTCGGCGCAGTGCGCCCGCAGCACGTCGCACTTGTGCTCGAACTCGTGCGGCTTCCCGCCGAAGTTCGACGCGTCGGCGAGCCGGGCGACGACCCGCAGGGTCAGCTGCTCGCCGCCTCCCCCGATCAGCACCTGCGGGCGCGGCGACTGCACCGGCTTCGGATCGCATTGCGCGCCGTCGAGCCGGTAGTGGCGGCCGTCGTAGGAGACATCGGGCTCGGCCCACATCGCCATCACGATCTCGACCGTCTCACGCAACATCCGGATCCGCTCCGCCGGCGGCGGGAACTCGTAGCCGTATCCCTTGAACTCGTGTTCGTACCAGCCGGCGCCGATCCCCCAGATCAACCGGCCGCCCGACATCACGTCGAGGTTCGACGTGATCTTCGCCAGCAGCGACGGCTCCCGGTACGGCGCGCACCCGACCATCTGGCCGAGCATGATCCGGCTCGTGCGCTGGCTGACCGCGGCGAGCGTCGTCCAGCATTCGAACATCGTCTCGTGCGCCGGCTGGGGAACGTTGTGGAAGTGGTCGTAGACCCAGAGCGAGTCGTACCCGAGCTCTTCGGCCAGCACGGCGATGTCGACGGCCTTCTGCCATTTGTCGACAGGGTCGGCGATCGACGCCAACTCCATCTTCCACCCCTGGGGGACGAACACACCGAACCGCAGCGCTGCCATCACCGCATGGTGGCACAACGGTCAGGTCGGGGCGCCGAGCAGGGCGAGGAACTCGAACGCCCGGCCGGCGACGGTCGGGTCGATGTCGCCCTCGTCGACCCACTCCCGCAGGTCCTCGGCAAGTCGCGCCGCCCGCTCGGCGCGCGCCTCGCCGTCGGCGTCGAGCGCCTTCCGCAGTCCGTCGCCGAGCTTCTTCGACTGCTTCCCGACGACATCTCGGCCGTCGCGCAGTTGGGCGATGAACACCTCGATGTCGTCGGTCGACGGGAACCCGGGGATCAGCTCGGTTCCCGGCGGCGTGGTCGGGAACGACGGGCTCTCGGTGACGGCAGGTTGCTCGCCCGCCGGCGACCCCGATCGAGAGATCGACGGATCGCGCGACGACGCAAGGGTGGCGAGGCCGACGACGAGGACGACGGCGACCGCTACCGCGAGCATCCACCACGGACGGCTTCGGCGCCCGGCCGGCGCCGGGCGGGAGGGGGGCGTCGGAGCCACCGGTGCCGGTTCGTGCGTCGGCGGTGCGTCCGGCGGCGGCTCGACGACCCTCGGCATCACGGCGGTCGCGGCGCCGGCATCGGCCCCGGCGCGGATGGCCTGGGTGGTCGTGGCCCCGCTGGCCGAATGTCCGAGCCCGGCCGGCGCCAGCGCCGTCGCCGTGTTCGCGGCCCGCAGGCTCGCCGCCAGCTCCATCGCCGACGAGAAACGGCGCTCGGGGCACGGGGCGAGCGCGCGGGAGATCGCCGTCGCCACCGCATCCGAGACGTCGGGGCGTTCGGCTCGCACATCGGGGCCGACCGCGTCGGAGGCCGCGGGCGCCGGCGGACGCGTTCCGGCCAACATCTCGTACAGCAGCACGCCGACCGCGTACTGGTCGGCCGCCGGCGTGACCGCTCGCCCGGCCGCCTGCTCGGGGGCCAGGTAACGAGGAGAGCCGACGACCATGCCGTCGGTCGTGAGCGACTCGGCGAGCGCGTCGAACCGCTTGGCGATCCCGAAGTCGGCGAGCTTGACATTGCCCTTGCGGTCGACGAGCACGTTCGCCGGCTTGACGTCGCGGTGGACGAGCCCGGCGGCGTGGGCGGTGCCGAGCGCTTCGAGTAGCTGCGTCCCGATCCGCACGACCTCGGCCTCTGGCATCGGCCCGTCCGTCGCGATGAGGCGGGCGACGGACGTGCCGTCCACCAACTCCATCACGATGAAGAGCTCCCCGTCCGACTCGCCGGCGTCGAAGATGGCGACGGAGCCGATGTGGTTGAAGCAGGCCGCCGACTTCGCCTCACCGAGGAAGCGGTCGCGTCCGGCTGGGTCGTTGGACGCCGCGGCGTCGCTGTTCAGCATCTTCACCGCGACGGGCCGGTCGAGGACCAGATCGCGACCCTCGTAGACGCGCGCCGAGCCCCCAGAGCCGATCAGGGAACCGATCAGGTACCGGTTCGACAGCACGCGGGACACGCGTGAGCTGTACCCGCCGGCCACCTCCGGCAAACCGGACGGCGGGCTCTCCGTCCGGGCGGTCACACGGCGGGCCGGTCGTGGTTCGCGGCGTGCCGGCGGGCGACGACCGGGAGGCCGGCGGCTTCCAGCGCGAGGCGGGCGCTCCAGTAGGCCAACGTCGACTCGGCGCCCTCGTTCGTGCTCGCCTGGGTGGCCTCCAGACCGTCGCGGCACCCCCCGGACCAGGCGTCGTAGAGCGGGACCCCCAGCCGGTTGCGCCCGAGGAACCAGCCGAACGCCCGGAACGCCCGGCGCCCGCGCTCTGGCTCGCCCGTGGACCGGAGCGCCTCGATCTCGGCCTCCACGAGCGCCGAGGCGTCGAGCGGCTGCTCGGCGCCCTCGTCGGCCAGCCGGTGGCCGCGGTGCCGGCCCCGGTGCCCCGGGAGCACGAGCCGCGAGCCGTCGAGCTCGCACTGCTCGCCGTACCAGCTGAGCGAGGCGAGCCCGACCTCGGCGGCGCGGGGCGACGGCAGGCTGCGCCCGGCCACGATCAGCGCTTGGGACAGGCGGGCGTTGTCGTATGTGAGCTCGTCCTCGAACCACTGCCAGTCGTCGGTCGCGTGCGCGTCGTGCAGGTCGATCAGCTGGGCGGTGAGGCCGATCGCGAGGTCGCGGTGGCGGGGAAGGTGGTCGACGAGCGGGGCCAGGCCCAGGATCGCGTAGGCCGCGGTCCGCGGGGGAACAGCGGCCGACGTGGCGAGGTCCGCGCAGAGCTGGTCGAGGAGCGCGGTCGCCGGCTCGGCGATCGATCGCGGGGGCTCGGCGACGAGCACGTCGCCAAGGGCCCAGATCGACCGCCCGACGTGGTCGCCGACCGTCGGCTCGTCGATCCACCGCCGCTCGTAGGACATGAAGTTGTGCATCCCGGACCCGTTCCCGGACCGGTTCCCGGACCCGCTCCCGGACCCGTTCCCGGACCCGTCCGCCGACCCGCTTGCCGCCCGCGCCGCGTGGCCGAGGAAGGCGATCGCCCGCAGGCTGATCTCGGTCCATCGCTCGCCGGCCGTGCGCGTCGCGAGGTGTTCGGTGACCCGGAGCAGCCGCGCCACGTCGTCGACGCAGTAGCCGGTGCTGCGGTCGGGGATCACCCCGCTGGCGTGCTGCACGATCCCGACCGGGTCGACCAGCGTCAGCAGGTGGTCGAACCGCAGGGGCGGGAGCGGTTGCTCCTCCACCAGCGGCGCCTCCGGCCGTGGGAGCTCGTCGGCGGCGCGACGGAGGATCTCGGCGGTCGACCGGCCCACCGACGCCCACGTCAACGCGGCGCCGACGGCGCACGCCGCGCGCCGGGCACGCCGCA
Source organism: Ilumatobacteraceae bacterium (assembly GCA_041581055.1). Classification (GTDB taxonomy): domain Bacteria; phylum Actinomycetota; class Acidimicrobiia; order Acidimicrobiales; family Ilumatobacteraceae; genus JBFGCT01. The sequence goes on along the minus strand of JBFGCT010000096.1, from coordinate 9,089 downwards.
GATCCTCGGGGTCTTCGATGAACGCCTCGATGGCCTGGGCGAGGGCGTCCGAGTCGTCGAACCCGACCAGCTTGCCGGCCCCAGCGCTCAGCAGGTCGTTGGCGTACCGGTAGGGCGTCGAGACCACCGGGCACCCGGCGGCGACCGCGAAGGTCAGCGCGCCCGACACGGTCTGTTCGGCGTTGCGGTAGGCGGTGACGAACACGTCGGTCGCCGCCAGCAGTTCCGAGAGGTCGCCGACGCCGAGGAACCGGTCGTCGAACGTGACGTGCCCGCCGATGTCGAGCTCGCGCACCTGCGCCTGGAGCCCGAGGCGGTACTGCTCGCCGTCCCGCTTGGCGACCTCCGGGTGGGTGCGGCCGGCGAGCACCAGCAGCAGCTCCGGGTGTCGAGGGACCAGCTTGGCGACCGCCTCGATCGTCGTCTCCACCCCCTTGCCCGGCGACAGCAGGCCGAACGTGGAGAGCACGAACCGGCCGCCCGTGTCGGCTCGCCCGATGCCCGCCTGCCCGCGGATCGGGATCACCCGTTTGGGGCCGTCGGGATGCGCCTGCCGGCAGATCTCCGCCGGCGCGCCGTGCGGCACGACGACGACGCGCTCGTCGGGCGCCACCCCCGACGACACCACGAGCCGTCGCGCGCTGTCGGTGAACACGAGCACCGAGGCCGCTCGACGGCAGAGCTCGCGCAACACCGCGTCTTCCCGCGGCCCGGGTTCGCTGAGCACCGTGTGGAGTGTGACCACATACGGCACGGGCAACTCGGCGGCCAGCGACAGCAGGTAGTCGCCGCTGCGCCCGCCGAAGATCCCGTACTCGTGCTCGACCATCACGACGTCGATGCCCAGCCGGCCGGTGAGCCGGGCCGCCCGGACGTAGTCGGCCCGCTCCTCTTTCTGGATGGTGGTCACCACCTGGCGCGGGTACTCGAGGTCGTTGCCGTCGGTGACCGCGATGACCGACACCTCGTCGACGCCCTCGACGTCGACGATCGAGTGGTAGAGGTCGGATGAGAACGTGGCGATCCCGCATTGGCGGGGCGGGTAGGTCGAGACGATGGCGACGTGCACGTCGGGACTCCTCGGATCGTGATGGGGCTCGAGTGTTCACGCAGGCGAGCCTGCCCGAACCATTGCTCTCGGTGCCCGCCGGCGGGTGCCCCCAGACCGAACGGCGGTCAGGCTACCCAGCGCGATGATCGATCAACCCTCGCCGTCCGCGCGCGGGTCGGTGATCTGGCGGTGGGCGGACGTCGCGTCAGGCGGCGCGCAGGAGCGTCAGCAAGTGGCCGGCCGAGGCGGTGGCGGCGCCGACGTGGCGGTCGGCGGCGCCGTAGACGAGGTAGACGGTGTCGCCGTCGGGCTGGAGGTGGGCGCCCTGGACGAAGATGACGTTGTCGACGTCGCCCTCGATCTCCCAGTGGAGCTCGGGGACGAGCAACGCCTCGGGGAGGATGCTGATCGGGCGTCCGGTGTGATCGTCCAGCAGCGCCAGGTTCATCGTGTAGGCGCCGTCGGCGCGCCGCTCGTGGAAGAACAGCAGCGAGCCGTCCTCGGTGCGCAGCGGCGGCGCCCCGGCCCCGATTCCGAGCGCCCCCGGGGACGGGCGGATGATCGTGTGCCGCTCGATGTCGGCGAGGTGCTCGTCCCAGTAGTCGTCACCGGCGTCCCAGAGGTGTTCGAGATCGTCGAAGATCGCCAGCTGCATGTCGGGGTGGATGCGATGCACCAGCGCCACCCGGCCGTCGGCCAGGTTCCACACGACGGCGTCCTTGTCCTGCACGCCGGCCGGCCCGAGCAGGCGGCCGCTGACCGGGTCGAGGTGGAACCGCTCGCCGTCGTGGACCAGTTGGTGGGCGCCGACCCGCCACGGCATCCCGTCGTTGGAGGGCAGGTTCGTGTACGTCATCACGTGGCGCTCGCGGCCCCGGCTCCGCACGACCTGGACGCGAGGGTCCTCGAAGCAGTCGACCCCGTAGTCGCCGGCGCGGGCCAGGATGTACCCGAACTCGTACTCGAGCCCGTCGGAAGACTCGAAGACGGCGATGTCGGACACGTAGTCGACGAACCGCGGACCCGGTTCGGTGTTCGGCCGGTACATGTCGCGGACGGCCCGGGCGAACAGGTGGAACCGGCCGTCGTGGTGCAGCAGACCGGCGTTGAAGATCGGGCCGTAGCCGGGGATCGAACCCGCCTCGACGACCGGGGTGGGGGATGCTCGGCGCACGGTCGGCGCCGCCGCGGCCGCGATCCCCTGACTGCCGTGCACCGTTAGATCATGGGTGATGGGGATGGCCACGTCGCGGATCTCCTCTCGACGCGCTATCGGCACGTCTCGACTCGACCTGAACCGATGCGGTGATCGCGGACTCCGCTGACCGCCGACGAGCTCGCCCGTCAGATGCCCAGCGTCCTGTACGGCGCGGACATGCAGTTCTCGAACCTCGCCGTATCGCGGAGGTCGTTGACGGTCTGGAACTCGGTGAAATCCGTCTCGAAGCCGCCGTTGGCATAGACGCCGTAGCCGAACGCCACGGCTGGAACCCCGTAGGTCTTCGCGAACCGGAACGCCCGCCAACCGGCAGCCATGGAGGGCGCGGTGCCGACGCTGTTGAAGCCGGCTGGTGTTGGTTGCCACCTGACCGCGCGCAGCGCAGCGGTGCCCGGTGGGAGGGCCCCAGCCGTGTTGGCGGCCTTATACGCGGCCCAGCCAGCCGATGCGGCTTGGCCCCCGATCCGGGCGACCGCACCGACCGTCTCGGAGGCGGTCGGTGTTCCCCCGAGTTCTGGTGGTTCGTAGGGTTCGGACTCTCCGTTGGCGAAACCCCATCTGGCGGTGCACTCGGCCAATGTCATCGCCGCCCCTATGGGGGTGAACCCCGCGACGTACGCCGAGGCCATGCCGTCCACCCCGGGGATGTGGTCGATCAACACCGTGGACAACGCCAACGCCGCGAGCGCGACCCCACAGGGCCCGCACACCACGGTCAGCATGACCGGGGCAGCGATGGCGAGCAACCCGACGGCATACTTCCCCACTTGCGCAAGCGTGTTCAGCACCTTGTCGGTCTCGGAGGGGTACTTCGCCGAAACCCTGACGGACGGGCCGGCGATGAGCGCGATCGCGTCTCGGTCCGACGTCACCGTGTCGGCGACGATCCCGCGCCTGTATCCGGCGAACGTTCGCCCGCCGACCCTCCCCTTTGCGTTCACCATGACGAGCGAACCGACGACGTATGAGTTCGAGCCCGGCGGCCCTCCCGGACAGTTCGGCGGCGGGCTGACGATCGTGATGCCCTGGCCGAGCACGAGCTCCCCGCACTGCACGCCGTACAGCACCTCGGCCCTGATCGCCGGTGCGTCGTCGGTCGTCAGGACGACGATGCCCTCCTGCTCGAAGTACCGCACCGGGTCTGTCGGCGTCGCTCTGGTCTGCAGTGGCGCGGGATCGACGAACGGCGTGATCTCGTTGTCCACGCCTGCCCAGCCGAGGTAGCGGAATCCCACCGCGGGCGGCGACGTCCGCAGCTCGATGAACGTGTCGGGGAACCAGGCGCCGGCCGTGCCCGTCGACCCGGTGAATCCACGGCAATCGGTTTCCGGGAATGCCTCGATCCAGGGGAAGTCGCGCATTGCGGCGCCGAAGTCACGCGGGCGGTAGTACGTCTCGTCGGGCCACGAGATCTCGCCCGAGGCGTCGACTTCGATGCGCTGGATCAGCACGCTGGTGTTGATCGCCTGGCACGCCTCGACCCGCACGGAGAGGTCGCCGGTCACCGGTCCGGCGCAATCGATCGGGAAACACGACGGCGCGTTCCCGCCAACGACGGCCGAGACGTCGAGGCGATTCGCCGGGTCGAGCTGCAGAAAGAGGAAGGATCCGGAACTCCGGAGTTCCTCGGCGGAGTATCCAGCACAGAGGTCAGGGCCCGTACGGAGACAGAATGCCTTTCCCTCGTCGAAGTAGTACCTCGGCCCGCATCCCGTCGACGCCGCATCGCCGGATTCGACGGTCACGAAGTTCACGAGGCCGGCGGGCGCACCGACTGCCAGCTGGGAGCACACGGAGGCGAGGTAGAAGTTGGCGAACGTCGTGACATCGGCATCGACGACGACGTCGCGGGTGGCGTCGGACACGAACTCGCCGCCGCCGTCCCATCCCGCGAAGGTCGCGCCGTCCGCCAACACGATCGCCTCGAGCCCGAGCGATGTCCCCTCGGTGAACCGCGCGCTCCCGTCGGGGCAGTTCGGGGCGCCGTCGACGTTCACCGCCCCGAGGGGATTCCCGTCGGCGTCAGCGCCGGGCGCGGACTCGGCGCGCACCGTGAAGCAGGCGATGTAGCGGGCGACGGCCTCGGCGTCGGTGGCACCGATTCGGAGCTCCACCTCGGCGTCGTTTCCCAGGTCGGGTTCGGGCACTCCGTTGACGTCCCACCCGGCGAGAACGAGCTGCTGATCGCCTGAGGCGGCGCGCACGCGCACGTCCGTTCCGCGCGTGAAACCGTCCGCTTCGGGATCGGAGCAGTTTTCCGGTGTGATGACCTCGACCTCGTCACCCAGGCTCGCAGGTTCGACGGTGACGACCACCGATCGGCAGCGTGGACCGAAGACCGCGCCGAGAACGATGTCGCTCACGACGGTCGTTCGCAGCCGCGGGCGGCGATTGATCAGCGCGGCCGGCGTCGCGTTGCCGGGGGACGGCTGGACGATCTGTCCCTGTGCGTTCGGCAGGATGTCGCCGATCGCGAAGAGCTGCGCCATCGCGGGGACCGGGGCGAAGCGGTAGAAGATGTCGGCTTCGCCGAGGAGGGGGTTGTGGCGCCCGACGGGCGACACCTCGAGCTCGGTGCCGTGGAGGTAGCCAGGAGACCCGTCGGACAGGATGCAGTCGGGCGGGGCACTGAACGCGAGCTCCCCGCTACCCATCACGTTGGTGTCGACACGCAGGCATGGCAGCGAGAATTCCGCACGCATCGTCCAGGTCGTGAAGTCGTCGCCGATGACGAACGAGGTCGAGCGATCGAGGTGCCCCGGACTCTTGGGAAACCAGCCGGACCGCCGACCGTCCAGGCGCCACCAGCCGCGGAACTCGTTCGGCGCGAACGGCGTGGCGCTCACGTCGATCTCCGTCCCGACGAGGTAGCCGTTCGCCCCGCAGTTCGAGGGCGTCTCGATCCTCACGGCCCCTTGGTTCGGTTCGTACGTGAACACTTCGATCTCGTGACACCCGCGGACCGTGACCGGGATCTCTTCTTCGACGGCGTTCCAGTTCTCGTCGCCGTAGTAGCGAACGCGGACGGTGGCCATCGCAACCGATGGCACATCGTCGAACAAGACGGCACGGCATCCGAGCACGAGGACGTCGACATCGCACACGACGCCGCGGCGTGTCAGGACTTCGACGCGACCGGTGGCGCCCGCTGGGGGCCGCCAACTGACTCGACTCGGCGCCCCTTGGATCACCGGCCGCGACACGGAGCTGCGAAGCGTCGGAGTGCCCTTGGTCGCGACGACGAGCTGCTGCGCACCGGACGGCTCGTAGTTCGCGTCGCCGGCGTACGTCGCGCTGACCGAGTGGGTGGCGGCCGTGGCCCAGAAGACGCGACAGGTGGCCTCCGTCTCGGTCGTGCTGAGCCGGACCGAGCAGGCCGTGCCGTTGTCCGCCGAGATCGCGATCGCACCGGTGGGTCGAGGATTCGATCCCCCGGACAGCGGTCGCACCCGCGCGGTCACCAGCATCGCCTGACCGACCGGTGCGGCCGGCGCGGACAGATCGAGACGGGTCTCGATCCGCTGGACGGTGATCGGATTCGTCGCCGAGCTGGGCACGAACGTGTTCTGGTCGAACCGGGCGAATCGGGCTTCGACGGCACTGGACGGCCAGACGAGGTCGACCCCGCTGAGCACCGTGATGGTCGCGCGCCCGCGCGCATCGACGTCGGACTGCCCGAGGAAACGGCGCGCGGAGGGGCTGGGATCGCTTCCGAGCGAGTAGAAGGTCACGGTGCCGGCGGTCACCGAGCGCGATCCACCGAAGGTGACCTCGGCGGCGAGCGTGACGGCGGAACCCACCTGCACGACCGCCGGCGAGGTGAGGACGAGCGCGGTCGGCGCCGGCACGACCTCGACCGACGTCGTCACCCGAGCCGCCGATCCACCGGTCGACGACGAGAACTCCGCCGAGATCTCGGACGTTCCGACCCGGACGGCGACAACACCGGCGGAGCAGACCTGCGAGTCGCCGCCGCAGATCGGAAGGCGGGCCTCGCCGTTGATCAGCGGCACTCGGAGGAGGACCGCGTTCCCGAGACCCGAACGGAAGGTGATCGAGCCGGCGGCCGGACCGCCGGCGTTCGACGTCGCCGTGACGAGCACGGTGCCGTTCGAGCCGTAGGAGAGCTGATCCGGACCAGAGATGGTGACCGCCGCCGACGCAGGGGCGGACTGGAGCAGGGCGTAGGGCGGCGGGTTCTCCGTCGGTTCGAAGTTGCGGTCACCCGCGTACGACGCGAGCACGAGCGTGCGTGCCTTCGTCGGTTTGAACGTCAGGCGGGCGACACCACCGTCCACGGGGGAGGATCCGAGGAACCGCCGCGGCGCGACGTCGAGATCGTAGAAGTCGACGCTGCCGGTCGGGCCGGCCCCCGGTCCGTCGACGGCGGCCGTGATCGCGACGTCATCGCCGACGGTCGGGTCCGGCGGCGAGAACGTCACCACCGGAACGGAGGCGAACTTCAAGATCTCCACGTCGATCCGGTCGTCGCGGCCAGGGAGGACATCGAGCACGCTGCTCGGGAGGAACGTGTCGTCGCCCAGGTACTCGACCCAGACGAACTGGCGTCCGGCGGGCAGGAGGTCGGTCGCGAACGAGAACCTCCCGAACGTGTCGACGACGCCGGTGTCGATCAGCCCCTGATTGGCCACGAGCCGCACCGTGCCGCTCGGGATCTGTGTTCCGGTCGAGCTGACGACGCCGTCGAAGGTGAACGTGTCGCCGTAGACGCCGCCGCGATTCAACGCTCCGAACAGCCGCACGCCCGTGGCGCGGCGGGCGACATCGACGACGATCGTTCCCGTAGCGTCGGCCAGGATCTCGTCACCGCCGTAGACCGCGGTCAGCGTGCGGGTCCCGGCGTTGTGCGCAGGGAAGACGATCGTGGTCGAGTACGTCGACGTCGCCGGGTCCGCAACCGACAGGAGCCCACTCCCGACCTCGTCGCCGTCGTCGAACAAGGTCACCCTCTGCCCGAACAGATCGACGAGGCTTGGCGCGAGAGCCGACGGGGGTACGACGAACAGCCTGATCGAGACGTCGTCTCCGAGCTCGACGACGGTGTCGGTGCTCGTGGGGGTCACGGTCGGGGTCGCCCGGCCGATGGTCACGGCCAGCGGCGGCGAGCTGCCGTCGCGAGTGGTCGCGTTGCCGGAGTAGCGGGCGGTCATGAGGTGGTCGCCTGGTTGCAGGCCGTCCACGGCGAGCGAAGCCGCAGATCCCCCAGCATCGAGCGTCGCAGTGCCGAGCACGTCGATGACGGCCGCGCCACCGGCAGTCACGCGCTGGGAGACGAACTCCATCGTGTCCGTCGGAAACCCGCCAGGGCTCACCGTCGATGTCAGGTTGAGGGTTGCGCCGAAGGGCGCCGGATTCGGGGCGGCGGTGAGGCTCACGGTGGGTACGACGAGATTGACGACGTGAAACCTCGTCCTGGAGCTGCCGAACCATGATCCGTCGGCCGGCACGAACCGGGCGGTCACGGTCGTCGTGCCCGGTGGCGGAACGACGTCGATCGAGGCGGTTCCGTCATGTCCCAACGTCTCGATCGACAGGATCTGCCCGTTGGCGGAGATCTCGACGCTGCCACGCGGCGTGACCACACTCGGCGCCTGCGGCGTGACCGCGACCAGCGCGGTCAGCGTTTCGCCGGGCTCGGTCGGCGCCGGAGGACTCAACGACAGCGAGGTCGACGAGAACGCCGGGTCGACCGCCAGCGATGCGGGCGCGGCCCATCTGGATGGGAGGTGGACAGCATCACCCTCGTACTCGGCGACCACGGAGTGCGATCCCACCGGGATCGCCGTCGTCGTCACGGTGGCGGACGAGCCGCTGAGCGGGACCGTCTCCGAGAACGTCTGGGCGAAGGCGCCGTCGAAACCGAAGAAGCGGACGGCTCCGGTGGGCGTGGCCGCTCCGCCACCGGTGACATCGGCCGCGTAGGTCACCGGCTCCCCGTACACGATGCGCGGCGGGCCGACGCCGACCTGCACCGTGAAGCTGGCCTCGCCGGCGGACACGACGAACGTGGCCTCCACTCCCGCGAATGTCGCATCGCCGGCGTAGACCACCTTGAGCGTGTGAGTGCCCGGCGTGAACGTGGCAGTGAAGTCGAGCGGGCTGTTCGGGCTGGCGACCTTGCCCGCGGCATGGGTCTGCGTGTCGAGCAGTACGCCGTCGACGAACACGCTGACATCGCCGGACGGCTGTCGCCACTCGCATGGCTCGCCATTGTCGAAATCGACGTTGACCTGGAACGGCACCGCGACGCCGGCCGCGAGCGGGGCGTTCAAGTTGTTGCTGTGGAAGATCTGCGGCACGCTGCCGATCGCCGGATCAGGGCACGACCCCGGAGCGGCCAACGGCTTCGGCACAACCGTCGCGGCGTCCTTCGTCGGAGGCTCGGGCGCAGCGGTCGTGGTACCCGTCGGCTCCGGCACGGGAACGACCGCCGTCACCACGGTCGTCTCCGGCGCCGGCGCAACCGTCGTCACCACGGTCGGCGCGGTCGTCGACACGGTCGGTTCCGGCTCGGGAGCAACCGTCGTCACCACGGGCGGCGCAACCGTCGTCACCACGGGCGTCTCCGGCTCGGGAGCAACCGTCGTCACCGCGGTCGTCTCCGGCGCCGGCGCCACCGTCGTCGGAACCGTCGTCTCCGGATCCGGGGCCACCGTCGTCGGAACCGTCGTCACCGCGGTCGTCTCCGGCTGCGGCTCCGGCGCAACCGTCGTCACGGCAGTCGACTCCGGCGCCGGCGCAACCGTCGTCAACACGGTCGTCTCCGGCGACGGCGCATCCGTCGTCACCGCGGGCGCC
>JBFGCT010000095.1:0-15654 GCA_041581055.1 Ilumatobacteraceae bacterium | reverse complement strand
TGGCTCGCCTTCTTCGTCGGCTTCGCGATCAAGGTGCCGATGTTCCCGTTCCACACCTGGTTACCGGACGCCCACGTCGAGGCCCCGACCGTCGACAAGGACGTGCAGGTCTGGATCTTCGCCGGCATGTTCCTCGGCTTCGCGATCAAGGTGCCGATGTTCCCGTTCCACACCTGGCTCCCCGACGCCCACACCCAAGCGCCGACGGAGGGCTCGGTCATCCTGGCGGCGATCCTGCTGAAGCTCGGCACGTACGGCTTCGTCCGGATCGCCCTCCCGATGCTTCCCGAGGGGGCCGTCGAGTGGGCGCCGGTGATCGGCATCCTCGCCGTGATCGGCATCATCTACGGCGCGCTCGGCTGCCTCGCGCAGACCGACATGAAGCGGTTGATCGCGTTCTCGTCGGTCGCCCACATGGGCTTCGTCATGCTCGGCATCTCGACGCTGACCCCCCTCGGCATCAACGCCGCGATCTTCGGCATGGTCGCCCACGGCCTGATCACCGGCATGCTCTTCTTCCTTGCCGGGTCGATCAAGCACCGCTATCACACGCTCGAGATCAAGCGGCTCTCCGGCATGTTGCTCCAGATGCCGCGGCTCGGGTGGATCCTCGGGTTCTGCGCGATGGCCTCGCTCGGCCTGCCGGGCCTGGCCGGGTTCTGGGGCGAGTTCCCGGCGATCCTGTCGGCCTACAGCCCGAACTTCGGGCTCAGCGAGGAGTTGTTCCGCACGCTGATGGTGGTCGCCGCGATCGGCACCGTCCTCGCCGCCGGGTACCTGCTCTGGCTGTACCAGCGCACCGCGTTCGGTGAGGTCAGCGAGGAGTTCTCGGGACCCACGCCGCACCCGGTCGGCGCCGGCGTCAACGACGACCCGCACCACGACCACCAGGCGGACATCCACGACGTCACCCCGATCGAGTGGATCGCCTGGACGCCGTTCCTGATCACCATCGTCGTCCTCGGCGTGTACCCGCAGTTGCTGTTCGGCGTCATGGATCAGCCGGTCATCGACCTCGTCGACCGGCTCGGAGTCGCGCTCGGCTGATGCTCGCGTCCCTGCTCGCCCAAGCCGACTGGGTCGCGCCGACCATCGACTGGCACGCGCTCGCCCCCGAGCTCGTGCTCGTCGTCGGGATCAACGTGATCCTCGGCGTCGACCTCCTGATCGACGAGTCCAAGAAGTGGGCGATCGCCACGATGACCGGCTTCGTGATGCTCGGCGCGCTGGTCCCCGTCGTCACGCTGGCCGTCGTCGGCGACGATTCCAGATCGATGTTCGGCGGGCGCTACGTGGTCGACGAGTACGCGCTGATCCTCAAGGCGCTGTTCCTGCTCACCGCGTACATCATCATCCTGATGAGCCAGACCGAGCTCGAGGAGGGCGGTTACTACCAGGGCGAGTTCTACGTGTTGATGGTCGCCAGCGTCCTCGGCATGGTGATGATGTCGTCGGCCCGCGACCTGGTCAGCATCTTCGTGGCGCTCGAACTGCTCTCGATCCCGGCCTACATGCTGGCGGCGTGGAACAAGCGCGATGTCAAGTCGAACGAGGCGGGGGTCAAATACTACCTCCTCGGCGTGTTCGCGTCGGCGATCCTGCTGTACGGCATGAGCCTGCTCTTCGGCACGGCGAACTCCACGCTGCTCACCGACATCGGCGCGTCGCTGGTCGACGGCGAACTCGTCGGGCTCCAAGTGGTCGGCGTCGTGTTCGTCATCTGCGGCTTCGCGTTCAAGATCTCCGCGGTGCCGTTCCACTCCTGGGCCCCCGACACCTACGAGGGCGCCCCGACGCCGGTGACCGCGTTCTTGTCGGTGGCGTCGAAAGCCGCCGGCTTCGTCGCACTGGCGACGATCATCTTCGTCGCCTTCCCCGGCGCGTCCGACGTGTACGAGCCGCTGGTCTGGGTGCTCGCCGCGCTGACGATGACGATCGGCAACGTGCTCGCGCTGCGACAGACCAACATCGTCCGGCTGCTCGCCTACTCCTCGATCAGCCAGAGCGGGTTCATCCTGATGCCGCTGGCGTTCGCCGGCAACGAGCGGGCCGCCGGCTCGGCGCTCAACGCGGTCGTCGTGTACCTGTTGATCTACGCGCTCACCAACCTCGGCGCGTTCGCCACCGTGATCGCGGTCTCGCGCAAGACGCGCAGCGGCGAGATCTCCAGCCTGGGCGGGCTCTTCGGCTACGCGCCCGGCCTGGCGGTCGCGATGACCATCTTCTTCGCCTCGCTCGCCGGGGTCCCGCCGCTCGGCGGGTGGTTCGCCAAGTTCAACTCGTTCCGGGCGGTGCTCGACGCGGAGACGACGGCGGCCTACGTCCTCGCCACGATCGCCGCGGTCAACACGGTGATCGCCGCGGGGTACTACATGCGCGTGTTGCGCGTGATCTGGGTCGAGGAGGCGCCCGACGGCGACGTCAGCCCGGTCCGCATCCCGACGCCGATCGTCACGGCGCTCGGGATCACCGCAGTGGGCACGATCGTGCTCGGGGTGCTGCCGGGTCTCGTCGCCCGCTTCGGGGATCTCCAGGACCTCACCGGCGCCTTCGCGCCGTAGCCGTCGAGATCCGACGCCGACCGCGAGCCGCCGATCTCCTCGGCGGAGATTCGTGAGCTGGGCGAGCCCGACTGGCGTAGTGTCGGACCCGGACAGGGGGTGGTGGATGGCTGGTGACGACACGGTGATCGTCGGCTCGCCCGGAGCCTCGGCTGGCGCGGGCGGCGACCTCACCGACCATCTGATCGGCGCGAGCGAATGGGCCGACAGCGACGTCGAGCAGGCCGCGATCCCGATCGTCGACGTCCCGTTCGTCACCGTCGGCGGCGGGCTCGGCTCGTTCGCAATGGTCGATTTCCTGCGCTGCGCGGGAGTCGCCACCGAGTGGATCCGGGTGCTCGGCGACAGCCGCACGCCGACCGAGACCTACGAGTACCTGGCGACCAACTCGCAGATCCCGCGCCACGAGCGCCTGCGCTCCGACTCGAGCTCGGTGATGGACAACATCTGGGGCTTTCCGAGCTACGCGCTGCGCGAGGCCTGGGCCGACCGGTCGTTGCGACGTGTGTGGCAGGTGGTCACCGAGCCGGTCCTCGGCGAGTACTTCACGCCGCGCGCCGGCCAGGTGTACGAGTCGGTCGGGCGCGAGGCGAAACGCATCGACTGGGACGCGATGGTCACGCTCGGGTACGTGCGCATGGTCCGCAAGCGCCGCGGCGGCGGGTACTTCGTGATCCAGACCCAGCCGGACGCGGGGCCGACCAAGCGCCTCGCCTACCGCTGCCGATTCGTCCACCTGGCGATCGGGTACCCGGGCGTGGCGTTCCTGCCCGACCTCCAGGAGTACCGCGAGCGGACCGGCGACTACACGCGGGTCGTCAACGCCTACGAGCCGCACGACCACGTCTACGAGGAGGCGCGGCGGCACCCGTGCACGGTGCTCGTCCGGGGGAGCGGGATCGTGGCGTCGCGCATCCTCCAGCGCCTGCTCGATGACCGGGCCGGGCGCGGCGCCCAGACGCGCGTCGTCCACCTGTTCCGCAACTACGTCGACGGCCCGCAGGGCGAGCGCCGCACGTTCCGCCGGCCGGGCGATCACGGGTTCGCGTACCAGGCGTTCAACTTCCCCAAGGCGGCGTGGGGTGGCCAACTCCGCACCCGCCTCGAACGGCTCGAGGGCGAGGCGCGGGCGGACCTGTTGCGCCAGATGGGCGGGACCAACACGGCGCCGCGCCGGTCGTGGCGCCGCCAGATCGCCGAGGCCGAGGCCGCCGGCTACTACGAACAGCAGGTCGGCGCCGTCGAATCGGTCGAGCGCACGGCGACCGGCGACGCGATCGTGACGGCGCTGCGGACGGCCTCCGGCGACCGCCACGAGATCGAGGCGCAGTACATCATCGACGCGACCGGGCTGCTCGCCCGGCTGGAGGAGCACCGGCTGATGTCCGACCTGCTCGAGCACGCCGGCGCCGCCCAGAACCCGTACGGCCGGCTCGACGTGGAGCGCACCTTCGAGGTGCGGGGCGCGGCGAGCGACCCGGGCCGCGTGTACGCGTCGGGCTCGATGACGCTCGGCGGGTACTACGCCGGCGTCGACTCCTTCCTCGGGCTGCAATACGCCGCGCTGCAGATCGCCGACGATCTGGCGCGAAGCGGGTTCGCCAAACGGATCGGTCCGGGCCGCTCGGTCGTGCAGTGGCTGCGATGGGCGAGGAACCGTCAGCCATGACCCCGACCCTGTTCGGGCGGATTCAGACCCGGCTGTTCCTCGTCGCCACGGTCGGCGCGCTCTGGACGCTCCTCATCGGGCCGCTGCTCGTCACGCTCGTCGAGGGCGATGCCGGGCTCGGCGACGTCTACCGCCTTGCGTTCGGCGCCCTCGTCCTCGTGGCGGCCGTCGGCGTGCTGTGGGAGCTCGCCTACCACGGGCTCCAACAATTCCGCTGGGAGAAGGACTGGCCGAGCCTGTTCGGTCTGCTCGTCGGCGTGCCCGAGTGCGTGGTCGTGTACGCGTTGCTCTCGGCCGGCCTGCCGTGGGGCGTGGGCGACGTCCCGACGACCGCGTTCGTCGTGCACTTCGCGAGCGCGTGGCTCGTGCTGTGGCTGACGGCGCACGGCCCGATGCGCGTCGTGTTCATCCGCTGGCGGTTCCGCGGTGGCCGGTTGTTGTGAGCGCGGCGGGCGGCTACGAGGCAGCGATCGACGCCGCCCAGCGTCGGCGCGTCGAGGTGCGCCGGCGTCGGTGGCTCGCCTCGCTGGGGGTGTCGGTGTCGGTCGCCCTCGTCTGGGCGGTGTACGTCACCGCGGCGGGGCTTTGGGGACGGGTCGCCGATCACTGGGCCTCGCCGATCACGATGGCCTTCGGCAGCTTCGTCGCCGGTTCGACCCCGCAGGGCGGCGGGGCGGTCGCCTTCCCCGTGTTCACCAAGGTGCTCGACGTCGACGCCGAGGTCGCCCGCAGTTTCTCGCTCTCGATCCAGGCGGTCGGGATGGGCTCGGCCGCCGCGGCGATCCTCGTCACCCGGCGGGTGGTCGAGTGGCGCGCCGTCGTCGTGACGCTCCCCGCCGCGGTCGCCGGCTTCATGCTCGGTCTGGTGGTGCTCAGCCGGGGTGACGACCCGTTCTGGCCGTCCCGCCTCCCCGGGCCGTACGTCAAGGTCACATTCACGTTGCTCGTGGCGGCGATGGCGGTGGTCGTGTTCCTCGGCTTCCGGGCCCACCTGCTCGAACGGCTCGTGGCGATGCCGATCGCCGGTCGGCGCATCATGACGCTGCTCGTCGTGACCGGTCTGACCGGCGGTCTGGCGGCCTCCCTCGTCGGTTCGGGGGCCGACGTCCTCGTCTACCTGGCGGTCGTGGTGCTGATCGGCGTGAGCCCGCGGGTCGGCGTGCCGACCAGCGTGATCGTGATGGCCGGCGTGTCGATCGTCGGGTTGCTCGTGCTCGGGGTCGTCGACGAGCAGCTCTCGATCCGGATCGACGACGCCGGCCGCGTGGCGGCGGTCGGGGGCCAGCCCGTGGGCGAGCTGGACGACGGAACCGTCGCGTTCGGCGATGGCGCCCCGCTCGAAGCGGGCCGGTACGACCTGTTCGGGTTGTGGCTCGCCGCCGTGCCGGTCGTCGCCTTCGGGGCCCCGCTCGGCTCGTGGGCGGCGTCCAAGGCCACCGATCGCCAACTGGTCAGATTCGTGGTCGCGCTCGCCGCGGCGGAGACGCTGAGCACCGTCGTCTTCCTCGACGGGCTGCTCCGGGCGCCCGACGCCGCGCTCATCGTGTACGCGCTCGCCGGCGGCGCGGTGGTGATCGGCGGGCTCTGGACGCTCGAGCGGCGCCGCCGATCGATCCTCGGCCTGCCGCCGATCGACTTCGATCACGCGTTCACCCGGACCCGGCTCGACACCGGCCCGCGGTTCCGCGAACAACTTGCGACGCCGAGGGACGAGGCGGTGCGCGAGGATGGGGGCGGACCGCCGGCGGTGGCGGAGGATTCGGGAGGCGAGCGATGAGTCGAATCGGCGACTACGAGCTGACCGAGCTGCTCGGTGAGGGGAACTACGGGTCGTTCTTCATGTCGCCCCCACCGGCGCGGCTCGGCCTCGACGTCGACTTCGTGGCGGTCAAGGTGCTGGCCGGACACGCCAGCGACCAGGACTTCCGCCGGATGGCGAACGAGCTGCGGGTGTTCGCCGCGCTGCGCTCCGACCACCTGGTCGAGGTGTACGACGCCGGTCAGCAGGACGGGCGGTTGTTCTACGCGATGGCCCTCTATCCGGACGGCTCGCTCGCCGAACCGCGCGTCGCGCTCGATCTTCCGGCGCGGGTGTCCGCGGTCGCCGACGCCGCCCGCGGCGCCCACGACCTGCACGAGGTCGGCGTGGTGCACCGCGACATCAAGCCGGCCAACATCCTGCTCGCCGACGGGCGCGGCCGGTTGAGCGACCTCGGGTTGGCGCAGTTCCTCACGCCGGGGATGACCACGACCGGGCTCGGTCCGATCGGCTCGATCGAGTACATGGAGCCCGACGTCATCTGGGGCGAACACGCCGCACGGGCGTCCGACATCTGGTCGCTCGGGCTCACGCTGCACCGCGTCGTCAGCGGCGAGGGAGCGTTCGGCGACATCCCGGAAGACAACGTGCTCACAGCGTTCCGCCACGTGCTGCACCAGCGGCCCAACCTCAGCCCGGACTTCCCCGACGCGCTGCGGCCGATCGTCGAGCGAGCCGTGGAAGCGGAGCGGGCGGCGCGGTATCCGACCGCGCTCGAGATGGCCGAGGATCTCGAACGGGTTGGGGGAGCGCTGTGACCGGGGCGACGCACGTGGGCGTGATCCCGGGCGACGGGATCGTCGTCCGGCGCGGGCCGACGGTGCTGGTGATCAGCGTGCCGTCGGCGGTGTCGCCCGAGCTCCCCGACCGCCTGATCGACACGATCTCGACGCACGACGGCGCGCGTCGGGTCCGGCAATTGGCCCGCCACGTCTTGGCCGAAACCGACCCGCCCGCGGTCGCCGTCGTGACGCTCGACGCCGACGACCACGGCGAGGGCGTCGCCGCCGAGGTGTTCCTGTTCGGCGACCTCGAACTGGTGCGGCGCTCCGACCGGGTGAGTGGGTCCGATCACGTGCTCGGCGTGTCGACCACGGTTCCGCGCGTCGAGGGGTTCGCCATCGTCCCTGTCGGCGACCCGGTGCCCGCGCTCGCGGCGTGGAACCGGCTCGACGCCGGCAGCGTGCGCGGCGACGGCGTCGTCGTCTCGGCGCCGACGGGTGCGCCGCCCGCGCCAACCGGGTCACCCGTCGCCGGCGCGCTCGATCCGCCGATGCCCGACGACGCGGCCACGGCGCCGCCCGCGCCACCCGACGGCCCGCTGCCCCACGCCGCCGGACCCGACGCGGACGGCGAGTCGGATTCGACCGGTCCGATGGCCGCGGTCGGGCCGGACGACCAGGGCGAGTCAAGTGGGGGCGACGTCGCCCCGGTCGAATCGGTGCCGTTGACGACCGGCGTCGATCTCACCGGCCGGGCGCCGCTGCCGATCGCCGGCGACGCGCCGACGGCCCCCGCCGCCGACGAGGTTCCAGCGTACGAGCGCCCGGTGCAGGTGATCGGCGTCTTCTCCCCGCGCGGGTTCTTCAACCATCCGGACGCGAGGTACTGCTCGCGAACCGGCGTCAAGATGGGGGCGAGCCACACAAAGGTGCTGACCACCGGCCCCCGGCCACCGCTCGGCGTGTTGACGCTCGACGACGGCGCGACGCTCACCGTTCGCTGGAACACCGTGCTCGGGAGGGATCCGGTGCTCGACGAGCGGGTTCAACGCGGCGAGGCGGCCCCGTTCGTGATCTCCGACGTCGCCCAGAGCGTCTCGCGCCGTCACGCGCTCCTGGAGCTGGTCGATTGGGACGTGCTGATCAGCGACCTCGGGAGCCGCAACCGGACCGTCATCCAGGCCGGGCCCGACGAGCCGCGCCGCCCGCTGGCCGCCGGCGAGCGCGCCGTGCTGCACAGCGGGGCGATCGTCCACCTCGGCGACCGCTCATTCGTCTACAACGAACATCACGTGCGGTGAGCGCCCGATCGATCCCGGAGGAACGATGACCGACCTGTTCGACGACGCGGTCCGGCGGCTGCTCGAGGCGGCCGAGCACGCCGATGATCTCGACCCGGAGGTGCTCGAGCTGCTCCAGCATCCGAAGGCGTCGCTCGAGGTGGCCGTCCCGCTGCGGATGGACGACGGATCGCTGCGCGTGTTCCGCGGGTACCGGGTGCGGCACAACGACGCGCGGGGGCCGACCAAGGGCGGCATCCGCTTCCATCCGGCGGTGACCCGCGCCGAGGTCACGGCGCTGGCGCTGTGGATGACGCTCAAGTGCGCGGTCGTCGGCGTCCCGTTCGGCGGCGGGAAGGGTGGGGTCGCCGTCAACCCGAAGGAGCTGTCGCGGCTCGAGCTCGAGCGGCTCAGCCGGTCGTTCGTCGAACAGATCGCCGACCACATCGGCGCGGAGACCGACATCCCGGCCCCCGACGTGTACACGAACGCGATGGTGATGGGTTGGATGACCGACGAGTTCGCCAAGATCGTCCGGCGCCACGAACCCGGGGCGTTCACCGGCAAGCCGATCGAGCTCGGCGGGAGCGTCGGCCGCAGCGACGCGACCGGCCGGGGCGCCTACCACTGCCTCAAGGTGCTCGAGCATCGGCTCGGCTGGGAGGCGGACCAGGTGCGCGTCGCCGTCCAGGGCTTCGGCAACGGTGGGCAGGCCGTCGCCCGCCTGCTCGCCGCGGACGGCTACCGCGTCGTCGCGGTCAGCGACTCGCAGGGTGGGATCTATCGCGACGAGGGCTTCGACGTGCCCAGCCTGATCCACATGAAGAACGAGTCGCGCCGTCTGCAGGCGGTGTACTGCGAGGGCTCGGTGTGCGAGTTCGTCGAGGCCGACCAGATCACCAACGACCAGTTGCTCGAGCTTGACGAGATCGACGTGCTGGTCCCCGCCGCGCTCGAGAACCAGATCACCGCGGACAACGCCGCCCGGATCTCGGCGAACACGATCGTCGAGGTCGCCAACGGGCCGACCAGCCCCGATGCCGACCCGATCCTCGCCGGCAACGGCGTGCGCGTCGTCCCCGACATCCTGGCCAACGCCGGCGGCGTCACGGTCAGCTACTTCGAGTGGGTGCAGAACCGCAACGGGCTGCAGTGGACCGAGCGTCAGGTCGCCGACCGCCTGGCCGACGTGATGACCCTCGCCGCCCAGGACGTCTACGACCTCGCCACCACACGCGACATCGATCTGCGCACCGCGGCCTACGTCCACGCCCTCGGGCGGCTCGGCGCGGCGGTGCAGGCGAAGGGCACGCACCGGTTCTTCTCGGTCGAGTGACGGGCCTCGGGACGGCGCGCCGGCGAGCGCCGGCGTCAATCGACCGATGGGAAGCCGGCGCAGGAGAACAGCGCCGGGTCGAGGACGTTGTGTCCGGCGTCGGCGGCGGTCACGCAGATCATCTCGGTGTCGTCGCCGAGGCCGGCCAGCGACACCGACCCCCTGGTGGTGTACTGCGGGTAGGCGTCGTCGAGGTCCCAATCGCCGACGGTCACCCCGAATCGGGCTGCGGAGTCGGTGCCGACCTGCTCGGCGGTGTAGCGCGGCGACCAGAAGTAGTGGGCGTGCATCCCGCCGACGTCGAGCACCCAGTTCGCCTCGAGCGTCAGGAGCAGCTCCGACCCGGCCGGCTCGGTGCGGACGATGCGGATCCGGCACCCCTCCGGCGGGCAGTCGGGGCCGAGCGGGGCGAGCGCCCGCGCCTCCACGTCGTCGGGGACGATGACGTTGCGCGCCGTGATGTCGGCGGCGAGCGCCCCGAGCTCGGGGGCGATCGCGTCGATGTGCCCGCCCGTCGTCGTGAACCCGACCCCGCCGTCGACGCCGACCAGCTGCACGCCGGTCGGGAGAGCGCCGTCGGCGGCGGCCAGCAGCGCACTGTGGACGACCGTGTCGTACGGCCGTGTCATCGAGGTGAGGATCGCCGCGCCGACTTCTGGGACGGCGACGGCCTGGTCGACGTCGACGCCGATCGCCCAGTTCCCCGTGGCGGAGGCGACGTCGAACAGGCCGGCGCCGGTCGTTCCGGCGTGGTAGACGACGTCGGCGCCGGCCGCGTACAGCTCGGTGGCGCGCTCGGCCTCGGCGGCCTCGTCGAAGAACTGGCCCGGGCCCGGCGGGTACCGCACGTCGATCTGGACCGTCGGGTCGACGCCCCTGACGCCGGCGACGAATCCGGCCTCGTACCGGCGGACGTGCTCGTCGTCCGCACCGCCGATGAAGCCGACTCGGCCGGTCGTCGACATCCGCGCCGCGGCCGCGCCGACCAGGTAGGAACCGTCGTTGTCGGCGAAGGTGAACGAGGCGACGTTCGGAGCGTGGACCTCGGCGCCGATCACGATGAAGTTCACCTCGGGATGGGCGGCGGCCGACGTGAGCACCGCGTCGACCGTGCCCTGCCGGTAGGGGTCCGGCGCCAGGGCAACGATCGTGTTCTGGCCGTTGGCGATGTGGTCGAAGATCGACGTGTCCTGCGGCGTCTGTGGGTCTCCGGGGTCGAAGGGGAACCCGAGCTCGTCGGCGGCCCGCTGCACGCCGGCGTGAATCGGGTGGGTTGGATCGACCGCCGGGGCGACGATGCCCACTCTCAGCCCGGGGTCCGGTGGCGGGTCGGCGACGGTCGTCACCGGCGTGCTCCCGTTCTCGGTCGGATCGGTCGTCTCGGTCGTGGCCGCCGTGGTCGCCACGTCCGTCGCGTCGGTCTCGGTGGAGGCGCCGGGGGCGGCGGTACCCGGAATCGTCGGTTCGGTCGACGGATCCCGCCTGTCGTCGCCCGTGATGACGATGAGCCCGACGATCAGCGCGATCAGGGCCAGCAACACGCCGGCGACGAGGGCGGCCTTCCCGGCGCCGCCGCCCGGCCCGTCGTCGTCGACGTCCGCGCTCGGCGGCCCGCCGTGCGTCGGGGGCACCTCCCGGGTCGTCGTCTCCGTGAGCGGAGTGACGGCGGGCGGGTCCGGCGGGGGGACGGAGACGTCGGTGGTGACGTCGCCGGGCGGACCGATCGCGTCCGGTGCGGCGCCCTCCGGCTCGCCCGCCACTTCCGGGCCGTCGTCGCGGCTCCTGACGACCACGAGGTCGGTGACGTGGATGCCGAGCACCGCCTGGGCGCCGCGCAGCGCGAGGCCGAACTCCCGGGCGGTCGCGTGCCGATCGGCGGGATCCTTCGCCATCGCCTTCTCGATGACCAGCGCGACCGGGTCGGGGATCTCGCGCTCGCGCAGGTCCGGTGGGTCGTCGGTGACCACCCGTCGGATCAACGGGAGCAGACCCTCGTCGGTGTCGCGCACGAACGCCGGGCGGCCGGTGAGCGCCTCGTAGAGCGTGGAGGCGAGGGCGTACACGTCGGCCTGGCGGGTCGGTGTCGCCCCATCGAGGATCTCGGGGGCGGCGTGGGCGACCGACGCGGTGATCAGCCCGCTGCGCGTCTCGTGCCCGCCGGCGATCCGGGCGATCCCGAAGTCGCTGAGCTGCTCGCCGTACTCGGCGCGCAGCACGTTGGCCGGCTTGATGTCGCGGTGCAGCACGCCCGCCAGGTGCGCGGTCTCGAGCGCCCCGGCCAGCCGGACGCCGAGACCGGTCGCCTCCTGCCAGCCCATCGGGCCGCGGGCGGCGAGCCGATCGGCGAGCGTCCCATCCCGGACGTACGCCATGACCAGGTATGGGCGCTCGTCGGCGGTGAACCCGGCGTCGTACAGCGTGACGATCCCCGGGTGTTCGGAGAGCGCCCCCATCGCCTGGCACTCACGGTCGAAGCGGCGCCGATCGTCGGCGCCGAGCCCGGAGCGCAGGAGCACCTTCACCGCGACGTCGCGCCGAAACGCCGGTTGACGGCCGCGGTACACCACCGCGAAGCCTCCCCGGCCGATCAGCTCGAGTCCTTCGATGCCGGCGATGGTGGGCACATCGTCGCGACCAACCACGTCACGAGCGTAGACCCGTCGAGCGGCGGCGCCCGTCCGACTTCTGGCGGCCACGGGGATGGCATGATTCCCCGGTGACCGACGAGATCCGGGAGGCCGTGGCGTCGTCGGGCGCGATCCCGTTCGAGCGGTTCATGGAGCTTGCGTTGTACGGAACCGAGGGGTTCTACACGCGGCCCGACGGCGGCGCGGCGGGGCGCCGGGGGGATTTTCTGACGTCGCCCGAGGTCGGGCCCCTGTACGGCGCCGTGCTGGCCCGGTACCTCGACGCGGAGTGGGAGCGGATCGGACGCCCGCAGCCGTTCACGGTGGTCGACGCCGGCGCCGGACCGGGGACGCTGGCCCGCTCGATCCTCGCCGCGGGTCCGGCCTGCGCGCCCGCCCTGCGCTATGTCGCCGTCGAGCTGTCCGCCCGCCAGCGAGCCCGCCATCCCGACGGCGTCGTGTCCACCGCGGCGCTGCCGGCGGGGCCGTTCGACGGGGTGGTGATCGCCAACGAGCTGCTCGACAACCTGCCGTTCCGGCTCGCCGTGTTCGACGGCGGCTGGCGCGAGGCGTTCGTGGAGCTGGACGCCGAGGGCCGCTTCGTCGAGGTGCTGTCGGCCCCGTTCGACCCCGTTCCCGGCGGCCTTCCGCCGGCTGCCGCCCACGGCGCCCGCGCCCCGTTGATCGACCGGGCCGCGGCACACGTTGCCGACGCCCGCCGGCTCGTCCAGGCCGGCTCGGTCGTCGTCGCCGACTACGGCGTCGCCCGCACAGGTGCGCTGGCGCAGCGTCCGTGGCGGGAATGGCTCCGCACGTATCGCGACAACCAGCGCGGCGAGCACTACCTGGCCGCGCCCGGCACGCAGGACATCACCGTCGACGTGCCGTTCGACCAGCTCCCCGAGCCCGACGCGGTCCGCACGCAGTCGCAGTTCCTCCAACTGCACGGCATCGGCGAGCTCGTCGAGGAGGGCCGCCGGGTGTGGCATGAGCGGGCGGCGACGGCCGATCTCGCCGCGCTGCGGATGCGCAGCCGTGTCGGCGAGTCCGAGGCGCTGCTCGACCCGCAGGGCCTCGGCGGCTTCCTCGTCGCCCAGTGGCGCGCGCCGCCGCGTGCCCTACGATCGCGTCATGGCTGATGAGGAGACTCACGACACCATCGACGCGCTGATGGCCGAGAACCGCAGGTTCCCCCCGTCGGAGGGGTTCAAGGAGCACGCTCTCGTCACCGGGACGTTCCTCTACGACGAGGCGGCCGAGGACGACGAGGCGTTCTGGGCCCGCCAGGCCGCCGACCTCGTCGACTGGGCCGAGCCGTGGGACACGATCCTCGACTGGCAGTTGCCGTACGCCAAGTGGTTCGTCGGCGGCCAGCTCAACGTGTCGTACAACTGCCTCGACCGGCACGTCGAGGCCGGCAAGGGCGCGAAGGTGGCGTTCCACTGGGAGGGGGAGCCGGGCGACACGCGCACGATCACCTACGGCGACCTGCTCGAAGAGGTCTGCAAGTTCGCCAACGTGCTCAAGGGCCTCGGCGTCGAGCGCGGCGACCGGGTCAACATCTACCTGCCGATGATCCCCGAGGCGGCGGTGGCGATGCTCGCCTGCGCCCGCATCGGAGCCGCCCACAGCGTCGTGTTCGGGGGCTTCTCGGCGCAGTCGCTCGCCGACCGCATCAACGACGCCGAGGCGAAGGTGCTGATCACCGCCGACGGCGGGTACCGCCGCGGCGCCGTCTTGCCCCTGAAGCCGGCGGCCGACGAGGCGTGCGCCGACTCGACGACGATCGAGCACGTCGTCGTGGTGAAACGGGGCGGCAACGACGTCGAGATGGTCGCCGGCCGTGACGAGTGGTACCACGACCTGATGCAGGACGCGTCCGCCGACTGCCCGGCGGCGCCGATGGACTCCGAGCAACTGCTGTTCCTGCTGTACACGTCGGGCACGACGGGCAGCCCGAAGGGCATCATGCACACCTCCGGCGGCTACCTCACGCACGCGGCGTACACGCATCGCTACGTCTTCGACCTGCACGAGGACGAGGACATCTTCTGGTGCACCGCCGACGTCGACTGGATCACCGGTCACAGCTACATCGTCTACGGGCCGCTCGCCAACGGCTGCACGCAGGTCATGTACGAGGGCGTGCCGAACCACCCCGGCAACGACCGGTTCTGGGAGATCGTCGAGAAGTACGGCGTGACGATCTTCTACACCGCGCCCACCGCGATCCGCACATTCATGAAGTGGGGGGCGGCCGAGCCCGCCAAACACGATCTTTCGTCCCTGCGGGTGCTCGGGACGGTCGGCGAGCCGATCAACCCCGAGGCGTGGATGTGGTACCACGAGCACATCGGCGGCGGGAACTGCCCGATCGTCGACACCTGGTGGCAGACCGAGACCGGCGGGATCATGATCAGCCCGCTCCCCGGCGCGACCACGACCAAGCCGGGCTCGGCGACGTTCCCGCTGCCCGGCGTCTCGGCCGAGCTCGTCGACGAGAAGGCGAACCGGGTCGACGTCGGCGGCGGCCACCTCACCCTGACCCGACCGTGGCCCGGCATGCTGCGCGGCATCTGGGGCGACCCCGAGCGGTTCGTCGACACCTACTGGTCGAAGTTCGAGGGGCGATACTTCGCCGGCGACGGCGCGAAGCTCGACGACGACGGCTACCTCTGGCTGCTCGGCCGCGTCGACGACGTGATGAACGTCTCCGGCCACCGGATCTCGACGACCGAGGTCGAGTCCGCGCTCGTCTCGCACCCGGCCGTCGCCGAGGCCGCGGTCGTCGGCGCGACCGACGCCACCACCGGTCAGGCGATCATCGCCTACGTCATCCTGCGCGGCGGGGCCGAGGTCGACGAGTCCGATCTGCGGGCCCACGTCGCCGAGGAGATCGGCGCGATCGCCCGGCCGAAGAAGATCTACATGACGCCCGACCTGCCCAAGACCCGCTCGGGCAAGATCATGCGCCGGCTGCTGCGCGACGTCGCCGAGGGACGCAACATCGGCGACACGACCACGCTCGCCGACTCGTCGATCGTCGACGAGTTGCAGGCCCGCGCGGCTGCCTCCACCGACGACTGAGGCCGATTCCGAGGCGCTGCGCCGGCGTCTTGACGAATTCTCAACGATTCCTCAAGCTGCGGTCGCGATCGGCCGATGTTCGAGTCATGAGTCTGCTCGATGGAGGTCAGAAGAAAGACCTTCCGACGATGTCATGGGAGTCGGTCCTCGATGAGGCCGAACGCGCCGCGTCCGCCGCGCCCGAGGCCGATCCGGCCGCGCCGCCGGTCGATTCGCCGCCGGCGGGGATCGGCGAGATCCGCCTGGAGATCCCGTCGCTCGGCGGCGACTCCGAGCGCGCCCCGTCGTCGGACGGGAGCCCGCTGCTCGGCGCGTCATCCGACCGCCCGATCGTCGCACCGGCGCCGCTTCCGCTCCCGGCGGACGAACCGGCGACGGCCGAACCCGGACTCTCGTTCTCGATTCCCGACATTCGCGAGGCGACGCCTGTCGCGCCGCTGACCGACGACGAGCAGGCGCCGCCGCCGGCCGCCCCTGCCGCCCCTGCCGCCGCTGCCGCCCCTGCCGCCCCGCCGTCGGTGGCGACCGCCGTGCCCGCCCCTCCCGCCCCTCC
>JBFGCT010000094.1:0-15806 GCA_041581055.1 Ilumatobacteraceae bacterium | reverse complement strand
CCGGCGGAATGCCCGGACCGGTGAGGGTGACGGTGACCCCCGGAATCCCCGGCTCACCCACATCCTGCACACCGTCGCCGTTCAGGTCGTCCCAGATGTAGTCGCCGACCGTCGCCGGCACGTAGAACCCGAAGTCGATCGCGTTCTCGTCGTCGCCCGACTGGACGGTCGACAGCTGGCTCGTGCCGCCGAAGGTGTTGACCGCGCCCGCCGGGAGATCCGTCAACGTCAGCGTCACCGTGTACGCGCCGGGGGCGAGGCCCGTGAAATCATAGGCGCCCGAGCCGTCGGTGACGTCGGTGACGCCGCCGGGCGGGAGCGAGCCGCCGGTCAGGGTCAGGGTGACGCCGGAGAAGCCGGGCTCGCCCGCGTCGAACACGCCGTCGCCGTCGAGGTCGTCCCACACGAGGTCGCCGATCGTGGAGGGCCGGTAGTACCCGAAATCGGCGTCGTTCTCGTCCTGCGCCGACACGACGGTGACGACGCGGCTCACGCCGCCGAGCGTGTTGACCACGCCGGGCGGGAGATCGCCGGCGTCGACGGTCACGGTGTACGTGCCGGGGGCGACGCCGGTGAAGTCGTAGGCGCCGTTCACCGTGTCCTGGGTGACCGGGGTGACGCCGTCGTCGAGCGTGACGGTGACCGCGTCGAAGCCGGGCTCGCCGGCGTCGAACACGCCGTCGCCGTCGAGGTCGTCCCAGACGAAGTCGCCGATCGTCGCCGTCGTCGCGTAGCCGAGGTCGGCGGTGAGGACGTCGGTGTCGGACAGCAGCGTGACGCTGCGGCTGTCGGTGCCGGCGGTCACGGTGTAGCCGGCCGGGACGGTCGCGGTGTTCACCGTGACCGTGTACGTGCCCGGGTCGAGGTCGGCGAAGAGGTAGTTGCCGCCGGCGTCGGTCGTGTCGGTCGTGCCCGGCGGGACGCCGGGGCCGGTGAGCGTGACCTCGACGCCCGGCAGGCCGGGCTCGCCCGCGTCCCACACGCCGTCGGCGTCCAGGTCGTGGAAGATCAGGTCGCCGATGTCGGCGGTGCCGCGGTAGCCGAAGTCGATGTCCGTGCGCGCCGTGCCGGACACGACGATGATCGGCCCGGCGCTGTCGCCGCCGGTCGAGGTGACGTAGCCGGCCGGGAGCGTCGCCGTGTCGACGGTGATCGTGTAGGTCCCCGGGTCGAGGCTGGAGAAGAGGTACGCGCCACCGCCGCCGGTCGTCGTCGTGACCCCGCCGGGCGGCAGCGTGCCGCCCGTGATCGTCAGGTCGACCCCGTCGAGGCCCGGCTCGCCGGCGTCGAACGCGCCGTCGTTGTCGAGGTCGTGCCAGACGAAGTCGCCGAGCGTGGCGGGGAACGTGTAGCCGAAATCGGCGGTGTCGACGTCGTCGGTCGAGGCGACGGTGACCGACGGGCTGGCGCCGTTGTACGTGTTGACCGTGCCGGCCGGGAATCCGGACGTGTCCGGCACGACGGTGTACGTCCCCGGGTCGACCGACACGTCGTAGCCGCCGAACGCGTCGGTGACGGTCGCCGTCGACGTCGGACCGGTGATCGTGATCGGCACACCCGGGATGCCGGGCTCGCCCGCGTCCCACGCGCCGTTGCCGTTGACGTCGTCGAACACCAAGTCGCCGATCGTCGCCTGGGTGAAGAACCCGAAGTCGACGTCGAACACGATGTCGTCGTCGAGCACCGAGCGCAACTGGACGAGGCCGCCCGGCGTGCTCGAGTCGTAGCCGACCGGCAGGTCGCCGGTGCCCTCGGCGACCGTGATCGTGAAGTCGCCGGCGTCGAGGTTGGAGAACAGGTAGTAGCCGCTGGCGTCGGTCGCCGTCGTCAGCCCGCCGACCGGGAGCCCGGTGCCGGTGATCGTGACGTCGACGCCGACGAACCCGGGCTCGCCCGGATCCTGAACGCCGTCGGCGTCGAGGTCGTGGAACACGGTGTCGCCGATCGCCGCCGGCAGGACGTAGCCGAAGTCGACGGTCAGGTCGTCGTTGCCCGACGTGAGGACGACGACCTGGCTGTCGCCGCCGGTCGTGCTGTAGGCCGCGGTGCTCAGCGGGCTGGTGTCGACGTCGACCGTGTAGGTGCCCGGCAGCAGGTTGGCGAACCCGTAGGCGCCGGCCGCCGTCGTCGTGGTCGTGCCGCCCGGATGGCTCGGGCCGGTGATCGTCACGGTCAGCCCGTCGATCCCGAAGTCGAGTCCGTTCTCCACGCCGTCGCCGCCGATGTCGCTGAACACCCGGTCGCCGATGGAGACCGGGAGCGCATAGCCGAAGTTGGTCGTCGTGTTGTCCTCGCCGAAGCCGAGGGTGACGGCGGTCGACTCGTCGTAGCCGCCGTCGAAGTCGAAGGTCGTGGCCATCCCGCCCGGCACGCCGGCGGTCACCGCGACGGTGTAGTCCGCGGGATCGAGGTCGGCGAACAGGTAGTTGCCGGCCGCGTCGGTGACGTCGGTGGCGATCGGCGACCCCCCACTGTCGTACAGCGTGACCGTCACGCCGGGGAGGCGCGGCTCGCCGGCGTCGACGACGCCGTCTCCGTCCTGGTCGTGCCACACCGTGTCGCCGACGGTCGCGCGGGCGATTTCGTCGGTCGCGTCGGACAGGACCGGCGACGGGTTCTCCGCGCTCACCGCGGAGGCGACGTTAGTGATCGAGTCGGTCGTCGGGTCGACCGCGGCGTCGAGCTGCACGCTGACCGTGACCGTCAGGCTCTCGGCCGTCAGCAGCTCGCCGCCCGTGTAGAGCGCGGGCGGCGCCCCGCCGGGGACGACCTCGATGACGCGTTTGTTGACCGCGACCGCGACGTTGTCGAGGTAGAACGAGTCGCCGGTCGCGCTGAAGCCGGGCGAGGTGACCCAGCGCAGGTGGACGTCCTGCCCGAGATAGCGGGTGAGGTCGTAGTTCAGCGTGGAGTACGCGGCCGACGTCAGCGGCCCGATCACACGGTCGAGCTCGATCCACGACGTCCCGCCGGTCGTCGAGATCTGGAACGACACCCAGTCGCCGTTGTCGATCGAGTCAGGCCGGTAGTCGTAGGACAGCGTCGCCTCGTCCCACGCCGCGCCGTCGAAGGCGCGAGTGATCGCGCTGCTCCCGCCCCGCAGGCGGACGCGGTTGCTTCCCAGCTCGGAGACGATCAACACGTTTCCGCCGCCGGCGCCGCCGCCGGCCGAGTCGGTCTCGATCCAGTCGGCCGTCCACTCGGTCGGGTTGTTGTTGTACTGCGCGGGGCTGAACGTGTCGTCCAAGATGTCCGAGCCCCCGGGACCCGGGTCGTCGATCGGCCGGGCGACGGTCGTCGACAGCCACGTCAGCTCCGCGGGCAGCGTGTCGGTGACGTCGATGCCGGACTGCGGTCCGACGTCGATGTTCGAGACGTCGATGACGTAGTCGAAGATCTCGCCGGGCATCAACGGCCCCGGGGCCGAGGAGTTCTTCGCGATGTAGAGGTTGGGGATGACGACGGGGAGGATCGACGTCGCGTTGGCGCTCCCCTGGTCGGCGGTCGCCAAGACGGTGTTGCGGACGCTCTGGGTGAAGAGCGGGAACGGATCGACGAGCTGGGCGCGGAAGACGACGTCGGCGGACGCGCCGGGCGCGAGCACCGGGATCAGCACGCCGGCCCCGTCGACCGGGAAGGGCGTGCCGACCGTGTCGTCGGCGTGCGGCACTCCGGCGACGACCGTCGTGTTCGGCACGTAGGTCAGCGTCGCCGGCAACTCGTCCTGGACGACGATGTTGGTCAGCGAGAGCGCGCCGGCGTCGACCGAGCGGATCGTGTACTCCAGGGTGTCGCCCGGGTTGAGGTTGCCGTCGCCGTTCACGTCGACGACGATCTGCGCGGTCTTGGTCGTCACCAGCGCGGTGCTCGGCAGCACCGAGGTTCCGAGGTCGTACGCGTTGCAGCACTCGTTGCCGGCGGGGTCCTGGCCCCATGCGGCGGAGATCAGCGTGCCGTCGACGGTGTAGATGCGGGCGCCGGTCATGTCGTTGTCGGTCGTGTCGATGATCCGCACGCTCTCGTAGGCCTGCACGCCGGCGATCGTCTGGTCGGCGACCTGGTCGCCGTCGATGTCGACGTAGAGCGTCGTGTCGGCGAGCGGCGCCACCCAGACCGGGCTGTGGTTCTGCGTCCCGTCCGGGTTGCCGGCGCCCCACCCGACGACGACACCGGGCGTCAGCGACGAGGTCGGCACGAGGCTGTAGCCCCAGTCGAACCAGGTCGTCCTCCCGGTCACGGCGACGGTGCCCGACACCGCGATGAACGGGTTGCCCGGGGACGAGAAGCGGGCGCCGGATCCGTTCGGCAGGTCGTACGAGGCGACCGCCCCGGGGGCGATCAGCAGGTTGGTGTCGTTCGCCGTGAACTCGGCGTCGACGGCCACGGTGATCGACGTGGCGCCCGGGTTCTGCAGGAAGATCGTCACCCGCTCGGCGTCGCTCGTCGAGCCGGCGGCCGCGACGTACTCGTCGCCGCGGATCTCCTCGGGGAAGATCTCGAACCAGCGGCCCTCGTACCGGGAGTTCCGGCGGCCGGTGATCAGATGGGTCTGGATCGGCTTGGAGGCCGACACGGTGCCGCCGGCGTTGACGCCGCCGTCGATGAACACGGTCTCGCCCTGATCGAGCAGGTTCGTCTGGTCGATGCTGCCGTCGCCGTTGATGTCGAACTCGACGACCGTGTTGTCGTCTGACGCCATGACGGAAGCGCCGCTGTAGTCGAACGCGCCGAACCCGGTGTTCTCGCCGACCGGGAAGGTGAACTGCGTGCCGTACTTCGAGAGGTCGGTCGCCGCGACGGCGCCGGCGTGCAGCGTTCCGAGCCCGGCGTCCCAGCCGGCCCGCGACATGGCGAAGCCCCGGGTCGACCCGACCTTGTCCCGGCCGTCGAAGAGGATCGTCGCCGGGTTGCGGGGCAACGCCACGTTGTTCTGAGCGAAGATGACGGTGCCGGCGTCGACCAGGTCGCCCGGCACGCCGGGAGGCGCGCCGTTCGCCGGGTTGGCGTCGCCCCAGATCTCGGTGGTCAGCTGGACCGGGTTGGCGATGTCCGCCTCGTAGCCGTCCTCCCAGTGGTCCCAGTACATGATCGAGCCGTCGGCCGCCGACGTGATGTCGATCGTCGTGACGACGTCCTGCCGCGCCGGCGCGCCGGGGCCGTAGATCGAGAACAGCCCGTCGCTCACCTGCTGCTCGCTGAACGGGACGAACATCGTGAACACCGGCGGAGGCCCGGCGAGCGCGATCCCGGACGGGAAGGCGAGCACGACGGGGAGTGCCGCGACGGCGAGCAACGCGGCAATTGCGGCGCGTCCCAGCCGGGATGCGCGCGAGAGGATCGACATACCAGGTCTTTCGGTCACTCTCGATGTCATCTTGAGGCGATCCGGAAGAACCCGGCGATCGATCGACGCTGGGTGACGAGGGCGACCGTCCGGACCGCCGGCGCCGGCGCACGGAGGCTCGGCGACGAGGTCGCGCGAGGCCCAGGGGTACCGTGGCGGGCGTGGACGGAACCCGCCTCCGCGAGCGCAACCGGTCGAGCACCGTGACCGTGGTCCGGCGGGCCGCGCTCGACCTGATGGAGCGGCGCGGCTTCGAGGGCGTGACGGTCGCCGAGATCGCCGCGGAGGCCGGAGTCTCGCCGTCGACCGTCTATCGCCACTTTGGCACCAAGGAGGCGCTGGTGCTGTCGGGCGATGTGATCGACGAACTCGTTCCGGCGCTCGTGGCCGCCAAACGCGAGGACCGGAAGGCCGCCCCCGCCGACATCTTCGGGCGAGCGACACGGTCGATGCTGCGCGCCGTCGACCATGACGACCTGCTCCGCCGTCTGCAACTCGTGTTCGCCGACCCGGCGCTGACCGCGGCGATCGAGCACGGGATCCTCGGCCGCCGCGACGATCTGGCCGACCTGTTCGCCATGCATCGCAAGGCGACGTCCCGCGGCGTTCGTGACGACGCGGCGGCCGGCGCGTTGCTCGGCATGTTCGTCGCGGTCCTCGATCGCTGGCAGCGGACCGGTGGAGAGAAATCCCTGTTCAAGATGCTCGCCAAGGCAACCGCCTCCCTGGGGTGACAGTGACGTTCATTCAGACAGTGACGTTCCGATGAGCGCCGTCGACCCGATCGAGCCGGCCGCCGGGCCGTTCGAGCTGATCGCCGAGACTCCGAACGTGGACGCCGAGGTCGACTTCTTCGTCTCCCGCGGCGGGTTCCGGGTCGACGCGGTCTTCCCGGCCGACGACCCGAGGACGGCGCTGCTGTCGCGCGCGGGCTCCCGGTTGCGCGTCGTCCGTGGCGGCGCCGACCGCCCGGTCCGGCTGCGGGCGATCACGAGCGCCGGATCCCCGCGGTCGACGCTTCGCTCGCCCGGCGGGTCGACGATCGAATTCGAGCCGGCCGACGAGTCCGTCACCGTTCCCGCGGGCGATCCGGCGCTCGTGATCACCCGCGCCGACGCCGGTTCCTGGGTGACCGGACGAGCGGGGATGCGGTACCGCGACCTGCTCCCCGGGCGCTGGGGAGGCCGGTTCATCGCCTCGCACATCCTCATCCCCGACGCCGGCCCGGTCCCCGACTACGTCCACTACCACCGCGTCCGCTTCCAGCTGATCGTCGTCAAGGCCGGCTGGGTCGAGGTCGTCTACGAGGACCAGGGCCCACCGTTCGTCATGCACGCCGGCGACGCGGTGCTGCAGCCGCCGGAGATCCGCCACCGCGTGCTGACCAGCTCAGCCGGCCTCGAAGTGATCGAGATCGGCTGTCCGGCCGAGCACCTGACGCTGGCCGACCACGAGCTCGAACTGCCGACGCCGACCGTGAGATCCGATC
Organism: Ilumatobacteraceae bacterium; assembly: GCA_041581055.1. Taxonomy (GTDB): domain Bacteria; phylum Actinomycetota; class Acidimicrobiia; order Acidimicrobiales; family Ilumatobacteraceae; genus JBFGCT01. The sequence goes on along the minus strand of JBFGCT010000094.1, from coordinate 8,973 downwards.
GGGACTTCGGGGGCCAGCGCTTCGCCCGGTCGATCCTCGGGTCCACCGAGGCCGAGGCGTGGCGAGTCCCGGGGTACCGGTCGTCCGACACCGGATTCGGCGAGGCGACCGGCGGTCTGGTGGGCGCGTGCATCGTCGAACCGGGCGACCGGCCCGGTGACGAAGCGGCAGTTCAGGACACCGAGTTCGCGATGCTCGTGGTCCTCGACGGCGGGGTCGTGCTCGAGCACGGCGGAATCGCCGAGCCGGCCCTCGAAGCCGGCGACGGGGTCGCGCTCCCGAGCGGCGTCACCGTCGGTCTACGCGACCCCTCACCGGACCTCCGGCTGCTCGACGTGACCGTTCGCGCCTGAACGACGCGCGCTCGGAGCACGGTCCAGCGGCCGGGTCACGAACCAGTACCCGATGAGCCCGCACAGCACCAGCGCGACGACCTGGCCGTTGAACAGCACGCGGGCCGTGAAGGTCTCCAGCAAGAGCCCCGCGGCGAGGGACCCGGCGCCCATGCCGAGCGCTCCGGCCGCCGACATCAGGCCTCCGAGACGGCCCAAGACCTCGGGGGGACACAGCAGTTGGGCGGTCGAGTTCGACCCGACCTGCGACGCGACGTTCGGGAGACCACTGAGCGCGAACAGGACGAGGTAGACCCACAGTGCCGTCGTGATCGGCGGGGCGTTGACGAACAGGAATGCAACGAGGGCGAACGACAAGTAGCCGCCGACCATCACGCGGGCGGGATGATGCCGAGAGGCGAACCGGCCGATGACGGCCGCGGCGACGAGCCCGCCGAACGCCGAGCTGGCTCGGATCACCCCGACCTCGGTTCCGCCACCGTCGAGATACTCGGTGATGAACACGATGAACAGGATCGGAAACGCCCCGAAGCCGAACATCGCCAAGCTGCGGATCCCGATCAGCGCCACGACGCTCGGACGCGATCTCACCTCCCGCAATCCCGCCCGCACCGAGGAGTCCGCCGGCGTCGACGCGCCGTCGGGCGAACGCCCTCGATCGGCGGCGGGGCTCAGCAGCCACGCCGCGACGGCGCCGACGACGAACGTCGACGCGTCCGCCGCGACGACGACCGGCATTCCCCCGACCGCGATCGCCACGCCGCCCGCGGCCGCGCCGAGCAGGCGCGCGATCGACCCGCCGGCGGAGAGTGCGGAGTTGGCCGCGACCAGTTGCTCATCGGCGACCAGGCGAGGCAGCACTGCAAAACCCGCCGGGTCGTTCACCGTGCTGATCAGGCCCTGCAGGACAGCGACGACGTACACCGGCCAGATCCGGTCGGAGCTGACGAGCAGGAGCGGACCGAGCGCGAGGATCTGCAGCAGGTTCGTGCCGACCAGCGTCGCGCGCAGCCGCCAACGATCGACCAGGCTCCCCCCGAGCGGTCCGACGACGACGCCGACGACGAGATTGATGATGTAGACCGCGGCCGTCGCGATGCCCGATCCGGTCTCGATGAACACGTAGAGCGGGAGCGCCAGCTCGAGCAACCAGTCGCCGACGCCGTTGACCGTGGTGCCACCGACGAGGAGGACGAAGTCCCGATTCCGCCAGACCGACGCAGGCCTCTCCATCGCCCGCGGACCCTACTGTCGCCGGCGCGATCGGGCCCACCGGTTCTGTCCGCGGATTGACGCTCAGCGCGCCGCCGCCGCGTTGTTTCGGGAGCGGACGCGGCGATCGCGTCACCAGGTGGTGGCGATGTACTGGGTCTCGCAGAACTCGTAGATGCCCTCGGTCGACCCCTCGCGGCCGAGGCCGGACTGCTTCATCCCGCCGAACGGCGCCGCCGGGTCGGACACCGCGCCCCGGTTGAGGCCGATCATCCCGGCCTGGATGCGCTCGGCGACCGCCAGCCCCTTCGCCAGGTCGCGCGTGTAGACGTAGCCGGTCAGCCCCATCTCGGTGTCGTTCGCCATGTCGACCATCGCGTCGTGGTCGGTGAACGGGATGATCGGCGCGACCGGCCCGAAGATCTCCTCGTGGGCGATCGGCGAGTCCGGAGCGACCCCGCCGAGCACGGTCGGCTCGTAGAAGAAGCCCGGACCGTCGATCGCGTGGCCGCCGAGCGTCAGGTTGGCGCCCGCCCCGATCGCCGCGCCGACCAACTCGCTGACGGTCTCCACCGCGCCGGCGTTGATCAGCGGGCCGCAGGTGACGCCCTCGTCGAACCCGTTGCCGACCTTGACCCTCGACATCGCCTCGGCGAGCATCGCGCCGAACTCGTCGGCGACGCCCGCCTCGACGAGGAAGCGGTTGGCGGCGGTGCACGTCTCGGCCGAATGGCGCATCTTGGCGACCATCGCCCCCTCGACCGCGGCGTCGAGATCGGCGTCGTCGAACACGACGAACGGGGCGTTGCCGCCCAACTCCATCACCGTCTTGAGGACGCGGTCGGCACAGCGCCGCAGGAGCACCCGCCCGACCTCGGTCGATCCGGTGAACGACACCATCCGCACCGCCTGGTGGTCGACGGCGGCGTCGAACCAGTCGCCCGAGGTGAGGGTCGGGACCACGTTGAGCAGCCCCTCGGGCACGCCGGCGTCGGTCAGCAGCTCGGCGATGCGCAGCGCGGTCAGCGGCGTCTCCTTCGGCGGTTTCACGACGACGCCGTTGCCCGCGCCGATCGCCGGGGCCAGCTTGCGGGTGATCATCGCCGCCGGGAAGTTCCACGGCGTGATCATGACGACGACACCGACCGGCGGATGGTGGACGAGCATCCGGTTCGAGCCGGACGGCGCCGTCGACAGCGACCCCCGGATGCGGACCGTCTCCTCGGCGTTCCAGCGGAAGAACTCCGCCGAGTAGGTGATCTCGCCGCGCGCGTCGGCCAGCGGCTTGCCGTGCTCGGTGACGATCAGGTTGGCCAGCTCGTCGGTGTGCTCGACCAGCGTCGCCCAACAGTTGCGCAGCACCTCGCTGCGGTCGCGCGGCGCCACCTTCGCCCACGCCCGCTGCGCCCGGTCGGCGGCGTCGCACGCGGCCAGGGCGTCGTCGGGCGTCCCGGCGGCGACCTCGGTGACCGTGTCGCCGGTCGCCGGGTCGATGACGATGATCCGGTCGCCGCCCGAACCCTCCCGCCAGGTTCCGTCGATGAAGAGCTTGTCGCGCATGTCGGACCTCCACGTCGATTCGAATTCTGTCTCATCCGCGGGCCGCGGCGAAACCACGGCGACCGCCGTGCGCCGTCTCCACGGGCCGAACCCGCCTCGGTCACCCGCTCCCGGCCGCCATCACCACGCCGTGCGGTACGTTGGCCACGCCTTTCCGATATCTCGTGATGTCGGACGGGATCATTCGAGAGGGGGAGGCAACGTGTACGAGTTCGTCACCGAGGTGACCATCGACGCGCCGCGAGATCATGTGTGGGGCATCCTGACCGACTTCGGGCGGTATGGGGAATGGAACGGCTACATACCGAGGATCGACGGTGAGTTGGCGGTCGGCGCCACGCTCACCGTTCGGGCGAGCCCGCCCGGCGCGACCGGTCGGACGTTCGCGCCCGAGGTCGTCAAGGTCGACCCGCCGAACGAGTTCCGCTGGGTCGGGACGACGAAGGTGCCCGGGTTGTTCAGGGGCGAGCACATCTTCCGCCTGGAGGCCATCGACGAGAAGAGCGTGCGGTTCGTGCACCTCGAACAGTTCTCCGGCGCCGTCGAGCCGCTCCACAAGCGGTTTCGCCTCGCCGCGACGCGGCGCGGGTTCGAGCAGATGAACGCCGGGCTCAAGGCCCGCGCCGAGGCGTCGTGACGGCGAACGGCGCCGCAACGCTGGACAACGACCTTCGACTGTGGGCGACGGTGCGCGCCGCCCGACTCGTCGACCGCGCCCGCATGACGCACCACCTCGAGCGACTCGGGCCCGCCCTGTCCGACATTCGCACGTGCTGCCTGTTCATCGGCTACCCGCGAAGCGGGCACAGCCTCGTCGGCTCGTTCGTCGACGCTCATCCGGAGGGCCTGATGGCACACCGGATGGACGCGGTGAAGTACCTCCAGCGTCGACTCCCCGACCGCGAGCTGTTCGCGCTGATGGTCCGCAACTCCGAGCGCTTCGCCCGCACCGGGCGCTCGTTGACCGGGTATCAATACCCGATCGACGGACAATGGCAAGGACGCTTCCGGACGCTGCGGGTCGTCGGTGACCAGGAGGGGAACTGGACGTCGAGGCGTCTCGGCACGGCGCCGGGCCTGGCGCGCGAGCTGACCGAGCGAGACGATGTGCCCTTTCGCTTCGTGCACGTCGTGCGCAACCCCTACGACATCATCACGACGTCGTCGCGACGGGCGAAACGCTCACTCGACACCTCGATCGAACAGTTCGTCGAGATGGGCGCCGGCGTCTCGGCGGTCAAGGCGGCGATCGAACCGTCGGCGATGCTGGATGTGTACCACGAGGACGTCGTCGCCGATCCCGAGGGTCAGATCCGGCGGCTGACCGACTACCTCGCGCTGGAGTCCGACGATGGCTTCGTCCGGGCGTGCGCCGCCGTCGTCGCCCCCACCACCCACCGCAGCCGTGACAGCCTGGAGTGGCGGCGGGATCAGATCGACGACGTCGCGCGCCATCTGGAGCGCTGGCCGTGGTTCGCCCGCTACTCGTGGGACGGAGCATGAGGCGACGCCCGCGCCGCCGGTGGATCCCGCGCCACGACCTCGGACTGCCGCCCGCGGAGTATCGACCCTGGCTCACCTCCGCATGGAGCAAGCGGCGCGACTCGGCGCTCGACTTCGAGCAGATCATGGGCGCCCGTCTCCCGGACCGCCGGCTGCTGCCGATGCCGATGGGTCGTCACGCGTTGAGCAACTTCGTCGACGCCGCGGGGCTGCGCCCTGGCGACGAGGTGCTCGTCGCGGCGTACAACTACTACGCGGTCGTCCGCGTGCTGCTGCAGAAGCAGCTCGTGCCGGTGTTCGTCGACGTCGAGCCGGAGACGCTCTGCATGGACCCGGAGGATCTGCGGGCCAAGATCGGGCCGAACAGCCGGTTGGTGCTCGTGACTCACATGTTCGGCCACGTCGCCGACCTCGACGCGATCGACGCCATCCGGCGCGAACACGGCTTGCTCCTGTTCGAGGACTGTGCGCACGCGTTCGGGAGCAAACACGGCTCGACGCAGGTCGGGCAGCGCGGCGACGGCGCCCTGTTCAGCTTCGGGATCTGGAAGGTCGTCGGGACGTTCGGCGGCGGGGCGCTGGCGCTGACCGGCGAGCTCGCCGCCCGACACGAGCCGGTCGAGTGGGCCGGCTCACGGCTCACCGCCTTCGTCACGACCACCTCGCTGGCGGTGACCGCGCGGATCGTGGCGCCGGGCGCGTACGGCTGGTTTGCCGAGCCGGCGATCCGGTTCGCCCGGTGGCGGGCGGACCGTGGCCACCCCGGCCTGCGGAAGATCATCGCGCCCGTCAAGGACGACCCCGAGTACCGCTTCGATCCCGACGCCGGTGCGCCGTACCGGCCGTTCATGACCCGCATGCTGCAGCTCCAACTCGCGCGGCTCGACGCAACCGTCGACGCCCGGCGGGCGGCGACCGCCGGGTTGCGCGCCCGGCTCGCCGGGCTCGAGGGCGTCGGCCTGCTCGACGCCGACCGCCACGGGCGGTCCAACGGCGGCTACATGGGCATCCGCGTCGACGACACCGAAGGGCTCGCCGCCCACCTGGCCGAGATGGGCGTCGGCGCCAACCCGCACGAGTTCTTCGACTGCAGCCGGCTGGAGCAGTTCTCGGAGTACGCGACGTCGTGCCCCAACGCGGCCGACGTGTCCGATCACGTCATCCGCGTGCCGAGCCACGCCGCCCTCGAGCCGGGCGACCTCGACTACATCTGCGCGGCGATCGCCGAGTGGGTCCGGTGAGCGTCGCTCCCGGGCCGCGCCCCCGGGCGATCGCCAGTTGGTCGAACGCCCGGCCGAGCCGGACCACCTTGGAGGCCTTCTCACCCGACAGATGGAGCGGCGCGGCGCGCGACGGGCTCGCCGTCATCCCGCGCGGCTCGGGTCGCAGCTTCTCCGACGCGGCCTACATCGGCGATGGGCGGACGTTGCACTCGCTCGACCACAATGCCGAACCGCGCCTCGACGGAGACGTCGTGCGCTGTGCGAGCGGGACGACGGTCGGGGATCTGCAGGCGTGGCTCGCCGAGCGCCACCGACGCCTCGCGGTCTACGGCGGCACCCAGTGGGCAACGGTCGGCGGCGCCGTCGCCTCGGACATCCACGGCAAGAACCATCCGGAGGTCGGGTCGTTCGGCGGTTACGTCCGCGAGGTCGAGCTGCTGACCGCCGACGGCGAGCGCATCCGGTGCTCCCGCGCGACCGAGCCGGACGTCTTCGCCGCGACGATCGGCGGGATGGGGCTGACGGGGTTCATCACCGAGTTGGCGCTCGAGCTCGACCCCGACCCACCCGGCGCGCTCGAGACGCGGTGGGAGACGATCGACGGGCTCGGGCGAATCCTCGAGCGATTCGCCGTCACCGACGACTTCTACCGCGTCTGCACGATCGTCGACCTCAGCCGCGACGACGTCCGGGGCATGTTCTGCACCGCCAATCCGTCCGCCGCCCCGACCAAGCGCGTGCCGGGTCCGCTGCGCGTGCCGGTGCCGCGCGCCAAGCTCATCCGGCCGCGTGCGGTGCGGGTGCTCGAAGGGTTCTTCAACGGGTCCGGTCGCCCGCGGGACGGCGTCTTCCACGAGCGCGACGTCCACTACGCCGCGGAGCGCTACTTCCCGAAGTGGAACCGGTTCTTCGGTTCGCGCGGCTTCCTCGAGTTCCAGTTCACGCTTCCGCCGGCCCCGTCCGCCGACGCGCTGACGGTCATCAGGTCGCGGGCCCGACGGCAGGGCGTCATGATGTGTTTCGCGGTCATCAAGGTGTTCGGCTCGCAACCGCCGGCCGGTCTGCTGTCGTTCCCGCGCGAGGGCCTCACGGTCAACTTCCAGGTCGAGAACAGCCCGACCTCCCGCAAGTTCCTGAGCGAGCTGACCGACGAGGTCGTCGGCCGCGGCAGCCGGCTCTATCTCGCCAAGGACGCGATCGCGCGGCCCGATCAGTTCGCGCGGGCGTGCCCCGAGTTGCCCCGGTGGCAGACGATCGTGCGGCGACTCGATCCGGAGGCGCAAATTCAGTCCGAGCTGAGTCGTCGGCTCGCCCTGAAGGACTGGGGGGCGGTCTAACCTGCCGGCGATGCCCGCGGCGCCGTACGACTTCATCATCGTCGGCGGCGGGTCGGCGGGCTGCGCGCTGGCCAACAGGCTGAGCGCCGACCCGTCGAACCGGGTTCTGGTGCTCGAGGCCGGCCGCTCCGACTGGCGGTGGGACGTCTTCATCCACATGCCGGCCGCGCTCGCCTACCCGATCGGCAACCGCTTCTACGACTGGAAGTACGAGACCGAGCCGGAGCCGTTCATGAACGGCCGGCGGATCTACCACGCGCGGGGCAAGGTGCTCGGCGGCTCGTCGAGCATCAACGGGATGATCTTTCAGCGCGGCAACCCGGCCGACTACGAGAAGTGGGCCGCCCAGCCGGGCATGAAGGACTGGGACTACGCCCACTGCCTCCCCTACTTCAAGCGGATGGAGACCTGCCTCGCCGGCGAGGACGAGTGGCGCGGGGGCGACGGGCCGCTGCTCCTCGAGCGGGGGCCGGCCCTCAACCCGCTGTTCCAAGCCTGGCTCGACGCGGGTGTGCAGGCCGGGTTCCGGCGAACCGCCGACGTCAACGGGTACCGTCAAGAGGGGTTCGCCGCCTTCGACAAGAACGTCTTCCGCGGCCGCCGGCTGAGCGCGGCGCGGGCGTACCTCCACCCGGTGCTCGACCGGCCAAACCTCGACGTGATCACGCTGGCCAACGCCACCCGGATCGTCTTCGAGGGCGCCCGGGCGGTCGGCGTCGAGTACCGGCGGGGCGGGCGGACGCACATCGCCCACGGCGCGGAGGTCATCTCCTGCGGCGGCGCGTTCAACACGCCCCAGCTGCTCCAGCTCTCCGGCGTCGGCGACCCGGCACACCTCGGCGCGCTCGGCATCGGCGTCGTGTCGGCGGTCCCAGGGGTCGGCGAGAACATGCAGGACCACCTCGAGGTCTACGTCCAGCACGCCTGCACCCAGCCGGTCTCGATGCAGCCGCACCTCGCCAAGTGGCGGATGCCGTGGATCGGCCTCCAGTGGCTGTTCCGCACGGGTCCGGCGGCGACGAACCACTTCGAGGCCGGAGCGTTCGTCAGGAGCAACCCGGACGAGCGGTACCCGAACCTGATGTTCCACTTCCTGCCGATCGCCATCCGCTACGACGGCACGGCGCCGGCCGGCGCGATGGCGACCGGCCACGGCTACCAGGTGCACGTCGGGCCGATGTACTCCGACTCGAAGGGCACGGTGAAGATCACGTCGACCAACCCGCGCGTCAAGCCGGCGGTGCGGTTCAACTACCTCTCGACCGAGCGCGACCGGCGGGAGTGGGTCGAGGCGGTGCGGACCACGCGACACATCATGTCCCAGCCGGCGTTCGCCGAGTTCGACGGCGGCGAGATCTCGCCAGGACCCGCGGTCGAGTCCGACGAGGAGATCATCGACTGGGTGGCGCGCGACTCGGAGACCGCGCTGCACCCGTCGTGCACGGCGAAGATGGGCGCCGACGAGATGGCGGTTGTCGACCCCGACACGATGCGCGTGCGCGGCACCGAGGGGCTGCGCGTCGTCGACGCGTCGGTGCTGCCCGTCGTGACCAACGGCAACCTCTACGCGCCGACGATGATGATCGCCGAGCGGGCCGCCGACATCATCCTCGGCAACGCGCTCCTGCCGCCCGACGACGCCGACGTCTACCTCCCCTGACCGGCGGGACGCGCCGACCCACCCCCGCCCCGCCCACCCCTCCGGTGAGAGGTGAGACCTACAGGTCACCCCAGATCTCACCGTTGCCCCGCCGACCACCCCTCCGGTGAGAGGTGAGACCACCT
>JBFGCT010000093.1:0-15982 GCA_041581055.1 Ilumatobacteraceae bacterium | reverse complement strand
CCGCGTCCGCCAGGTGGCGACGGCGCTGATCGAGCGGCTGCCCGAGTCGACGACGGTCGAGCGGGTCTCGGGCAACCTGGTGATCGGCGAGTGGCGGGTCGGCGACCGGCGGTTCTCCGTGCTGCGGCGGTTCGAGTCGACGATGGCCGCGGTCGCGCTGCGGTTCCCGCCGTGAGCCCGCCCGGCGCTCGTGTCGTCGATGACCGCGGTCGCCGTGGCGCACCCGCGGTGAGCCCATCTGGCGCCCCGGTCGTCGGTGGTCGTCGTCGACCTACGGTTTCCGCGGGTCGCGGGCTCGGCGGGCTCGGCGGTCGCGTCGTTGTGGCGTTGCTCGTCGCGCTCGTCGTGGCCTGTTCCGCGACCGGCGACGACGTGTCCGTGTCGAGCGAGGCCGAGACGATCGACGTCGCGTCGAGCGAGTCGGCGTCGGGCGGCGACGGGACGGGCGGGGCCGCCTCCCGCGCGACCAGCCCGGAGGATCGGGCGGTCACGCTGCGGACGACCGCCTGTGGCGACGCGTCCAAGACGACCGGGTCCGGCGTGATCGTCGGGCGGGCGGTCGTGCTGACCGCGGCGCATGTCGTCGTCGGGGCGACCGACGTGTTCGTCGACGGCGCCGACGAGCCGGCGGTCGTGGCGGTGCTCGACCGGACGCGCGACCTGGCGTGGTTGGACGTCCCGTCCGTCGACGCCACGCCAGTCGAGTTGGCCCAAGTCCAGGCCGGCGACGCGGTCCGGGTGGTCGGCGGTGCGACCTCGGGCTCGGTCGACGCGCTCGTCGAGCGCGTCCTGGCGATGACGGTCGACGACGTGCGCAGCACGACGCGCAGCACCAGGTCGGGGTTCCAGCTCGACGCGGCGATCGACGGCGGCGACAGCGGGGCCGGGGTGTTCGACGGCGACGGCCGGCTGGTGGGGATCGTGTTCGCCGTCCCGTCCGAAGGCTCGGACGCGACGTTCGCCGTCGACGCCACCGAGGTCGCCGCCGTGTTGGCGTCGACCGCCGTCGGCGAGCGCCGTTGCGACCCCTCCCGCTCCCAACTCGCCGACCCCCCGAACTGACCCCACCCCCCGCATTTCCCGGTTCGGCGCGCGGAGCGCAAGGCAGCCCGGACATTTCGGACGGGGTGGGCCGGGGGAGTGGGCGACCGGGCCTGCGCGGACGGCGGGGTGGGCCGTCGTAGGGTGCGGCGATGTCCGCCGGCGCCGCGCTGCTGATCTTCTTCGGGGGGATGTTCGCCGGCACGGTCAACGCGATGGCCGGCGGCGGCTCGCTCCTGACCGTGCCGCTGCTGTCGCTCGCCGGCGTCGAGGGCCTCCTGGCCAACGGGACGAACCGCATCGCGGTGCTGATCCAGACCGGCTCGTCGGCCCGCAGCTACGTCCAGCGGCGGGTCGAGGGCTGGGAGGCGACGAGGCGGGTGCTCCCGGCGACGCTCGCCGGGGGGTTGGTCGGCGCGTCGGTCGTGTCGCAGATCGATGACGACCTGTTCGAGAAGGTCTTCGGCCTCCTGATGATCCCGATGCTCCTCTTGGTGCTGTTCAAGCCGTCCGCCACGACGACCGCCGAGCCGTGGCCGCGCTGGCTGTCGATGATGGTGTTCTTCGGCGTCGGGCTGTACGCGGGGGCGATCCAGGCCGGTGTCGGCCTGATCCTGCTGCTCGTGCTGGCCCGCGCCGGCCACGACCTCGTCACGGCCAACCTGATCAAGAGCTACGTCGTGATCGGCGTGTCGTTGATCGCCTGCGCGATCTTCATCGTTCAGGGGCAGGTCGAGTGGGCGCCGGCGGTCGTGCTCTCGGCCGGCTCGGGAATCGGCGGCTACCTCGGCGCGCACATCGCCGTGGAGGGCGGCGAGCGGGTGATCAAGCCGGTACTCGCGGCGTCGGTCATTGCGCTGTCCGGGCGGATGATCGGGCTGTACTGAGCAGATATCCGGTGCTTCGATCGCCGTCGAATATCGCCTGATGACACGGCGAGTGTGGTGCCGCCACGTTCCGTGTTCGCCTGATCGCGTGCTGGCGCCCGGTCGCGCCGTCGTTGCGTGAACTTCGGAGCGGGCCCGCCGTCGCCCGCAGGACCAGCGGTTTTGAGCGACAGCCGGGCTGGCGGGCGCACTGCGGTGATCAGCGCGAGTTGCCCTCGGTCGCTCGGCACGCCCGGGCGGATCGGCGGGAGCGATCGTCCTCCTTGCCAAATGTATGAACGACTCTTGACTCAATATCCGCAACGAATCGTGCATGCTGGCCGTTCTATCTGGCAGTGCTGACGGACGCGGAGAGCTCGATGACGACACGACATGCGGCGGACCATCCTGCGGTGGCTGGCGGGCCCAGTCGGCGGCCCTTCTCCGGCCGGCGGGGGCTCGCGGCGCTCGCGTTGGCCGGGCTGGCCGCGACCGCCGCGGGCATGGCGGATCGCGCCGAGCCCGCTTCACCGGCCGAGCCGCGGATCTCGCTCTCGATGTCGGTCGACGCCGGCCGCCCGGTCCCGATCAGCTTGATCACCGAACAGGCCGCGGCCGGCCTGTACTCGCGCGGCTTCCGCGGCCAGGGGATCGACGTCGCGCTCGTCGACTCCGGCGTCGCTCCGGTGCGCGGGCTCGACCAGCCGGGCAAGGTGCTCTCCGGGCCCGACCTGTCCAATGAGGGCGGCCAGCCGAACCTCGCCAACCTCGACACCTACGGTCATGGCACGCACCTGGCGGGCATCATCGCCGGCGACGACGGTCAGCACGTCGGCGGCATCGCGACCGAGAGCCGCATCGTCAGCGTGAAGGTCGCGGGGGCGACCGGCGAGACCGACATCGCGCAGGTGATCGCTGGCATCGACTGGGTCACCGAGCACAAGGACGACAACGGCCTGAACATCCGGGTGCTCAACCTCTCGCTCGGCGTCCCCGGCATCACGACCAATCGGGACGATCCGCTCTCGGCGGCGGTCGAGCGGGCGTGGGACGCCGGCATCGTCGTCGTCGCCGCTGTCGGCAACCGCGGCAACGACGCCCCAGGGGTCGACAGCCCGGCGGTGTCGCCCTTCCCGATCGCCGTCGGCGGCACCGAGTCGTACGACTCGTCGGGCGCCGGCGACAAGGTGGCGACGTGGAGTTCGGCGGGCAACGCCCACCGGACGCCGGACGTCGTGGCCCCCGGCCGCTCGATCCTGAGCCTCCGCGTGCCCGGGTCGACGCTCGACCAGCTCCACCCGACCGCGGCGGTCGGCGAGCACTACTTCCGTGGCTCGGGCACGTCGCAGTCGGCGGCCGTGGTCAGCGGGTTCGCCGCGCTGCTCCTCTCCGCCGACCCCACCATGACCCCCGACCAGGTGAAGTACCTGATCGAACGGGCGTCGATCGACATCGCGCCCGGCGAGTACCTCGACGGCAGCGGCCGCGTCGACATCGAGCGGTCGGCCCGGCACATCAGGTGGAAGGACCGGGCGCCGGTTCAGGACTACCCACGGGCGCTCTCGAGCACGACACTCCAGCTGGCGTCGACGACGTGGATCACCACCGACGAGTCGCTGACGTACATCGGTCCGACGGCGGTGCTCGGCACGGCGACGCCGACCGACGCGACGCTCACCGATTCGACGCTCCTCGACGAAGCGACGATCGTCACCGATGCGGCGATCGTGAACGACACGGCGATCGTGTCCGGAACGATTTCCGCTCCATCCGGAGCGACGTGGTCCGGGGGCTCATGGACCGGCGACGTCTGGTCCGGCGGGGTCTGGTCGGGCGCGACCTGGTCCGGCGCGACCTGGTCCGGCGCGACCTGGTCGGGCGGCGTGTGGTCGGGCGCCACCTGGTCGGGCGCGACCTGGTCCGGCGCGACCTGGTCCGGCGCGACATGGTCCGGTAAGTGGTGGTCTGGAAGGAGCTGGTCATGAAGACGGCGGCAAAGCGGTTCGGCCGCCGGCGCTTGGCGCTCGCCCTGACGTTGGCGGTCTCGGTCGGATCGGTCGCCGGCGCGGCTGGCCACGTCGAGGCGAAGGGCGAGCGGGGCGGAGGGAAGGCCAAGCAGGCGACGGCGACGGACTCGTCGACGTCGACCACGACGTCGACCACGACGACCGAGCCATCGACCACGACGTCGACCTCCACCGAGCCGTCGACCACGACGTCGATGTCCACGACGTCCGACTCGTCGACCGCGACCACGACATCGACGGACACCGTCCACGCCGCCGACGAGCACACGAGCCTGGCGACGATCGTCGCCCAGATCGGCGCCGACGACATGTGGGCGGCCGGCTACACCGGCGCCGGTGTCGACGTCGCGGTGATCGACACCGGCGTCGCGCCCGTCACCGAGCTGTCGACGAGCGACGTCTTCGTCGGGCCCGACCTCTCCTTCGAGGGCGGGGTCGACGAGCTGGCCGGGCTCGACTCGTTCGGCCACGGCACGCACATGATCGGGATCATCGCCGGCCGCACGCCCGGGGCCGACCCGCTGGCGCCGCGCGACGGTGACTTCATCGGTGTGGCGCCTGACGCCGGCGTCGTCAGCGTCAAGGTCGCCGACAACACCGGCGCCGTCGACGTGTCCCAGGTGATCGCGGCGATCGACTGGGTCGTCCAGAACCGGAACACCAACGGGCTGAACATCCGGGTCCTCAACCTCTCGTACAACACGTCCGGCATCCAGTCATACCGCGACGACCCGCTCTCCAAGGCCGTCGAGAACGCCTGGCATCACGGGATCGTCGTCGTCGTGTCCGCCGGCAACGAGGGCCACGGGTCCAAAGGCCTGGCCAATCCGGCGACCAACCCCTACGTGTTGGCCGTCTCGAGCGCGGTGAAGACGCCCCGTTGGGACTGGTACATCCCGAGCTGGGCGCCGACCGGCGACCGGACTCGCAACCCCGACGTCGTGGCGCCGGGCGTCTCGGTGATGAGCTTGCGGGTTCCCGGCTCGCGCATCGACACGACCGACGCCAGGTGGGGTCGGGTCCCTGGCGACGATCGGCTGTTCTTCGGGTCCGGCACATCGCAGTCGGCCGCAGTGGTGTCCGGCGCGGCGGCGCTGTTGCTCCAGCAGCGGCCGGATATGACGCCCGACCAGCTCAAGCAGCTACTCACCTCCACCGCAGCTCCGGTCGACGATCGGGTCAGCCTCACCGGTAGCGGCGTGATCGACCTCGCGGCGGCGATGAACGCCAGGGCCGGCGACGCCGACCAGCGGTGGCGGGTCGCGACCGGTCTCGGCTCGCTCGAGGCGGCCCGCGGCGAGAACCATGTCGGATCTGGTGACGCGATGCTCGTCGGCGAGTTCACCGTCACCGGCGCCCCGTGGGACGCGCCGGCGTGGGTCGCGGTCAGCGAGTCGGCGACCGCGTGGACCGGCGCCGACGACTGGTCGGGCAGCACGTGGTCGGGCAGCACGTGGTCGGGCAGCACGTGGTCGGGCAGCACGTGGTCGGGCAGCACGTGGTCGGGCAGCACGTGGTCGGGCAGCACGTGGTCGGGCAGCACCTGGTCGGGCAGCACGTGGTCGGGCAGCACGTGGTCGGGCAGCACCTGGTCGGGCAGCACCTGGTCCGGATCGAGCTGGTCGTGAACGCTCGACGTCGCCGACGGCGGCGCACGGTCCGCGGCGCGCTGTTGCGGGCGGTAGGTCGGGTCGCCCCGACGACCCGCGTCCTCCTGTTCGCCGCCGCGCTGGCGGGGTTCGGTCTCCTGCTGCTGTCGATCACCCCGTCAGCGGCCGCAGAACCCGAGCGGGTCTGGACGATGCCGTTCTTCGGGCTCGTCATCGCCTTCGCCATCGCCGAGGGGGCCGCGCTGCACGTGGAGATCCGCAAGGAGTCCCACTCGCTCTCGCTCAGCGCGATCCCGCTGATGTTCGGGCTGCTGTACCTGAGCCCGGCGCTGTTGATCCTGGCCTACATCGGCGGGGCGACGCCGGCGCTGCTGTGGATCCGCAAGTCCGACCCGATCAAGGCGATCTGGAACTCGTGCCTGTTCATCGCCGAGACCGCGCTGGCCGGGCTGATCGTCCGGTCGATGCTCGGCGACGCTCTGCCGCAGACGTTCGGCGAATGGCTCGTTCCGTTCGGGGCGGTGCTCGTCGCCGAACTGTTGAGCCTCATCTCCGTCCCGATCGTGATCATGGCCGTCGACACCAAGTTCCGGCCCGGCCTCTTCGGCGCCGTCGGCCACTCACAGGTCCTCGCCGCGCTCGCCGGCGCGTTCACCGTGACCGCCGTGTCGGCGTCGGTCGGCGACCCGCTGATGCTCGTCTTCGCGCTGGTCCCGGTCGTCGGCCTCGGCGTGCTCCTGCGCAGCTCCGGCAACCTCTCGCAGCGCTTCGAGGACCTCCAGCAACTGCACAGCTTCACCCGCGCGCTGACCAACGAGCGTGGCGCCCGGACGCTGGACACCGGTCTCGTGCACCTCGTCGAGATCATGCGGACGCGGACCGCCGGCCTGCTGACGATGCCGACCGCCGACGACGACGACACGACGGTGCGCGTCCTGAAGGACGAGGCGTTCGTCGACCTCGACCCGGCGCCGATCGCCCGGTTGCTCCTCAGTGTCCTCGACCCGGGGCCGGTCACCCACCTCGACGAGCGCGACGCCCGCCCGGAGGCCCGCGAGCTGCTGCGGCTGCTCGACGCGCAGAGCCTCCTCGCGGCGCGGGTGCTCGGCGAGGTCGAGGGCGAGGGCGTGCTCTTCGTCACCGACCGACTCGGGATGCGCCGCGACTTCACGCCCGACGAGCTCCGGCTCTTCGTGTCGATGTCCGGCACGCTCAGCGCGCGACTCTCCAACGACCACCTCGTCGAGCAGCTCGAGGTCCAAGCGCAGCACGACTCGCTCACCGGTCTGCCCAACCGGCTCAGCTTCGAGATCGCGCTCACGTCGTTCCTCGGCCATGCCGAGGAGAGCGGCGTGGTCGTCATGGTCGACCTCGACCGGTTCAAGGAGGTCAACGACTCGCTCGGCCACGAGACCGGCGACCGGCTCCTCATCGAGGTGGCCGACCGGCTGCGCAGCGCGACGCGCTCGACCGACATGGTCGCCCGCTTCGGCGGGGACGAGTTCGCCCTGCTGCTGACCGGCCGCGGGACGAGTTCGCCCGAGGAGATGGCCGGGCGGGTCAGCGCGATCCACGAGATGCTGACGACCAAGGTCGAGCTCAGCGGCATCAACTTCGAGGTCGGCGCCAGCATGGGTGTTGTTCAGTGGCCGGTCCAGGGCAGCGACAGCGCTGGACTCCTGCGCCGCGCCGACACCGCGATGTACCAGGCCAAGCGCAACCAGCTCGGCGTCGTCTGGTACACGCCCGAGCTCGACGCCGACGCGCCGCGGCGGATCGATCTGTACCTGTCGGCCCGGGCCGCGCTCGAGAACGAGGAGCTGTCGATCCAGCTCCAGCCGAAGGTGTCGGCTCGTGACGGCCGCATCACCGGCGCCGAGGCGCTCGTGCGCTGGACGCACCCGGCGCACGGCCCGATCTCGCCCAACGAGTTCGTCCCGCTGCTGACCCACGCCGGGCTGATCGGCAAGCTCACGCGCTTCGTGATCGAGCGCGCCGCCGCCGCCGCCTCGATGCTGCAGGCGGCCGGGATCGACGTCCCGATCGCGGTCAACCTCACCGCCCGCGACCTGCTCGACCCCGCGCTTCCCGACGACGTCGCCACCATCCTCGCCGCGCACCGGCTGCCTCCGGGCGCCCTCCAGATCGAGATCACCGAGGACGCGATGGTCGTCGACTTCGACACGAGCATCATGGTGCTGACCCGCCTCCGCGAGCTCGGCCTGCGGGTGGCCATCGACGACTTCGGCACCGGGTACTCGTCGCTGCAGCACCTCCATCGCTTGCCGATCGATCAGCTCAAGATCGACCGCAGTTTCATCCTGCGCCTGTCGTCGGACGACAGCTCGGCGGCGATCGTCCGGGCGTCGGTCAGCCTCGCCCGCGATCTCGGGCTGTGCACGGTCGCCGAGGGAGTCGAGGACGCCGAGGCGCTCCGGGTGGTGTCGACGCTCGGGTGCGACGAGATCCAGGGCTACCACGTCAGCCGGCCGCTCGCCTCCGCCGACTTCCTGGGCTGGGTCTATCGTTGGGACGCCGCGGCGTTCCTCGACGAGGTCGCCCATGGCCCGGTCCGCGGCCGGGGCGCCCGTCGCACGGGTCGCCTCCAGGCCGTCTGAGCCCCGCCGGGACGGTCCGCGTCAGGGCGCGATCGCGTCGCCGGGCAGCGGCCCGTCGGGGTAGAGCGCGGCCTGGAAGCGGCGCATGCCGGCCAGCCAGCGGTCGCGGTCGGTCGCCTTGCGCTCCTCATACGTCGCCACCTCCGGGTGGGGGAGGATGAGGAACCGCTCGTCGCGGACCGCCTCGAGGCACAGCCGCGCGACGTCGTCGGGCTCGAGCACGCCGTCGCCGCTGGCGACGCCGCCCTCGAAGTCGTCCGCGTCGACGCCGCCCATGTTGTCCGGGCTGTTCCTGACGATGTTCGTCCGCACCGCCTGGGGGCACAGCACCGACACCCGGATGCCCTGATGGTGGTGGGTGATCGCCAGCCACTCGGCGAGCGAGACGGCGGCGGCCTTGGTGATCGAGTACGCCATCGAGCCGATCTGGGTCAGCAGCCCGGCGGCGGATGCGGTGTTGAGCAGGTACCCCTCGCCGTTGGCGATCATCGACGGCAGGACGGCCCGGGCGGCGTAGATGTGCGACAGGCAGTGGACCTCCCACATCCGCTGGATCGAGTCGTTCGGGTCCTCGACGCCGGCGGCGGTGACGTAGCCGGCGTTGGAGACGAACAGCCCGATCGGGCCGTGGGCGTCCTCGGTCTCGTCGACCAGCCGCTTGACCGCCGCCTCGTCGCGCACGTCGAGCGTCGCCGCCGTGCCGCCGATCGCCGTCGCCACCCGCTCGGTCCCCGCCGCGTCGAGATCGGCGACGACGACGTGGCGGGCGCCGGCCGCGGCCGCGGCGCGGGCGATCGCCTCCCCGATCCCCGATGCGGCACCCGTGACGACGACGACCCTGTTGCTCAGCTCCATTCCCGGACCATAGAGCGCGACGGCGCGGCGATCAGCGGCGGGAGCGACGACCGAGTGAACGGTCTGCGGAGCGTGTCCGCACGCTGTTCACGAGAACTCGGTCAGTCGCCGCAGCGGACGACGAGCACGGAGCAGATGTCGTGGGCGTGCTGCACGACCTTGGTCAGTCGCCGCAGCGGACGACGAGCACGGAGCAGATGTCGTGGGCGTGCTGCACGACCTTGGTCGACACGCTCCCGAGGAACAACCGCCGGCCGGCGCCGTGGCCGCGGTTGCCGACCACGATCAGATCGGCGCCGACCTCCTCGGCGACCTCGATGATCGCGTCGGCGGGGGAGTCGGCGACGAGGTGGGTCTCGACCGGGATGCCGTAGGGCGCGAGGAACTCGGCGGCGTCGACCAGCACCTGCTTGTCGCCGGCGTGGAAGTCGGGCTGCGCGTGCCAGTCCGCGGGGAGGTTGTCGAGCTCGTGCAGCACCTCGGGCCGACCGACGCGCCGGATCGCCATCACGACGTGCAGCTGCTCGGCGCCGGTCGCCGCGCCCAGCTCGGCGGCGTGCCGGAGGGCGTGGCCGGCGGGCGCCGAGCCGTCGGTTCCGACGACGATGATCCGATAGCGCGCGGTCATCGCCTCATGTTGTCACGCATCGGGGCCGCCTCGCCCGATCGGGCGCGGGGCGGCACGGAAGCGAGGCGGCCGGGGGAGATCAACCTCGTACCCCGGCCCGCCCCGCCCGTGCCCCCCTCGGCACGCCTCGGCGGCTCGGCGGTGAGCCGCGGACGAGGGTCAGTTGAGGCGCTCCAGCAGGTTCTGCCGGCCCTCTCCCGGCAGGAACAGGTCGGCCGCCGACTCGATCATGGCGTGGAACTCGGGGTTGGTCTGCTGCCACTCGGCGCCGGCGTCGACCTCGGCCATCGTCTCGGAACCGGTGATCCACCCGACCTCGCCGAAGTTCCCGTACGCCGCCCCGACGAAGAACGTCGGCCGGTTGAGCTCGGTGGCGACCAGCTCCTGGAGCTTGACCCCGAACTCGAACGCCTCGGCGTACTTGCCGTTGGCGATCGTCGCCGTGTTCGTCTGGAGGAACGCGCTCGGTGTCGGTGCGGGGTTGCCCGAGACGACGTTGAACAACGCGTCGACGGCGGCGCCCTCGTAGAAGTCGCCCATCGCCAGCACCATCTCGACGAACGTGGGGTCGGCGGCCATCTTCTCGGTCGCCTCGAAGAGCTGGGCCTGCGAGTCGACCCTGGTGCTCCACATGATCGTGCCGAGCGGCTCGCCGAAGCGATACGTCCACACGTAGATGTCGAGGTCGGCGACTTGCTTGACCTTCGCCGCGATCTCCACCGCGCTCGGTATCGCCTCGAGCATCTTGTCGGGCTTGGCGTGGCGCGTCCTGCTGAACAGATACATCTTCTCATCTCCTGTTTCTCGTGCGTGGGGGCACATCAACCTTGATCTCGGGGGGCGATCGCGTCTATGCATTTGGTCACGTAACGGCGCGGAAATCGCAGGCCACGCGCCGTTTCGTGAAGGAGAGTGATGGCGACGACGACTTCTGTCACCGTTGGTGACTTCATCGCCGCGCGGGGTCACGCCGTGCGACTGGACGCGGGGGCGCCGGTGTACTTCGAAGGCGACCGCTCCCACAGCGTGTACGTCTGCGTCGAGGGGCAGATCCGGGTGTACGTCGCCCTCCCGTCGGGCCGCGAGCTGGTGCTCGGGCGCAAGCACCCGGGCGAGGCGTTCGGCGAGCTGTCGGCGATCGACGATCGGCCGCGGTCGGACTGCGCCGTCGCGGTCGAGCCGAGCGTGGTCGCCCACATGCCGGGCGAGCAGTTCCTCGCCGAGCTGCACCACGAGCCCGATCTGGCGATCGCCGTGTTGCGCAACCTCGCCGCCCAGCTGCGGCTGACCAACGCCCGGCTGCGCGCCCGCAGCGGCGACTCCGCGTTGGTGCGGTGCGGGCACATGCTCGTCGAGCTGTCGTCGCACAAACTGCACCACGACCGCGCGAGCGAGCACGTCGAGCTGCCGATCAGCCAGGCCGACATCGCCGAGTGGATCGGCGCCACCCGCGAGTCGACCGCCCGCGCCCTGGCCCAGTTCCGCGAGGCCGGCGTCGTGACGACCGGCCGCGGCCGGGTCACCGTCTGCGACGTGCCGGGCCTGGCCGCCCTGATCGAGTCCGCCTGAGCCCATCCCCACCGTTTGCGTCGCGATTTCAGCGGGACGGGTGCTCACAATCGCGACGCAAACGGGATGGGAGCGCGATCAGGCCGGGCAGTTGTCCTTGTAGACCGCGACCTTGGAGTGGCCGTCACCCAGTTCGTGCGGCGGGAGGCCGTCGCCGCCGGTCGCGCCGAAGTGAACGTGGACGTGGAACTGGTGGTAGCCGCCGTGGTTCGAGTCGTTGATCGCCGTCTGGCCCTTGGCCACCTGATGGCAGTTTCCGTTGGGTGTCACCACGTAGTGGTCGTGACCGGCGAACGCCGTGCCCGCCGACAGCGTCACCGCCCCGGTGATCAGCGCGCCGGTGATCCAGCGCACGTGCTTGGTCTGCATGTCGTGTCCTCCATGTCTCGCGCCTCGCCCGTTGCGAGGTGCACATGGAGACAGACGTCGACGGCCCTCCCGCCGGGTGACAACGAGCCGACGGTTTCTCGAGGAACGACGGGCGGGCGCGCCTCGGCGTGCGCTGGGTGGGCGCGTGAGTACGGAGAGGTGTTGTGAGCCGGCGCGGCCTCGGCGCGACCACTCGTAGATACGTCGAGAACGCCGTCGCGGCGGCGCTGCCGGTCGCCGTCGTCCTCTTCGCGATCGATCAGGACTGGTCGACGACCCGGACGGTCCTCGTCGGCGCCGTCTCGGTCGTCGGCGCGTTCGTGCTGATGCACCTCGTGCGGGTAGGTGTCGAGGACCCGGTGTCGTCTGTTGACGCGGTCGTCGATGCGATCGATGAACCGATCGTCGGCCAGGTGGCGGCGTTGAGCTACTCGTCGATCGGCCGCCTCGTCCCCCGTAGTGACCCGGCGCACGTCTCGCTCGTGCCCGCCTTGACCCGCGTCCGCGATGTCGCCGGCCGCAACGCCCCGCAGGTGGGGACGAGTACGGCAGCATTGTCGACGCGTACCGCGAGAGCGGTCAACGGCTGCTGGTGATCGGCGAGCCGGGCTCGGGCAAGAGCGTCGCCGCCTACCAGCTCGTCGAGCACCTCCATGGGTCGCCACCCGGCGGTGCGTCGGTGCTGCTGGTCAACCTGTCGTCGTGGCGCGATCGTTTCGGCGATCTCAGCGACTTTCTGACCTGGCAGCTCATGGACCGTGACGGGCACGCGATGGACGCCCTACTCACCTAGCGATTCGGCTCGCCCGACCGCGAGCTGTTCCGACGGGCGGGGCGGGGCCGGGTGACGACACGCTGCGGGCGACCGGCACCGGCGTTCGGTTCCGACACGACCGAATCCAGCAAGCCCTCGCGTCCGGTTCCCAGTCGCAGGAGCCTGGCGAACTCGCCGGGCCGTAGGCCCGAGGCGCCGCTTCACGAGGCATATGTGATACCATATGCTCATGGCTCGACGAGAGGTTCTGGTGCAGCTCGATGACGACCTCGTGCGACGACTCGACACGCTCGCCGCCCAGCTCGGCACCAACCGGTCCGAGCTTCTCCGGCGCGGCGCCCAAGCCGTGCTCAGCGTGGAAGACCTCGCCGAGGCGGATCGCGAGCTCGTCACCGCGTATCGCCGCCAACCGGCAGATCCCGCGTTGATCCAGTCGGCTCGGAGGCTCGCTGCTCGAACCGCCCCGGCGTGGTAGCCCGCAACGACATCTACTGGGCTGACCTCGGCCCCCCAGCCGGGCGACGCCCGGTGTGCGTCCTCACCCGCGACGCCGGGATCCACGTGCTCACGTCCGTGACGTGCGCTCCGATCACGCGCACCGTGCGCGGCATCCGGTCGGAGGTCGAACTCGGCCAGGAGCACGGCCTTCCCGAGGCGTGCGTCGTCAACTGCGACAACGTGATCACGGTCCCCCTCGACGCCCTCGACGACCAACCCGTCGGCCACCTCGACGAGATCACCCGAGCCGCGCTCGACCGGGCACTCCGCTACGCGCTCGACATCGTCTACTGACCCGCGTGGTCACCCGCGAGCACACCGGTTCATCCGAGTTGGGCAGGCCGGAACGGTGGCGCTCGAAGCGGCCACGATGTGGCTACGCGTCGAGGGCGAGGTCGCGGAATTGCCGGGCGCCGGTGTCCAGCACCCAGTCGTGACCGAATGCCACCACCGGTCGTGCCACGCGGGCGACGAGGCGGAGCGCGCCGCTCGCCGGGCTGAGGTCGGCCACCAGCCGGAGCTCGCATCCGGCCTCATGGTCGCTTGCGGTGAGTTCCGCGGATCCGGTGATGTCGCCGGCGATGCGCGCCCGCACGACGTCGCCCTCGACGACCTCGGTCAGTACGACGTCGAAGCGCAGCTTGTAGGGCAACGGCGGCTTGACCACGCAATCCCATCGAGCGCCCTGGCTAAACGACGCCCCGTCGAACTCGCGCAGCCACGGCCACCAGCGCTGGTACCGGTCGGTGCGGGCGATGGCGGCCCACACCGCAGCGCGCTCGGCGTCGAACAGGTAGCGACGATCCGAGTGGATGTGCACGGGCCCACCATCGCACGAAACCGCCCGGCCGACGCCGCGAGTGGAGTCACCTCTGCGACGTGCCGGGCCCGGCGGTCCGTCTGAGGTCACCTTGTCGTTTGCGTCGCGATTTCGGCGGGGCGGGTGCTCACAATCGCGACGCAAACGGGATGGGGGGACGTGAACGGAGGGGCGGGCGGCTGGCGCGGGGTCAGGACAGGAGCTCGCGGCGGAGCTCGACGAGTTTGGGGGCCGGTTCGCCGTCGGACCAGGTGTCGGCGACGATGACCCGCTCGTAGGACTCCCACTCGTGGCGGACACCGGCGTAGTCGCCGGCCCGGGCGTGGGCCTGCATCCGGCGGGCGATCAGCTCCTCGTGGCCCGGCAGCACGGCGAGCCCGCGGCCGGTCGCCCAGAAGACGGTGTCGACGTCGCCGACCGACAGCGCCTGATCCGCCAACTCGGCGCACGCGCCGATCGCCAGCAGCACGAGCGACGATGTGATGCCCTCGGCGTCCGGCCACAGGTAGCTCGTGCCGGCGAACGGGACGCCGCGCACCCTCTCGACCGCGGGGCGCAGGGTGTCGATCGCCTGCGCCGGGGGCTGCCGGCGGGCGGCGTCGAGCCGGTGCTCGATCAGCTGGGCGTCGGTCACGACGAGCCCGTGGAGCGGGAGCTGTTCGTTGAGCGTGCGCGCCAGCCACTCCTCGCCGTGGGGCGGTGGCACGAGGCGAGCGAGCGCCCGCCGCGCCTCGGACACGACGTTGGCGAACGTCGCGTCACGCACGTCGAGATCCCACAAGGCGGTGCGGGCTGCCGTCCGCGTCGAGCGCTCGCGGTGCGTCGCCAACCAGGCGAGCAGCTCGACCGTCTTCGACCGCTCGAATGAGCCGGCAACGCCCTCGGCGTCGACAACCTGGATCTCGCCGAGCAGCCCGACGACCACGGCGTGGGGAAGTTCGACGAATGGCTCGGGCTCGGACCCGGCCGGTGCCGTCAGCGCATCGGCCGGATCGAGCTGGTCGTCGTCGGGCTGTTCGAGCGGTGCGGAGGCGGCGCCGAGCAGTTGGGCGATCTCGTCGAGTTCACGGGCCGACATTCCGACCGGCGCGAGCGGCACCGAGGCGCCGAAGCCGTCGAAGACCCATCCGCCCTCGGCCGGGCGCAACCGGCAACCCGGCACATCGATGGCGTCCTCGTCGACGGCGGCCACGATGGCGATGCCCGACCCCGGCGCGATGGCCGGGGCCGCGGCGATCTCGTCGGCCCCGCTATCGGACGCCCGCAGCACGACGACGGCCGGTTCCCAGACCTCCCCACCGGTTCGCACCGAGCGCAGCGCGAACGACGACTCGAGGTCGGCTCGACGGGCGCCCACGAGCGACGTGGCGAGCTCGAGCGCCGCGTCGGCGGAATCCGCCCGGTGGGCATTGCGGTGGTCGAGCAGCGCCGCGTCGTCGACCGAAACGGTGACGACGTGCGCGACCTCGGCGTACGGCGACGCGGCGAGCGACGTGGCGATGCCGGCGATGATGTCGTCGGTGGCGTCGCGGTGGCCCTCGACGACGAGGGTGGGACACGCCTCCAGATCGACGAGCACGTCGCATCCCTCGGTCGACACCCCGAGCTGCGCCAGCGCGAGACACGGAGTGCCGACGAGCCGGGCCGCCTCGCTGACGACCTCGATCGGGACCGCCGCGGGCAGTTCCCACGTCGGGCCGGCGCCGGTCCACGGTGCGGGCAGCGTCGCCGCACCGGTGAGCTGCAACCCGACCGTTCCATCGACGCCGACCATCACGAGCCCGACCTGGACGTCGGTCCCCACCAGACTCGACGATGCGGCCCGCAGGGCGACGTCGACGCGCTGCGACCGTTCGCCGGGATCGACGAGGCGCAGTCGTCGCTCCATCGCCGACGCGGCCGCCCTCGGCTCGGGGACCCGTGACCGAGGCTTCGCCGACCGCAGTCGTTGCCGCCGTCGCACCCCGAGGACCGCGAGCACGCCCGCCACCACCATCGCCGCCTGTTCGAGGCGAATCGGGCTGGGGGCGACCGGAGCGACGCCCGACTCGCCGGCAGGTTCCGGCGCCGGCGAGGGCGAGGCGCCGACGTCGGTGGTGGTGGTGGTCGAGGTGCTCGCCGTTGTCCCGTGCGCCTCGGTGACGTCGCGTGGGTTCGACGTTGGTACGACGGCGACCTCGGTGCCCTCGGTCCCGGACGGGTCCGTCGTGCTCGCCAGCCCGGGTGGCGCGCCCGCTGTGTCCGGCGCCGTGTCGGACGCGACGGCGGTCGCGGGCGGGTTGGTCGCGGTGCTCGGCAGCTCGGCT
>JBFGCT010000092.1:0-16004 GCA_041581055.1 Ilumatobacteraceae bacterium | reverse complement strand
TGGCAGGCGGCGATCCGGGCGGCGGCGGCGAACGGCGCCGACGCGGTCGAGATCGGGATCCCGTTCTCCGACCCGGTGATGGACGGCCCTGTGATCCAGCAGGCGTCGCAGGCGGCGCTCGAGGGCGGCGTCACGCCGGCGGCGATCCTCGACGAGGTCCCCGAGCTCGACGTCGAGATCCCGTTGATCGTGATGACGTACTACAACCTTGTCCATCACGCGGGCCCGACCCGGTTCGCCGCCGATCTGCGCCGGGCCGGGATCTCCGGGGCGATCCTGCCCGACCTGCCGCTCGAGGAGTCCGGGCCGTGGTGCGCGGCGGCCGACGCCGTGGGCATCGAGACGATCATGCTCGCCGCCCCGACGGCGCCGGACGACCGGCTCCCGCGGGTCGCCGCCCGGGCGCGGGGGTTCCTGTACTCGGTCGGACTGCTCGGCGTGACGGGGGAGCGGCAGACGCTCGCCGAGACGGCGACCGACCTCGCCGCCCGGTTGAAGGCGATCACCGACGTCCCGGTGCTCGTCGGCGTCGGCGTGTCCGACGCGGCGCAGGCATATCAGGCGACCCGGGTCGCCGACGGCGTGATCCAGGGTGCCAGCGTGGTCCGCCGGCTGATGGAGTCCGGCCCCGACGCGGTCGGCGAGTACGTCGCCGAGGTCCGCGCCGCCATCGACGCTGTCTCACGCCGTCCGACTTGACATCTGCGCTTGCATCGGTTGCGGGATGCGGGCACGCTGGCCTGATGGCCCGGATCTACGTGTCCTACAAGTACGAGGACGAGGAGCTCGCGAAGGCGCTCGCAACGAGGTTGGAGAAGCTGGAACATGACGTCGTCTGGGACCGCGAGCTCCCAATCGGATCGTCTTGGCGGGAGGAGCTGCAGCGGAGCCTGCTCGGGTCCGACGCCATGTTGTTGATCTGGACGGAGAACACGCGGCGCTCGCAGTTCGTGGCGGCAGAGGTCGGTGCGGCCCGAACCGAACCGAACCTTGCAATTCTCCCCGTCGTTTTCGGCGGCGCCGAGTATCCGTCCTTCGTCAACGACCTTCTCATGGAGTCGGTCGTCGATGAGCCGGACGCCGCCGACCTCGACGAACTCGCGGCGAAGCTCGATCGGTCCGTGCGAGATCGCATGGATTACCGACGGAGCGGGTGGCCGAAGGTGTTCATCAGCCATCGCCACGATGACGAGGCGATTGTTCATGCCCTTGCCGTGTGCTTCGAGGAGCAATTCGACATCGACCGCAGCGACATCCGCTGCACCTCGGTCGAGCCGTACCGGCTGGAGGCGGGGACGAACACGTCGGATCGGCTGCGCGAGGAACTGGCCCGTGCCGAGGTCGTGCTCGGCGTGTTGACTCAGGACACGTCTGAATCGACGTACGTGATGTTCGAGCTTGGCTCGGCATGGGGGCAGCGGGTCTGGACGTGCCCGCTCCTCGCCCGGGGTGCCAGCTACCCCGCCATCCCGGACCCGATCAAGGACCTCGCACCGCTCCATCTGTCGTCGGCTTCCGATTGTCGGCGGCTGCTGCGGGATGTCGGCGGGCGGACGACGCTGGAAGCGAACCCGCGGCGCGACGAGGAGCGAGTTGCGCGCCAGATCGAGAAGCTGGTCGCGGAGGCGTCCAAGCCTCCAACGGCCGCTGACGACGGCGAGCCCAGCGGTCCTCGCCCCGAGCCGCAACCGGAGTGAGTCTCGCAACGTGGTGGGCCCCCACGGCGTTCAGGCGGGTGGGCCGTCGAACCGGTCGATCGTGGTGAACGACTCGACTGGATTGCGGCGGAGCTTCGTCGGCTGGTGCTCGGGCACGCCGAGGAAGATCGTGGCGACGAGGGCGTGGTGATCGGGGAGGCCGAGCAGGGGAGCGGCCTCCAGTTCGGCCCGGCTGAGGAACGTGGTCATCACCCCGCCGAGTCCGTGCGCCCGCGCCGACAGCAGGATGTTCCAGCAGAAGGGGTAGATCGAGCCGCCGCCGGTCATCGCCACGCGGTCGAGCTCGGCGTCCATCATCGCGACGTTCGCCAGGTCGGCGGCGACGGCGAGCACGGCGGGCACGGTGTCGATGTTGTCGAGCAGGTCGTTCGGCCTGCCGGGGGTGATCGTCTTCGGCCTGACGTAGTCGACCACGTTGAACGGCGTCCCGCCCGTCGCCGCCGTCTCGACGTACTCGTCCCACACGTCCTGCATCAGCGTGGCGATTCCACGGCGCTGCTCGCGATCCTCGACGACCGCCACCCGCCACGGCTGCCGGTTGCCGCCGGACGGCGCGAACCGCGCGTCGTCCAGCACGTCGAGCACCGTGTCGCGGCTCACCGGGTCGGCGGTGAACCGGCGCACCGATCCGTTGGTGCGGATAGCGTCACGAAGCTCCATCCGCCGGAACCTACCGGGACGGCGCGATGACCTCGACCTCGAACGGGATCGGCAGGCAACGCCGGCGTCAACGCTTCGCGGACAGGGTGACCGGCTGGCCCGCCGCGAGTTGCCCGCAAGCGGCGTCGATCTCCGTGCCGCGGTTCTGCCGCACCGTCGCGTTGGCGCCGAAGTCCTCGAGCGCGTCGCGGAACTCGTGCACCCGCTTCAGCGGCGTCCCGCGCGTCGGGTAGCCGGGCGTCGGGTTCAGCGGGATCAGGTTGACGTGGGCGTGCGGGCGCAGCCGCCGGCAGAGCGCGGCGAGCTCGCGGGCGTCGTCGGGCCGGTCGTTGACGCCGTCGATCATCGCCCACTCGAAGCTGACCCTGCGGTGCTTCACGACGAGGTACTCGGCGCAGGCGTCGAGCAGCGCGTCGAGCGGGTAGCGCCGGTTGATCGGGACGAGCTCGTCGCGCAGCTCGTCGTTGGCGGCGTGCAGCGAGACGGCGAGGTTGACCGGGAGCGGCAGGTCGCGCATCGCCAGGATGCCCGGGATGATCCCGACCGTCGAGATCGTGATGTGCCGGGCCGACAACCCGATGTCGCCCTGGAACCGCTCGACCGCCTGCCACACCGGCCCGAGGTTGGCCATCGGCTCGCCCATCCCCATGAACACGATGTTGCTGACCCGCCGGTTCGAGTCCTTCGCCCGCTGCGCCGCCCGCACCACCTGCTCCACGATCTCGCCCGCCGTGAGGTGCCTGGTGAACCCGGCCTGGCCGGTGGCGCAGAACCCGCAGGCCATCGCGCACCCGGCCTGGCTGCTGACGCACACGGTCGCCCGGTCGGCGTAGAGCATCAGGACGGTCTCGACCCTGCTCCCGCCGTCGAGCTCCCACAGGAACTTGACCGTGTCGCCGGTCTCGCTGACCGACTCGGTGACCGGCGCCAACGCCGGCGGCAGCTCCGCGTCGAGCCGCGCCCGCAGCGCCTTCGGCAGGTTGGTGATGTCGGCCGGGTCGGCGAGCTGGCGATACATGCCCTCCCAGACCTGGTCGAGCCGATACCGCGGCTCGCCGTCGAGCAGGTCGGCGAGCTCCGCTCGGGTCACCCCGTACCGCGTTGGCGTCGTCGGCATCGCCATGGCCCGGACGCTACCGCTCAACGTCACGCCCGGCGTCTGGCGCCGACGGTCACGGCTGGGCGGCGAGCGACTCGTAGTCGGCGACGCGGGCGCGGACGACGTCGAGGCTGGCGGTCCAGAACGCCTCGTCGGTGACGTCGAGGTCGAACGCCCGGCCGAGTTCCTCGGCGGTGTCCATCCCCGCCCGCGACAGCAGGTTGTCGTAGCCGGCGCGGAAGCGCTCGGGATCGTCCTGGTAGCGGGCGTACAGCCCGAGGCCGAACAGCAGCCCGTACGTGTACGGCCAGTTGTAGAAGTGGGGCCCGTAGTAATGCGGCTTGAGCAGCCACATGTACGGATGCGCCGTCGACTGGTCGAGGCCGTCGCCGTAGGCCGCCGCCTGCGCCTCGGTCATCATCTCGCACAGCTCCGCCGCGCTCAACGTGCGCCGTTGGCGGCGGGCGAACACCTCGGTCTCGAACAGGAACCGCGAGTGGATGTCGACGACGACCATGTTCGACCCCTGGAGGTCGACGTCGAGCATCGCCAGCCGCTCGTTCCCCGCGAGGCGGGCCAGTCCGGCCTCGACGACCAGCGTCTCGCAGAAGATGCTGGCGGTCTCGGCGAGGGCCATCGGGAGCCGCTTCTGGAGCGCCGTGCGCTGGGCCAGCGTCGTGTTGTGGTACGCGTGGCCGAGCTCGTGGGCGGTCACCTGGGCCGACTCGGCGGACCCCGACCAGTTCAACAGCACGAGCGATCGGTCGTCGACGAACGACATGCAGAACGCGCCACCCGTCTTGCCCTCGCGCGGCTCGGCGTCGATCCATCGCTCGGCGAGCGCCCGGTCGACCAAGCCGCCCAGGGCCGGGCTGTAGCCGGCGAACGCGGTGCGCACGACGTCGATGCCCTCGTCCCACGCCAGCGCGCCGGGGGAGACCGGGAGCGGCGCCATCAGATCCCACCAGGGGAGTCCGCTCGCCGGGTCATGGCCGTGCAGCCCGGCCTTGACCCGCATCCAGCGGCGGAAGTCGGGGAGCGCGGCGGCGACGGCCGACTGCATGGCGTCGAACGTGGCGCGGCTGACGCTGTTGGCGAAGAGGGACGCGTCGAGCGGCGTGTCCCAGTTGCGGCGGCGGTTGACGGCGTTGGCCTCGCCCTTGATGGCGTTCATCGCCGACGCGACCGGCAACTCGATCGTCGGCCACGCCGCCTGCTCGGCGTCGTACGCGGCGCGCCGCATCCGCGGGTCGTCATGGCTGGACAGGCTGCGCACGGCGGGCATCGCCAGCCTGACGACTTGATCGGGCAGCGCCACGTCGGTCACGAGCTGGGAGGTCAGGTTGCTCTGCAGTCGGCGCCACGCGACCGCCCCCGTGGTCGACAGCTCCGCGTAGAGGTGCTCCTCCGCCTCGGACATCTGGTGCGCGGCTCGTTCGGCGTACCGCAGCAGCGGGCCGAGATGCTCCCGCGCCTGCTCGCTGACGTCGGCGAGCCCCGTCGGCCCGAGTGCGCCCACCCAGGCGGCCAGCCGTGCGAGCAGCGGGCGGAGCCGGGCTTCGACGGTCTCGACCTCGCTGAGCAGGCTCTGCGCCTGCTCGTTCCGGGAGTCGATCGCCACCGCGGCGTAGACGTAGCCCGAGAGGATGTCCAGCTCGGCGGCGGTCCTGTTGTACGCCTCGATCACCCGGTCGGCGGCTGCGCCGTCGGCGGCGGTCGGCGGGCGCGGATCGGCGGCCCGCACGCCGAGCTCGTCGAACAGCGCGGTCAACCGCTCGACCTCGGCCCGCCCGTGCTCCAGCGCGTCGGAGAACGAGCGGGCGTCGAGCGACTCGTGGACGTCGGCCGTGTTCCAGCGCGGCAGCGCCCCGGCGCTGGCGGTGTCGGTCATCCGGAGCTCCTGACGAATGTGGTGAAGGCGACGGTGGTCGAGACGACCGAGAACCCGAGTCGCTCGTAGAGGTTGACGGCGACGGCGTTGTCGGCGTCGACCCACAACATGCCGGTCGTGATCCCGCGCCGCGCGAGGTGCTCGAGGCCGGCGAGGGTCATCTGGCGGCCGAGCCCGCGGCCGTGGTGATCGGGGTGGACGGCGATCACGTAGATCTCGCCGAGCTCGGGTTCAGGACCGCTCGCCGGGTGCACCTTCGTCCAGCAGAAGGCGACGATCCGGCAGTCGCGCTCGTGGATCCTGACCCCGTCGGCGGCGAACCACTCCTCGGACTGGCGCCGGCGGAGCGTCTCGATCGTCCATCCGCCCTGCTCGCCATGGCCGGCGAACGCCAGGTTGTTGACCTCGAGCCAGCCGTCCTCGTCGGCGCCGACGACGAACGGCCTGGTCTCGATCTCGACCTCGATGCCGGTCGGCAACGGGCGCCGCATCTGGAGCAGCCGGCGCGAGGCCGTCATGCCGAGCTCGGCGGCGACCGCCTCGTCGGCCGCGGCCGGCCCGCGGACCAGCCAGTTGACGAGACCGCCACCCTGCGCGGCGACGGCGGCGAGCCCGGCGCCGACCAGCTCCCGGCTGATCAGACGTGAGTTCTCGGCGTGCGCGGGGTCGATCACCAGCTCCAGGGCGGACGACTCGTTGGCCTGGGTGGCCTGCGCGTAGCCGACGACGTCGCCCGACGCGTCATCGGTCCAGGTCACGGCCACGAAGCCGGCGCCTCCGCCGCGCGCCAGGTCGATGGCGAGGTGGTCGGACAGGGCAGCAGACCCCGTGGCCCGCTCGGCAGCGTCGAGCAGCCGCCGCACGGCCGCGCCGAGGACCGGTCCGATCGAGTGGTGTACCTCCGCGTTGGGCACGCCGGGAGGGTATCCGCAGGACCGAGGCGCCGGCGGCGAACCGTGGCTGAAGCCTTTGTACACCGACGGTCTGGTCACCTTGCGCCCCAAGGCGCCGGGTGTATAGTTTCGCGTACCAACCAGGTTCCCGCCACCTGGTTTGCTGCGTTGCCGGGATCCGCCGCCCGGCGACGCAAGAGCGACGGCCCCTCCCACCAGGGGCCGTCGCCACTTTTTCGGGGTCGTCCCGGGGACGGTTCGCGGTCAAACCGCGGCGCGCGCCGCCCGCAGCAGCGTCCGCTCGGCGATCCTGAGCTGCCGCTCGGCCTCGTGGATGGCCGACACGAGATCATCGCGCTCGGTGCCGACGTGGCCGTCGGCCAAGCCGGCGACGCGGGCGCGGTACTGGCCGATGTTGTCGGCGATGATCCCGAGCTCGGCGGCGGTGGACTCGACGGAGCGCGGCACGGCTGAGACGGTAGCCGCCGGCCGCGCCGACCGACACCGAGGCGAACCGACCCGGCCGTGTTCGGGGCGCGTCGATAGCATCCGACCCCGTGATCCCCGTCCGAGACGATCTGCGCGCGCTGGAGGGTTACCACTCCGCGCAGGTCGACGTGCGGGTCCGGCTGAACACCAACGAATCGCCCCAGCCGCCGCCCGCGGGGTTCCGCGACGCCGTCGCCGCCGAGCTGTCGCGGCTCGAATGGCACCGGTATCCCGATCGCATGGCGACCGCGCTGCGGGGCGCGATCGCCGACTTGCACGGGGTCGACCCGGCGCGGGTCTTCGCCGCCAACGGCTCCAACGAGGTGCTGCAGACCGTGCTCCTGGCCTACGCGGGGCCGGGGCGGACCGTCGCCACGTTCGAGCCGACGTACCAGATGCACGCCCAGATCGCCCGGGTCACCGGGGCGACCGTCGTCGCGGGCGAGCGGGCCGCCGACTTCACGCTCGATCCCGCCGAGGTCGAGCGGGTGATGGCCGCGGCCCGGCCGCACGTCACGTTCCTGACGTCGCCCAACAACCCGACCGGGCTCGTCGAGCCGATCGAGCGGGTGCGCCAACTCCTCGACGCGGCGCCGGGCCTCGTGGTGGTCGACGAGGCGTACGCCCAGTTCGCCGACTGGACCGCGGTCGACCTCGTCGCCGACGACCTGCCGTTGGTCGTGACCCGCACCTTCTCCAAGACCTGGTCGATGGCCGGGGCGCGGCTCGGCTACCTCGTCGGGCCGAGGTGGCTGGTCGCCGAGCTCGACAAGGTGGTGCTCCCGTATCACCTCGACTCGGTCAAACAGGCCGCCGGCCGGCTGGCCCTGCGCTTCTCCGACGAGATGAATGCCCGCGTCGGCCAGATCGTGGCCGAGCGCGGGCGGGTGAGCGACGGCCTGCGGGCGCTTCCGCTCGACGTGTTCCCGAGCGGGGCCAACTTCGTGCTGTTCCGGCCACGCGGCGTCCGCGGAGGCGCCGTGTGGCAGGGCCTCGTCGAGCGCAGCGTGCTCGTCCGTGACTGTTCGTCGTGGCCGCGCCTCGCCGACTGCCTGCGGGTGACGATCGGGACGCCCGACGAGAACACCGCCTTCCTGGCCGCGCTGGCCGACGTGCTGGCGAACGGGCCGGCCGCCGAACCCGAACCCGAACCCGAATCCGCCACGACACGACAGGGGGCGCCCCGATGACGCGATCCGCCAGCCGCTCCCGGTCGACCACGGAGACGAGCGTCGAGGTGTCGATCGACCTCGACGGGAGCGGCGCGACCGACGTGTCGACCGGCATCCCGTTCTACGACCACATGCTCGACCAGCTCGGCCGCCACAGCGGTTTCGACCTGCGCGTGGCGGCCACCGGCGACCTGCAGATCGACACGCACCACACGATCGAGGACGTCGCGATCACCGTCGGCGAGGCCTTCGCCGAGGCGCTCGGCGACAAGTCCGGGGTCCGGCGGTTCGCCAGCGGGCGGTACCCGCTCGACGAGGCGTTGGTCGACGTCGCCCTCGACCTGTCCGGGCGGCCCCACGTCGAGTGGCACGTCCCGATGCCCGAGAGCCTGCCGCTGGGCGATCCGGCCTTCGACCCCCAGCTCGCCGAGCACGCCGTCAGCTCGTTCGCCACCGCGGCCGGCATCACGCTGCACGTCGAGCTGGTGCGCGGCCGCAACGTCCACCACATCATCGAGGCCACGTTCAAGGGGTTGGCCAGGGCGCTGCGCGACGCGGTGCGCGTCGACGACGCCGGGGGCGTGCCGTCGACCAAGGGCGTGTTGTGAGGGGCGCACGGTGACGCGCCCGCTGATCGCCGTGCTCGACTACGGGATCGGCAACCTGCACTCGGCGCAGAAGGCGATCGAGCGCGGCGGCGCCGACGCCCGGCTGACCGCCGACGCCGGGCTGATCGCCGAGGCCGACGGGGTCGTGCTGCCCGGGGTCGGGGCGTTCGGGGCCTGCATGAGCGCGCTGCGGTCGTCGGGGCTCGAGGGGCCGACCCACGCCGCCGTCGCGTCGGGTCGCCCGTTCCTCGGGATCTGCGTGGGGATGCAGATGTTGTTCACCAAGTCCGAGGAGGACGAGCACGCCGCGGGGCTCGACGTCATCCCGGGCGCGGTGCGGCGGATCCCGCCGGGCCCCAAGATCCCACAGATGCAGTGGAACCGGCTCGACATCATCGCCGCCGCCGACCCGATGCTCGCCGGCTTGGGCGCGCCGTGGGTGTACTTCGTCCACTCGCTGCACGGCGTGCCCGACGACCCGGCCGTGGTCGTCGCCACCGTCCAGTACGGCGTGGCGCTGAACGCCGCGTTCCGCCTCGACAACGTGTTCGCCGTCCAGTTCCATCCGGAGAAGTCGAGCCGACCGGGGCTCGCCCTGCTGGCGAACTTCGTCGGCGTCTGCCGGGACCGCCCGTGATCGAGCTGTACCCCGCGATCGACGTGCTCGGCGGCCGGGTGGTTCGGCTGCGCCAGGGCGATTACGCCGACGAGACGGTGTACGGCGACGATCCGATCTCGGTGGCGAGGGAGTTCGCCGACGTCGGCGCGCGCTGGATCCACGTCGTCGATCTCGACGCGGCGCGGTCCGGCGACGCGGTGAACCGCCCGATCGTGTCGGCGATCGCCGCCGCCGTCGCCGGACGCGCCCGCGTCCAGACCGGCGGCGGCGTGCGCTCGCTCGACGACGTGCGCGAGCTGTCCGCGGCGGGCGTCGCCAGGGTGGTCATGGGGTCGGCGGCGGTGCGCGAGCCGGAGATCGTGGCCCAGGCGTCCGAGCTCGTGGCGGTGGCGGTCGGGCTCGACCATCGGGCGGGGGAGCTCGCACTGCACGGCTGGACCGAGGGGAGCGGGTTGTTCCTCGACGACGCGTACGGGTTGTTCCCGACCGCCGAGGTGTTCGTGATCACCGACATCGGCCGCGACGGGATGTTGCGGGGCCCCGATCTGACGGGGCTGGGGCGCTCCGCCGAGCGGGCCGATGTGCCGGTGATCGCCAGCGGCGGCGTGTCGAGCATCGACGACATCGCCGCCCTCGCCCGGATTCCGGGGCTCGGCGGGGTGATCACCGGCAGAGCGCTCTACGAGGGCCGGTTCACGCTGGCCGAGGCGCTCGTCGCGGCGCGTCGGGGAGACGGCCGATGAAGGTCGCCCGGGTGATCCCGTGCCTCGACGTGACCGCCGGCCGCGTCGTCAAGGGCACGAACTTCGTCGATTTGCGCGACGCCGGCGACCCGGTCGAGCTCGCCGCCCGCTACGACCTCGAGGGCGCCGACGAGCTCGTGTTCCTCGACATCACCGCGTCGAGTGACAACCGCGAGACGACGGTCGAGATGGTTCGCCGCATCGCCGACGAGGTCTACATCCCGTTCACCGTCGGCGGCGGCATCCGCACGATCGAGGACGCACGGCGGATGCTGCGCGCCGGCGCCGACAAGGTCAGCGTGAACACGGCGGCGGTCGAGCGGCCCGACCTGATCACCGAGATCGCCACCGAGTTCGGGGCGCAGTGCGTCGTGTGCGCGGTCGACGCCAAACGGCGCGCCGGCGGGTGGGAGGTCTACCTCCACGGCGGGCGCACGCCGACGGGGATCGACGCGGTCGAGTGGGCGGCCGAGGCCGTGCGGCGCGGCGCCGGCGAGATCCTGCTGACGTCGATGGACCGCGACGGCACGCGCGAGGGCTTCGACCTCGAGTTGACGCGGGCCGTCGTCGAGGCGGTGTCGGTCCCGGTGATCGCCAGCGGCGGCGTCGGCGCCCTCGAGCATCTCGTCGAGGGGATCGCCGAGGGCGGCGCGGACGCCGTCCTCGCCGCGTCGATCTTCCACTTTCGCGAGCACACCGTCGCCGACGCGAAGGCGCTGATGGCCGAGGCCGGCATCACCGTCCGCCCGCCGTCGGCCTGACCCGCCCGCCCGCGGAGCGTGTGCGGGTCGCCGCGACCGATTACCGATGAGTAACTTCGGGTGGATGAGCGATGACGCACTGACGATCGAACGGCGCGACAGCGTCGTCGTGCTGCACCTGGACGACGGGAAGGCCAACGCCCTCACGCACGACCTGATCGCGGCGATCGGCGACGCGGTGCGGGCGGCCGAGCAGGACGAGTCGGTCGGCGCCGTCGTGATCCACGGGCGCGACGGCCGGTTCTCGGGCGGCTTCGACCTCGGGGTCATGATGGGCGGCGATTTCGGGGCGACGCTCCGGCTGGTCTCCGACGGCGGCCAGCTCGTGCACGACCTCTACGCGTCGAGCGTGCCGGTGGTCGCCGCGTGCACCGGCCACTCGATCGCCGCCGGCGCGCTGATCCTGCTCGGGTGCGACGTGCGCGTCGGCGCCGACATCCCGGCCAAGATCGGGCTCAACGAGGTGGCGATCAAGATGGTCCTGCCGGACTGGGCGTTCACGATCGCCGCCGACCGGCTGAGCAAGCGCCACGTGCAACGGGCGGTCGCCAACGCTCGGCTCTCCACGCCGCGCGAGGCCGTCGACGTCGGCTTCCTCGACGAGGTCGTGCCGGCCGACGAGCTGATCGAGCGGGCGGTCGCCGTCGCCGCCGAGCTGGCCGCCACGCTCGATCCTCCGGCCTACGCCGGCACCGTCGCGAAGCTGCGCGGCGACGTGCTGGCGACGATGGCCGCCCAGGTCGAGGCCGACCGCGCCGTCGCCGCGTCAGCGCCAAACGGCTGAGCGCGCGCGAAACCGAGCACGCAGGTCGACCTGCGACCTATGTTGGTGCGTTCGGACATCGACGAAAAGGGGCACGCAGTATGAGAGATCGACGGAGAATCGGCATCCGAGCCATGGTGGCGTCGGTGGCGATCGTCACCACCATCGGGCTGGCGCCCTCCACGGCGGGTGCGATGCCGCATCCGGCGGCGGGGCTGTACACCGCCATCGACAGCGTCGACGGGAGCAACCTGACGCTGCGCGTCGTCGGCAACGCGAGCCACGCGCGGCTCGTCTTGTTCGACGACTCGGCGACCTTGGCCTGCCCGGCCAGCGCCAGTGCGGCTGTCGTGGTGGGAAGCGGCAGCTGGGACGTGAATCAACTCGACGTCACCGTCCGGATTCGTTGCCTCGGCGAGGCGAACCCACCGGATCTGCCGCTCACCTTCGAGTACCTGCCGGGTTCCGACACGATCGTCTCCGGCGGCGACACCTACGTGCGCGCCTGACCCCAGCGTCTCCGCGCGGGTACGGAGCACGTAGCGACGAAGCGAGGCACGGATATCGTCCGACGGATGCCAACCTCTTCCGCCGCGCCCGCAGTCAACCCTCAGATGGAATACCGCCGGCTGGGCAACACCGGCCTCAAGGTCAGCGTCCTCTCCTTCGGGAGTTGGGTCACCTTCGACACCCAGCTCGACAACAGGCTGGCCGTCGACTGCATGGCCGCGGCGGGCGACGCGGGGTGCAACTTCTTCGACAACGCCGAGGCGTACGCGGGCGGCAAGAGCGAGACGATCATGGGCGAGGCGCTCCGCGAGCTCGGCTGGCCGCGCTGGTCGTACGTGCTGACGACCAAGGTCTTCTGGGGGATCAACGGCGACGTGCCCAACATGCGGAACACGCTCAACCGCAAGTACCTGATGGAGGCGGTCGACGGATCGCTCGATCGATTCCAGCACGAGTTCGTCGACGTGCTCTACTGCCACCGGTCCGACCCCGACACGCCGATCGAGGAGACGGTCTGGGCGATGAGCGACATCATCGCCGCCGGCAAGGCGCTCTACTGGGGGACGAGCGAGTGGTCGGCCGACGAGATCCGGGCGGCGATCGACATCGCCGAGCGGCACCACCTGCACAAGCCGGTCACCGAGCAGAGCCAGTACAACCTGTTGGAGCGGGAGAAGGTCGAGCGCGAGTACGCACGGATCAACGCCGAGTTCAACTACGGCAACACGATCTGGAGCCCGCTGGCGTCCGGGCTCCTCACCGGCAAGTACCGCGACGGGATCCCGGAGGACTCGCGCGCCGCGCTCGACGGCTACGGCTGGCTGGCCGATCGGATGACCGACGCCGAGGCGATCGAGAAGGTCGAGCGGTTGCGGCCGATCGCCGACCGCCTCGGCTGCACGATGGCCCAGCTGGCGCTGGCCTGGTGCACGAGGCACCCGCACGTGTCGTCGGTGATCACCGGCGCCTCGAAGGTCTCCCAGGTCGTCCAGAACTTCGAGACCGTCGACGTGATCCCGCTGATCACCGACGAGGTCGACGAGGAGATGCGGGCCGCCGTCCGCTGATCGGGCGCGGCGGCCCCGCCCGGCCCGGCCTCCTACCCGAGTAGCAGGTCGATCCAGATCAGGGCGTCGACGGTCACGGCCGCGGTGTGTCCGTTGAGGAAATGGTCGGCGGCGTCGATCACCCGGAGCTCCGCGTCGGGCCACGACGTGACGACCGGTTCGGCGACCTCGGGCGGGCAGAACTGGTCGTGGGCCGGTGTGAGCACGAGCGTCGGCACGCCGGGGGAGCGCACGGCGCCGCGCAGCGGCGGCGCGACGAGCACCTTGCCGACCACCCGGTCGTGGCTCA
This sequence comes from Ilumatobacteraceae bacterium, assembly GCA_041581055.1. Taxonomy (GTDB): domain Bacteria; phylum Actinomycetota; class Acidimicrobiia; order Acidimicrobiales; family Ilumatobacteraceae; genus JBFGCT01. The sequence continues at coordinate 2,722 of JBFGCT010000092.1, read as the reverse complement.
GCGCGAGCGCGACGACCGCCCCGAACGAATAGCCGGTCGTGATGATCGGGACGGCCGGGATCTCGGCGGTCAGCGCGTCGACCGCGGCGCGGGCGTCCTCGACCTCGCCGATCCCGTCGCCGTGCGCGCGCCGGAAGTCGAAGCGCAGCGCGGCGATGCCGGCGGCCGGCAACGCCTCGAACAGCGCCGTGACGACGTGGTTGTGCCGGTTGCCGCCGAACTGGGGGTGGGGGTGGCAGACGATCGCCCCGCCGCGGCAGCGGCTCGGGACCGCGAGATCGCCGGCCAGCTCGGTGCCGTCGCTGGCCACGAACTCGATGTCGCGAATCACGACATCGTTGGAGTCGCCCACGTATCCAACGGTACCCTCCAGGCATGGCGGTCGATGACGACAAGCTGCCGATCAAGATGCTCAACGATCGGGTCCTGGTCCGGATCTCGGAGACCGACGGCGAGCGTCGCTCCTCCGGCGGCATCGTGATCCCGGCCACGGCTCAGGTCTCCAAGCGCCTGATCTGGGCGACCGTCGTCGCCCAGGGGCAGAACGTGCGGGCCTGCGAGGTCGGCGACAAGGTGTTGTTCAGCCCCGACGACCGCCATGAGGTCGAGGTCCAGGGCGACGACTACATCATGCTCCGCGAGCGCGAGCTGCACGCCGTCGCCGCCGAGCGCATCGAGGCCTCGACCGGCCTCTACCTCTGAAGCGGGGCCCGCCGGATGCCCTAAGGTGGATCCTCCGACCACCAGGAGGAACCGATGATCAAGGTCCGCGTCATGTACTCGAAGGGTGACGACGTCACGTTCGACATGGACTACTACAAGACGACGCACATGGGCATCGTCGACCGCACGATGAAGCCGACGAAGTGGGAGATCGACTCGGGCATCGATGGTCCGTACATCGCGAGCGTCGATCTCTACTTCGACTCGATGGAGGCGATGCGGGCCGGCACGGGCGCCGCCGGCGAGGCGATGGCCGACATCGCCAACTTCACCAACGCCGAGGCGGTGATGCAGGTCTCCGAGGTCGTCGAAGCCTGACCGAAATCGGGTCGGCCGACCCGGTCGGCGCGTCCGTAGGCTGGCCGGATGCCTGAAGGGATCACGATCGAGGCGACGGCCGACCAGCTCGACGCGGTGCGGTTCGACGACGACGGGTTGGTGGCGGCGATCGCCCAGGACGTCCACAACGGCGACGTGCTGATGATGGCCTGGATGAACGCCGAGTCGCTGAAGATGACCTTCGCCGAGGGGCGCATGGTCTACTGGTCGCGCCGCCGCCAAGAGCTGTGGCGCAAGGGCGACACGAGCGGCGACCGGCAGTTCGTGCGCGCCGCGTACTACGACTGCGATGGCGACACGCTGCTGTTCAAGGTGGTCCAGGAGGGCGCCGGGGCGTGTCACACCGGGGCCCGCACCTGCTTCTTCCGGGCGTTCGGCTGACGGGCCGGCGGCCGATGAGGTTCCAGCCATCCCGCGCCGAGTTCCACGCCCACGCCGCGTCGCACACCGTCGTTCCGGTGTGGACCGAGCTCCTCGCCGACCTCGAGACCCCGGTCGCGGCGTACGCCAAGCTGGTCGGCGACGGCCCCGGTTTCCTGCTCGAGTCGGTCGAGGGCGCCGAGCGGTGGGCCCGGTTCTCCTTCGTCGGGCGCAACCCGTCGGCGACGCTCGTCCTGCGCGACGGCGTTGTCGAGATCGACGGTCCGCTGCCCGACGGCATCCCGACCGATCGCGGGATGCTCGCCGCGCTCGAGGCGTTGCTCGAGCGCTACACGAGCCCGCCGATCGACGATCTCCCGCCGTTGCATGGCGGGATCATGGGCTACCTCGGCTACGACGTGGTCCGCGAGGTCGAGCGGCTGCCCGACGTGCCGGTCGACGATCGCCATCTGCCCGACGCCGTGATGTCGGTGATCGGGTCGCTCGCCGCGTTCGACCACTGGCGCCAACGCGTGTACCTCATCGAGAGCGTTCCCACGCTCGGGATGAGCGATGCCGCGCTGGACTCCGCCTACGACGGCGCGGTCGAGCGCGTCCGGCGGGCGGTCGCCGACCTCGCCCAGCCGCTGCCGTACACGCCGATGGCGCCGCCCGACGCCGACGAGGAGCTGCCCGAGCTGCGGCCATCGATGGGCGGCGGTCTGTACCAGAAGGCGGTCGAGGTCGCGAAGGAGTACGTCGTCGCCGGCGACATCTTCCAGGTCGTCCTCGCCCAGCGGTACGACATCGAGTTGGAGGCCGATCCGTTCGACGTGTACCGCGTCCTGCGCCAGGTCAACCCGTCGCCGTACATGTACTTCGTCCGCCACCCGGAGCTGACAATCGTCGGGTCGTCGCCGGAGCCGATGGTCCAGCTGCTCGACAAGAAGGTGATCTCGCGCCCGATCGCCGGCACGCGTCGGCGGGGGAAGAACGACGAGCACGACCGGCGGATGGCCGCCGAGCTGTCCGAACACCCCAAGGAGCGCGCCGAGCATGTGATGCTGGTCGACCTTGCCCGCAACGACGTCGGCCGAGTCGCCCGCTTCGGGTCGGTCCACGTCGACGAGTTGATGACGCTCGAGCGGTACAGCCACGTGATGCACCTGACCTCGCAGTTGTCGGGCGACCTTCGCGCGGGCCTCGGGCCGATCGACGTCCTCCGGGCGACGCTGCCCGCGGGCACGGTCAGCGGGGCGCCGAAGGTGCGGGCGATGGAGATCATCGACGAGCTCGAGCC
>JBFGCT010000091.1:0-16197 GCA_041581055.1 Ilumatobacteraceae bacterium | reverse complement strand
GCGATTTCGGCGCGACGGGTGCTCACAATCGCGACGCAAACGGGATCGGTGATCACCCCCACTGTTTGCGTCGCGATTTCGGCGCGACGGGTGCTCACAATCGCGACGCAAACGGGATCGGTTACCGTCCGACGCCATGATCGACATCGAGGCGGCGGTCGCCGCCCTGTCACTCCGCGAGAAGTGCGCGTTGCTCGCGGGGCGCACCAACTGGAGGACGAGGGCGTTCCCGGACGCCGGCGTGCCCGAGCTCAAGATGTCCGACGGGCCCAACGGCGTGCGCGGCGAGGGCCATGGCAGCGCCGGCGTCGCCGGGGTCGTCGTCCCGGCGGGCATCACGCTCGGGGCGACGTGGGATCCGACGCTCGTCGGCGAGATCGGCGACCTGCTCGGCACGGAATGCCGCCGGAAGAGCGCCCACGTGTTGCTCGGCCCGACGGTCAACCTGCACCGCACGCCGGTCGGCGGGCGGACCTTCGAGTGCTACAGCGAGGATCCGGAGCTGTCGGGGGCGCTGGCGGCCGAGTACGTGCGAGGCGTGCAGCGCAACGACGTCGCGGTCACCGTCAAGCACTTCGTCTGCAACGACACCGAGATCGACCGGTTGACCGTCGACGTCCTGGTCGACGAGCGCCCGCTGCGCGAGCTGTACCTGCGGCCCTTCGAGCGGGTCGTCGCCGAAGCCGGGCCATGGGGCGTCATGAGCGCCTACAACCAGGTCGGCGGCGAGCACTGCGCCGAGAACCACCGACTCCTGACCGAGATCCTGCGCGGCGAGTGGGGCTTCGACGGCTTCGTCGTGTCCGACTGGTTCGGCGTCCATCACACGTCCGGGGCGGCCAACGCCGGGCTGTCGCTGGAGATGCCGGGACCTCCGCGCGTGTACGGCGACAAGCTGTTCGACGCCGTCGAACGGGGCGAGGTGGCCGCCGAGCAGATCGACGCCCTCGTCCGGGATGTGCTCGTCGCGGTCAACCGGACCAAAGCCGACGAGCGCCCCGCCGGCGCACCCGAGCAGGCGGTCGACGACCCGGCGGAGCGGGCGCTGACCCGTCGGGCGGCGATCGCCGGCACCGTGCTGCTGCGCAACGAGCCCGTGGCGGAGCTCGGCGGCCCGGTGCTGCCCGTCCCGCCCGAGCGGCTGGGGACGGTCGCCGTCATCGGCCCCAACGCCGTCGTCGACCGGTCGATGGGGGGCGGTTCGGCCAGCCTCCAACCGCATTTCCATCGGACGCTGCTCGACGCGTTGACCGACCGGCTCACCGACGCGAGCTCGATCGCCTACGAGCCCGGCGTGCGCATCGACCGTCTGACCCCGGTCGTCCACGGCTCGCGCCTGGTCGCGCCCGACGGCGAACGGGGGCTGCGGCTCGAGTACGTCAATGGCGCGGACTGGGACGCCCGCGCCGACCTCACGACGGTCACGACGTCGACGATGGTTCGCTTCTTCGGCACGACGCCCGAGGGCATCGATCCCCGCTCGTTCGCCGCCCGGCTCGCGGGGAGCTTCCTGCCCGAGGTCGACGGCCCGCACACGATCGGCGTGGTCAGCACCGGGCCGGTGACCGTCACGGTGACCCCCGCCGGCGCCGACCCCGTCGCCGTCGTCGACGACCCGAATGCCGAGCTGCCGCGCAGCAAGGAGTTCTTCGGCTACGGAAGCGTCGAGGTCACCGAGGTCGTCGACTGCCGCGCCGGGGAACCGGTGGAGATCGCCGCGAAGTGGCGGACCGGCCGCCGCGACGGTTTCGCCGCGCTGCGCGTCGGCGCCCGCCCGCCCGAGCCCCCCGATCTGATGGACCGCGCCGTTGCCGCCGCAGCCGGGGCCGACACGGCGATCGTCATGGTCGGCACGAACGACGAATGGGAGACCGAGGGGTTCGACCGCGAGACGATGGACCTGCCGGGGCGCCAGGACGAGCTGGTCGAGCGGGTCGTCGCCGCCAACCCGAACACCGTCGTCATCGTCAACGCCGGGTCGCCGGTGACACTCGACTGGGCGGCGCCCGACCACGAGCGCCCGGCGCCCGCGGTCCTCGTCCCGTTCTTCGCCGGCCAGGAGCAGGCCGAGGCGCTGGTCGACATCGTGCTCGGCGCCGCCGACCCCGGCGGACGCCTGCCGGTCACGTTTCCCCGACGCCTCGGTGAGACGCCGGCGTTCACCCACCATCAGCCCGACCACGACGGGGACGGCCGCAGCACGCAGCGCTACGGCGAGGGCCTGTTCATCGGCTACCGGTGGTACGACGCCCGCGACATCCCGGTGCGGTACCCGTTCGGGCACGGCCTCAGCTACGGCGCGGCCGCGTGGGGCGAGGCGACCGCGTCGGCCGCCACGCTGGCCCCGGACGGAACCGTCGACGTCGAGATCCCGGTGTCGGCGACGGGCGACCGCGACGCCACGGTCGTCGTCCAGGGCTACGTGGCGCCGATCGACCCCGGCCGCGTCCGGCCGCCGAAGGAGCTGCGAGCGTGGGCCAAGCGGGTCGTCGTCGCGGGGACGACCGAGACCGTGACGCTGACGTTCGGACCCGACGCGTTCCACCACTGGGACCCGGCGGTTGGCGCCTGGGTCGTCTCCCCCGGCGAGTACGACATCGTGGTGGCCGAATCGGCGACCGCCGAACGGGCCCGGCTGCGCGTCAGCATCGAACCGTGAACGCGCCTACTGTTTGGGGGAAACCGGTTCCTGGAGGAACCCCGGATCAAGGAGTGAGCCGATGGCAGGAACAATCGCTGGCAAGGTCCTCGGCATCAGCAACGGTATGCCCATCGACGGCGCCAGTGTGACCGTGCAGCCCGGCGACCACACGACGAAGACGGGCGGCGACGGCGCCTACAGCCTGCCGGTCCCCGCCGGGACGTACAGCATGGAGCTCACGAGCGCCGGTTACGACCCGTTCTTCGCCGACGGCGTCTTCGTGCTCGACGACGCCACCACCGAGATCAACATCGCGCTCCGGTTCGCGGAGAGTTAGCGCCGGTTCGCGCGGACCTCCCGAACGGATTGCCCCGAACCGGCTTACATTGTCGGGCTGATGAGTCCGACGAGCCCCTCGCGCCGCTGGTGGCAGGACGCCGTCGTGTACCAGGTCTACCTGCGTTCGTTCGCCGACTCGACCGGCGACGGCGTCGGCGACCTCGACGGCATCCGGAGCCACCTCGACGACCTCGCGTCGCTCGGCGTCGACGCGCTCTGGCTCAACCCGTGCTACCCGTCGCCCCAGCGCGACCACGGCTACGACGTGGCCGACTACTTCGGGATCCACGACGAGTACGGGACGCTCGACACGTTCGACGCGCTGCTCGCCGAGGCCCGGAAGCGGGGCATCCGAGTTGTGATGGACCTCGTCCCGAACCACTGCAGCGACCAGCACGCGTGGTTCGCCGAAGCCCGCATGGCGGCGCCCGGTAGCGCCGAGCGAGCACGCTTCTGGATCCGCGACGGGAAGCCCGACGCCGCCGGCGACCCGCACGGCGCCCCGCCGAACAACTGGCGGGCGGCGTTCGGCGGCTCGGCGTGGACCCGTCTCGGGCCCGACGACAGGCAGTGGTACCTCGGGACGTTCACGCCGCACCAACCCGACCTGAACCACACCAACGCCGACGTCGAGCAGATGTTCGTCGACGTCCTCGAGTTCTGGTTCGACCGTGGCGTCGAGGGATTCCGGGTCGACGCGATCACGCCGATCGGCAAGCACCCCGAGCTGCCCGATCAGCCCCCGGTGCCGCTCGGGACCCCCGAGGTGCAGATCACGTGGGAGAACCCCTACACCGTGTTCCGCCCCGAGGGTCACGACGTGTGGCGCTACTTCCGCCGGGCGATCGACGACTACATGGAACGCCACCCCGACCGCGACCTGATGATGCTCGCCGAGGCGTATCTGGTCGGACAGCCGAAGCTGGTCGCCGACTTCGCCCGTCCGGACGAGTTCCACCAGGTGTTCTCGTTCGACCTGATGATGGCGCCGTGGAACACCGAGAGCATCGACACGGCCCTGCGCGACGTGCTCTCGCTCACCGACCAGGGCATCGACCCGTGCTGGACCTTGAACAACCACGACGCGCAGCGGGCGACCACGCGGCTCGGGCGCGCCGACGCCCACGCCCCGCCGTCGGCGGCCGCCAACGCCCTCGTCAACTCCGCCGCGCCGGTCGACGTCGTACTCGGCCGGCGTCGGGCGAGGGCGTTGATCACGCTGGCGATGGCGCTCCCCGGATCGATCTACCTGTACCAGGGCGAGGAGCTCGGCCTCCCCGAGGTGCTCGACATCCCCGCCGACCGACGGGAGGACCCGGTGTTCATCCGCAGCGGCGGCGTCGAGCTCGGGCGGGACGGATGCCGGGTGCCGCTCCCGTGGACGGGCGATCCAGCTCGGGCGTTCGGCTTCTCGGCGCGGCCGGCCGGCGGCGGCGAGCCGGCCGAACCGTGGCTGCCGCAACCGGACTGGTGGGGTGGGTTCGCCCGCGCGGAACAGCACGACGTCCCGGGCTCCGACCTCGACCTGTACCGCACGCTGATCGCCGCCCGCCGCACACACGCCGGCTCGCAGCCGACATCCACCGAGCTCCTCGATGTCGGGCCCGGCTTGATCGCCGTCCGGCGCGGCGATCTGACCGCCGTGCTGAACGTGACCGGCGACCCGATCGCGCTCGACCTCGACGGGTTGGCGACGGCCCGGCCCGTCGTCGCCAGCGAGCCAGCCCAGACGATGCCGCCCGGCGTCGTCCCCCCCGACACGGCGCTCTGGTTCGTCCTCTGAGCCGCCGCCCGCCCGAACCTCGCTAACGTCCTCGCGCAGTGCTCGCCAACATCCTCACCGACCTCACCGACTGGATCGACGAGATCTCGTCGAACTGGTGGTTCCTCGGGATCATCTTCGTCGTCGCGTTCTTCGACTCGATCGTGCCGGTCGTCCCGAGCGAGACGACGGTGATCATCGGCGGTGTGGCGGCCGGCCAGGGCAACCAGCTCCTCGTGCTCGTCATCGCCTTCGGCGCGTTCGGGGCGTTTTGCGGCGACAACACCGCCTACGAGATCGGGCACCGCTTCCGCGGCTTGGTCACGCGGTGGGCCGAGCGCAAGCCGAACCGGCAGGAGCGGCTGGAGGGTGCGGGCCGCCAGATCCGCAAGCGGGGCGGGATGCTGCTGATCACCGCTCGGTTCATCCCCGGTGGCCGGACCATCCTGACGGTCTCGTCGGGGGTCACCGACCAGCCGCGGAAGTGGTTCATGGGCTGGGTCGCCGTGGCGACCATCCTCTGGGCCTCGTACGCCGCGATCCTCGGCTACATCTTCGGCCAGACGTTCGAGGACAATCACGCCCTCGCGTTCTGGCTGGCGTTCGCCACGGCGCTCTCGATCACCGCGCTGATCGAGCTGGTTCGCTGGGCGCGCGACAGGCGGGGGGACACAGCCGAGCCGGATGCCACGGTCGAACAGCCGGTCGCGTCCGACTGACCGCCGCCCGCGCCGCTCCTGTCGGCCCCCGGCGACCTGATTGCCGCCCGATCCGAGCCACCCCGTACGCTGCTGTCGATGATCGCGGTGGTCCCGGTTCGTGACGGCGTCCTGCCCGCCGGGGCCGACGAGACGATCGCCGAGTGCGGCGGCCGGGCCGTCGTCGCCGGGTCCGGCGGCGAGTCGGTCGACCTCGCCGGGCTGGCGAACGAGGCGTGGCTGGTCGAGCTCGGGTCGTTCCAGCCCGGTCGCTGGGCGACGGCATTGGCCGCCGTCGTCGCCGCGCGGCCCGCCAACGAGGTCGTGGTCCTCCCCGCGTCGGCCGACGGGCGCGACCTCGCCCCCCGCCTCGCCGAGGCGCTCGACCGGCCGCTCCTGGCTGGGGCGACCGAGATCCGGGCGGGCCATGTGCGGGTGGCCCGCCGTGGCGGACGCGACCTCGTCGAGTGCCAGCTGACCGGCCCGATCGTCGCGACGCTGATCCCGGGCGTGCGCGGCGTGGCGCCGACGGAGGCGCCGTCGACGGTCGACGTCCTGACGCCGCCGCCGGCCGCCGCGTCGATCGACGCCGATGTCGTGGAGGTGCTGCCACCCGACGTGACGACGATGGACCTCGCCGAGGCCGCCCGGATCGTGGGCGGCGGGGCCGGGCTCGACGACGCCGCCCGCTTCGGGCAACTCGAACGCGTCGCCGCGGCGATCGGGGCGACGGTGGGCGCGACGCGCGTCGTCACCGACCGGTCCTGGGCGCCGCACGAGCGCCAGATCGGCACGACCGGCGTGGTCGTCGACCCGGATCTGTACGTCGCGTTCGGGATCAGCGGGGCGGTGCAGCACACGAGCGGGCTCGGCGACCCCGAGCACATCATCAGCGTCAACACCGACGCCCACTGCCCGATGATGCAGATGTCCGACCTGGCGATCGTCAGCGACGCCAACGCCGTCCTCGACGAGTTGCTGGTCCTTCTCGGCGGCCGGCGGGAGGTCGCCGGTGGCTGAGCGCCCGGCGACGCGGCCGGCGGCCGACCCGGCGCGGTCCCGCGTGGTCGACCGCGGCCCCGCCGACGTCGACGTGATCGTCGTCGGCGCCGGTCCGGCCGGTTCGCTGGCGGCGACCGCGGTGGCCCGCGCCGGCCACTCGGTGATCCTGCTCGAGCGCGGGCCGTTCGCCGGCTCGAAGAACATGTACGGCGGCGTGGTCTACCCGCGCGTCCTCGACGGCGTGCACCCCGGCTGGTGGGAGCACGCTCCGGTCCAACGCTGGGTCACCCGCCGCTCGACGATGCTGCTCACCGCCGACCAGGCGCTCACGGTCGACTTCCGCGGCGACGCGTGGTCGGCGCCGCCGTACAACGGGGCGACCGCGTACCGGCCGGACTGGGACCACTGGCTGGCGTCGTTGGCCGAGGCCGACGGGGCCGAGCTGCTGTGCTCGACGACGGCGACCGGGCTGCTCCGCGACCGGGCGGGCGCGGTCGTCGGCGTCACGACCGACCGGCCCGACGGCGACCTCCGGTCCCGCGTCGTCATCGCCTGCGACGGCGTCAACAGCTTCCTCGCCAAGCAGGCCGGCCTGTACGGCGAGGTCGACCCGGCGGACTTCACCGTCGGCGTCAAGGAGACGATCGGGCTGCCGAAGGAGGTGATCGACGAGCGGTTCGGCGTGCGCGGGCGCGACGGCGTCGACATCGAGATCCTCGGCGGCACGTCGGGGGTCAACGGCGGCGCCTTCGTCTACACCAACCTCGAATCGCTGGCGGTCGGCGTCGTGCTCAAGCTCCCCAAGCTCGCCGCCCAGACGCGGCGCCCGGAGGAGATCATCGCCAACCTCAAGTCGCACTCGGCGATCGCCCCGCTCGTCGACGGCGGGGAGGTCGAGGAGTACTCGGCGCACGTCATCCCCGAGGCCGGGCTGTCGATGATGCCGAGGATGACCGCCGACGGGATGTTGGTCGCCGGCGACGCGGCCGCGATGTGCCTCGCCGCCGGCATCTGGCTGGAGGGCGTCAACTTCGCGATGGCCAGCGGCCTCTACGCCGGCGAGGCGGCCGTCGAGGCGCTCGCCGCCAACGACGCGTCGGCGGCCGGCCTGGCCGGCTATGAACGCCGGCTGCGCGACACGTTCGTGCTGCGCGACCACCGCAAGCTGCGGCGGGCGCCCGGTCTGGTCCTGTCCGACCGCGTCCAGCATCGCTACCCGTCGATGGTCGCCAACTCGGTCGAGCGGATGTTCCGGGTCGACAACCCGGCCCCGAAACCCGGGCTGCGACGGATCGTCGCCGAGGAGCGCAAGCGGGCCGGCGTCAAGCTCCGCGACCTCGCCCGCGACGCGTGGGACGGCGTCAGGAGCTTCGGATGAGCGGCACGGTCGAGCGGTGGCCCGAGCGCAGCTTCGAGGAGCTGATCGGCTCGACGCGGTTCGACGTCCACGAACGGGCCCACATCGTCGTCGACGACACGGTCTGCCGCACGTGCCCGAGCCGCGAGTGCATCGTCGCCTGCCCGGCCAAGCTGTTCGTCACGACCGCCGACGGCGGCATCCTGTTCAACTACGAGCAGTGCTTCGAGTGCGGCACGTGCTACCTCGTGTGCAACCGGGAGGGCGCGATCACGTGGACGTACCCGGAGGGCGGTCACGGGGTCGTGTTCAGACAGACATGAGTCGCCCGTGAGGTTGGCGGTGTGCTGGAAGCACGTGCCGCTCGGTGGGCCCGGCGCCGGCGGTGCGACCGACCCCGCGACCGGTCGGCCGACCGCCACCGACGGGCGCTGGTTCGGGGTGTCGCCCGCCGACGAGGCCGCGCTGGAGGTGGCGCTCGCCCTGCGGGCGCGGGCCGGCGGCCCGTCGACCGTGACCGTCGTGGCGCTCGGCCCGCCCGCCGCGGACAGCGTGCTGCGCGTCGCGCTCGCCGCCGGCGCCGACCGTGCGGTGCGCGTCGACGCGGGCGCCGCGCTCGGCGGCGCGACCGTGGCCGCCGCGCTGGCGCCGACCCTCGACGGGGCCGACCTCGTCTGGTGCGGCGACTACTCGCTCGATCGGGGGACCGGGTCGGTGCCGGCCTTCCTCGCCGGCCGGCTCGGCGCGGCGCAGGCGCTCGGACTGGTCGGGGTCGATCTCGACGCGTGGCGGACCGGCGCCCCGCTGCGGGTCGTTCGCCGGCTCGACGGCGGGCGGCGCGAGGTGCTCGACGTCGGCCCGCCGGCCGTGCTGTCGGTCGTGGGGTCGGTCGCCTCGTTGCGGCGCGCCGGCCTGGCCGCGGCGCTCGCCTCCAAGTCGGCCCCGATCGACGTCGTGGCCGGCCCGCCCGACGATCCGGACGCCGCGGCCGGCGTCGTCACGCCGTACCGCCCGCGCGCCAGGGTGCTGCCTCCGCCGGTCGGGGAGACGCTCAGCCGCGTGCGCGGCCTCCTGCGCATGAGCGGGGGCGACGCGGCCCGCGCCGAGACCGTCACCCTCGACCCCCCGGCGGCGGCGGCGCGGATCGTCGCCCAGCTGCGCGAGTGGGGCTACCTCGACGCGGATCCCGCTCCCGATTGAGGCGGGCGACGGCCGGCCCGCCGCCGGCGCGGGCGCGGATCGCCGGCGCCTCGGGCATGATGTCGCGATGCGATTGGGCGAGGCGACATGGCAGGAGGTGCGTTCGGTCTCGGCGCACGGGCGCGCCGAGGACGGCACGCTCTCCCCCGTCTTGCTGATCCCGGTCGGCTCGACCGAGCAGCACGGGCCCCACCTGCCGCTGAACACCGACACGCTGATCGCCGAGGAGGTCGCCGAACGGTCGCTGCACTTCACCGAAGGCCTCGTCGTCGGGCCGACGATCGCGGTGACGGCCTCCGGCGAGCACGCCGGGTTCGCCGGCACGCTGTCGATCGGCACGAAGGTCATGACCGAGGTCGTCGTCGAGCTCGGGCGGAGCGCCCACTGGGCGGCGGGCCTCGTCTTCGTCAACGGCCACGGCGGCAACCACGAGAGCGTGACGAAGGCCGTCGAGCGGCTGCGCGCCGAGGGGCGCCGGGCGATGGCCTGGTGGCCGAAGCTGCCGCACCGGACCGACGGCGGTCCGGCCGACCTGCACGCGGGGCGGATCGAGACGTCGTTGATGCTGGCGATCGACCCCGGCCTCGTCCGCCTCGAACTCGCCGCGCCGGGCGCCAGCACCGACATCGCCGAGCTGCGCCGCAAGGGTGTCATGGCGGTCAGCACGTCGGGCGTGCTCGGCGACCCGTCCGGCGCGTCCGGCGGCGAGGGTGAGCGGTTCATCACCGCCTTCGTCCGGGATCTGGTGCACGAGATCGAGCGCTGGCGCCCGATCGACGCGACGCCGGCGACCTGAGCCCGGCGAGTCCGGCAGACTGAGGGCGTGCGGTTCACCCTCGACGGCTCGTGGCAGCGGTTCGGCCGCACGGTGATCGCCGGATCGCCGCTGCGCACGTTCCGGTTGACCGCCGGCGGCGAGCGGGCGGCGCGACAGGTCGAGATCGGCGCCGACGTGCGGGCCTCACCTCTCATCGACCGCTGGCTCGACACCGGCTCGATCCACCCGGTCATCGCCGACCACTCGACCCGGTTCACGATCGACGATGTGACCGTCGTGACGCCACAGCTCGGCGGCGAGGAGGCCGACGACGGGCGGATCACGGTCGACGACGGGTCGACGCCCCCGATCGACGGCGCGCGGCTGCACCTCGACCACAACGTCGGTCCGGCCGCGGCGCGCAACGCCGGCAGGGCGATCGTCACGACCCCGATCGTCGCGTTCGTCGACGCCGACGTCGACACGCTCGACCAACTCGGCGGCGGGTGCTGGATGACGGCGCTGCTCGCCCACTTCGACGACCCGCGCGTCGGCCTCGTCGCGCCGCGGGTGTGCGGTGAGGCCGGCTCCCCCCTCGATCTCGGCCCGCGGCCCGGCCGGGTCCGCGCCGGCACCCGGATCAGCTACGTGCCCGGCGCCGCGCTCCTCGTCCGGGCGGACGCGCTCGACGCGGTCGGCGGGTTCGACGAGACGCTGCGGTACGGCGAGGACGTCGACCTCGTCTGGCGGCTCGACCGCGCCGGCTGGAGCTGCCGTTACGACCCGTCCCTGGTCGTCTGGCACGAGCCGCGGCCGACCGAGGCGGCCCGGCTCCGCCAACACGCCGGGTACGGCCGCTCGGCGGCCGCGCTCGCGCTTCGCCACCCCGGCGCGCTCGCCCCGCTGCGCTCGAACGGCTGGACGGCCGCGAGCTGGGCGTTGGCGGTCGCCGCCCACCCGGTCGCCGGGCTGCTGCTCGCCGTCGGGAGCGCCGCCGCCCTTCCCCGCAAGCTGCCCGACATCCCGCCGCCGGTCGCCGTTCGGTTGGCGATGAGCGGCCACCTCCGCGCCGGCGAACAGCTCGCCTCCGCGGTCCGGCGGGTGTGGTGGCCGATCGTCGCCGTCGGCGCGCTGTGGTCGAAGCGGATGCGGTGGATCGGGCTCGCCGCGCTCGCCGCCGACCCGATGGCGACCCCGACCGACCTCGCCTACGGCTGGGGGGTGTGGCAGGGCATGGCGCGGACGCGGTCGATCGCGCCGATCGTGCCCGAGCTCAGCTCCTGGCCGGCTCGTGGGCGGCGGGCTCGACGGCGCGCCGCGACTCGATCAGGGCCATCCGCAGCCGATCGGTGATGTCGTCGCAGCCGGCGCATCCCCAGATCGCGTTGTAGCCGACGCATCCGAGACAGATCCTGGCGGCCGACTCCAGCGTCGCCGCGACGACCAGCAGGCCGAGCACGACGAACGCGACGACCGGCGCGCCGTACAGCCACGCCAGCGCGGCGGTCGCCGAGAACACCAGCCCGACCGACTGGGCGAACCGTTTCGGCGGCCCCGGCACCCGGCGCGACTCGACGCCGAGCGACCGTTCGACCCACGGCGTCCCGACACGGGTCGCGAGCTGGCCGAGCGGTGACAGCGTCGGGCCGGAGGCGACCCGGGCCAGGAAGCCGTAGACGAGGGGGACGAGCAGCCAGCCCTCGCGGAGGACGAGGAACAGGGCCGCCTGGGCGACGACGCCGGCGGCGACGAGACGAGCCGACGTCTCGTTGACCGGGTCGGGGAAGCTGAAGATACGGCGCACGTCGATCACAACCACCCACCTTATCCCGATATTCCCGATCGGCTTAGTCGGGTATCGCGGCGGGCGACCGCGGACGGGGCCGGCAGCCTTGTCGCGGGCTGGTCCACTACCGTCGCTACGTGACCGTGACGCTCGCTGTGCGCAACGCGATCTGGCGCAGCCACGTGGCGCGCGTCGCCGCCTCGGTCGACGGGCTCGTTCCGGTCGTCAAGGGCAACGGCTACGGCTTCGGCCGGGCCTGGTTGGCCGGCGTGGCGGCCGAGTTCGCCGACACGGTGGCGGTCGGCACCGTGCACGAGCTCGACGGCCTGCCCGCCGCGGTCGACGCCGTCGTGCTGACGCCGTGCCTCGCCGCGCCGGCGACGACCCGGCCGATCCTCACCGTCGGGCGGGCCGAGCACATCGCCGCCCTCGACGGATGGCGCGGACGGGTGATCGTCAAGCTCGCCTCGACGATGCGCCGCTATGGCGGCGACGCCGGGTTGATCGACGTCGCCGAGCGGGCGTCGCTCGACGTGGTCGGCGTCAGCATCCACCCACCGCTCGCCGGCGAACCGGCCGACCACCTCGCGGCGATCGCCGCCGCGCTCGACCCGGTCGACGCCGACATCCCGGTCTGGCTCAGCCACGTCGACCCGGTGCTGTACTCGCGGCTCCCCGACGATCGGCCGCGCCGGCTGCGGCTCGGCACCCGACTGTGGCACGGTGACAAGTCGGCGTTCCACCTCACGGCCGACGTGCTCGACCGCCGGCCGGTCGCCGCCGGGCAGCCGGCGGGATACCAGCTCGGCGCCGTGCCGGCCGACGGCCACCTGTTGATGATCGGCGCGGGCACGGCGAACGGCGTCGGCCCGCTCGCCGACGGGAGGAGCCCGTTCCACTTCGAACAGCGTCGCCTGGCGCTCCACGAGCCGCCGCACATGCACACGACGATGGCGTTCGTGCCAAGCAGCGCGCCGCTGCCGGCGATCGGCGACCGGGTCGACGTCCAGCGCCCGCTGCACATGACCACCGTCGACGAGTACGAATGGCGGTGAACGCCACCGTCCGGACGTCGGTCGCCGCCGGCTCGCGGCCGCGCCTCCCCGGGCCGGACGTCGTGCGGGCGGTCGCGCTGATCGGCGTCGTCGTGATGAACTACCACGGCTATCTGATCCTGCGCGGGTCCCGGCGAGTCGACGACGGCGTCCTCGACTCGCTGTTCGACCCGTGGACCGGCCCGCTGTCGACCCGGTTCGCGGCGACGTTCGTCCTCGTCGCCGGCGTCGGCGTGACGCTGCTGACCAAGCGCAGCCTCGGCTCGCGCGCGCGGGTCCGCGAGATGCGTTGGAGGCTCGTGCGCCGCGGGGCGCTGCTGTACGTCGCCGGGCTGCTGCTCGACACGATCTGGCCGGGCACGATCATCCCGTTCTACGGCGGGATGTTCGTCCTCGCCGCCGCCCTGTTCACGTTGCGCAGTTGGTGGATCGCCGCCATCGGCGTCGGCGCGGCATTGGCCGGCTGGTCGATCCGGACGTGGCGCTTCTGGCGGGCGGAGGACGGCGAGAGCACCGCGTGGCTGACGACGCAGCGGACCGGAACCCCCCGCGGGTACGTCTTCGACCTGTTCGTCAACGGAACCCACCCGCTCCTGCCGTGGCTCGCGTTCCTGTGCGCCGGAATCGTGCTCGGGCGAGCCGTGTCCCTGCCGGCGTGGCGGCCGCTGACGATGGCCATCGGGGCGACGCTGTACGGCCTCGCGACGATCATCGCGACAACCGCGACGACGCGGTTCCAACTGACCGCGCTCTCGACCGACCCCTACCAGCGCGGCGGGGTGTACGTGGCGAGCGCGCTCGGGACGGCCTTGATCGCGTACGCCGCGCTCGACTGGCTCGCCGAGCGGTTCACCGGCGCCCTCGACCCGCTCCGGCGCGCCGGCCAGATGACGCTCACGCTCTACGTCGCCCACATCCTCGTGTTCAACCTCGTCGTCGACTGGCTGGGCTGGATCGAGCCGGCCGGGCTCGGTGTCGCCCTCGGCTTCTCCATGGGGTTCTGGGTCGCCGGCATCGCGGCCGCCACGTGGTGGAGCCGTCGCTTCGGCCGTGGCCCGGCCGAACGCCTCTACCGCGCCATCGGCGGCTAGCGCCGTGAACGTTCGGGGTGTCGACGTCGAGTCAAGCACGACCGATACCGTCGTCACCGACGAAGGGAGGTGGGCGTGCTCGTCCAGGAGTTGGCCCGGCCGGCGGCGATCGCCGACCGGCCGTTGACCCTCGTCGACCGCCCGGCCCGCCGCCCGGGACCGGGCGAGATCGCCGTCGACGTCAGCTGCTGCGGGGTGTGCCGGACCGACCTGCAACTGGTCGAAGGCGATCTGGCCGCGCACCGCCTGCCGGTCGTGCCCGGTCACCAGGTCGTGGGCCACGTTCGCGCGGTGGGCGAGGGCGTCGAGCGATGGCGCCTCGGCGACCGGGTGGGCGTGGCCTGGCTCGGAGGCTCTTGCGGAACCTGCCGGCCGTGCCGCGCGGGGCGGGAGAACCTCTGCGCCGACGCCGAGTTCACCGGCTGGGACCGCGACGGCGGGTACGGCGAATCGGTCGTCGCCCGCGCCGACTTCGTGTTCCCGATTCCCGAGGGATTCACCGACCACCACGCCGCGCCGTTGCTCTGCGGAGGCGTGATCGGCTATCGGGCCCTGCACGTCGCCGGCGTCGAACCGGGGAGCCGGCTCGGGCTCTACGGGTTCGGCGCGTCGGCGCTGCTGACCATCCAGGTGGCCCGGCACTGGGGGTGCGCGGTCTACGTGACGACGCGATCGGCAACCGAGCGGGCGCGGGCGCTCGACCTGGGGGCGGCGTGGGCCGGGTCGTACGCCGACCGCCCGCCGGTGGCCCTCGACGCGGCGATCACGTTCGCCCCGGTCGGGTCCGTGGTGATCGCCGCCCTCGATGCGCTCGCCCCGGGCGGGACCGTCGCCGTCAACGCGATCCACCTCGATCGCATCCCGGAGTTCGACTACGGGTTGCTGTGGCTCGAACGGGGTGTGCGCAGCGTCGCCAACTTCACCCGCCGCGACGCCGAGGAGTTCCTCGCCCTCGCCGCCGAGATCCCGATCCGCCCGGTGGTCGACCTCTACCCGCTCGCCATGGCGAACGAGGCGCTCGAGGTTGTCAAGCGCGGCGCGGTCGCCGGCGCGGCCGTGCTCACCGTCTGAGCCCGATCCCGGCCGGCGCCGCGCCCGGCGCCGCCACACCGCGGAATGAGGCTCGTTTGAGGGTGGGTGGGAGGGATGTGATCCGGCCGTACCGCGACGGGGACCTCGACGACGTGCTCGACGTCTGGCGCCGGGCGTCGCTGGTCGCGCACTCGTTCCTCGGCGACGAGTTCCTCGCCGCCGAGCAGGTGCGCGTGGCCGAGGTCTGGCTCCCGATCGCCGAGACGACCGTCGGGGAAATCGGCGGGCGAGTCGTCGGGTTCCTGGCGTTGATCGGCAACGAGGTCGGCGCCGTCTTCGTCGACCCCGATCACCACCGCGCCGGAATCGGGCGGGCGTTGATGGACCGCGCGCGATCGTCCCGCCCGTACCTGGAACTCGACGTGTTCGAGGAGAACGCCGTCGGCCGCCGCTTCTACGCGGCCTACGGCTTCGAGCCGGTCGGCCGGCACGTGCACGCGGCGACCGGGCGGACCGAGCTCCGCCTGCGACTCGGCTGATCGCCCTCTCCGCACCGGCGGCCCGGTCGCCGAACCGCAGGAGTCCGCCGCGCCCCGCCGGGGCGCCGATCGGTGCTCAGGTCAGCTCTTCGAACGTGGTGCAGCGGTTCGCGTCGCCGGTCTCGAAGCCCCGGCTGAACCACTCGGCGCGCTGGGCGGACGATCCGTGGGTCCAGCTCTCGGGGTCGACGCGGCCCTGGGTCTGCTGCTGAATCCGGTCGTCGCCGACCGCCCGCGCCGCCTCGAGCGCCTCGGCGACCTCACCCGCCTCGAACTGACCCCGGCGGTCGGCGTCGGCCGCCCACACGCCGGCCAGGCAGTCCGCCTGGAGCTCGAGCGCGACCGAGTACTCGTTGGCCCGGCCGGGATCCCGCTGCTGCAGCCGCCGCATCTCGGCGTTGATGCCGAGCACGTTCTGGATGTGGTGGCCGTACTCGTGGGCGACGATGTACTGCGCGGCGAGATCGCCGGGCGCCCCGAACCGCTGCTGGAGCTCGGCCAGGAAGTCGAGGTCGAAGTACACCAGGTCGTCGGCCGGGCAGTAGAACGGACCGGTCGCCGCCGACGCCTGTCCGCACCCGGTGTTGGTGAAGCCGGAGAAGAACACGGTCTGGGTCACCCGGTAGTCCGTGCCGAACGCGGGCTGGAACTCGTCGATCCAGAACTCCTGCACGTCGATCGTCGCCCCGCACAGGATCTGTTCGGCCTCGCTGCTGCACGGGTCGTCGTCGCCACCGGTCGTCTGCGCCGAGCCGCTCCCCCCGGTCCCGCCGCCGAGCCCCGTCGCCGCGCCGGTCGCCCCGCCGAGCAGCTTGGGGAGGAACAGCGTGGCGAGGAGGAGCAACACGCCGATCAGCCCGCCGCCCGCCTTCAACCCGCCGCCCATGCCGCCGCCCATGCCGCCGCCACGCCGGCCCCGGCCGCCGAGCCCGCCACCG
>JBFGCT010000090.1:0-16434 GCA_041581055.1 Ilumatobacteraceae bacterium | reverse complement strand
GGTCCCGTTCGTGTGCGGGGCCACCAACCTCGGCGAAGCCCTCCGTCGCATCTCCGAGGGCGCGTGCATGATCCGCTCCAAGGGTGAGGCCGGCACCGGCAACGTCGTCGAGGCGGTCCGCCACCTGCGCTCGATCATCGGCGACATGAAGCGCATCACGCAGGCCGACTCGGCCGAGCTGTTCGACTGGGCCAAGAAGTTGCAGGCGCCGCTGCCGCTCGTCCAGGAGATCGCCGAGACCGGCAAACTGCCGGTGCCGATGTTCTGCGCCGGCGGGCTGGCCACTCCGGCCGACGCCGCGCTGGCGATGCAGCTCGGCGCCGAGGCGGTGTTCGTCGGCTCGGGCATCTTCAAGTCCGACGACCCGGCGCCGCGTGCCAAGGCGATCGTCGAGGCGACGACCCATTTCACCGACGCGGCGATCCTCGCCAAGGTGAGCCGTGGCCTCGGCGCGCCGATGACCGGCATCGGCATGGACGAGATCACCGAGCGTTATGCCGACCGCGGCTGGTGATCAGGCCGCGCCCGAGCGTCGGCCCGTCGTCGGCGTGCTCGCCCTGCAGGGCGCGTTCGGCGTCCACCGCGACCGCCTGACCTCGCTCGGGGTGCACGCCCCGCTCGTCCGCACCCCCGACGACCTGCGGGTGGTCGACGCGCTCGTCCTCCCCGGCGGCGAGAGCACGACGATGTCCCATCTGCTGACGACGAGCGGGCTGTTCGACCACCTGAAGGGCTTGCTGTCCGACGGGATGCCGGTCTTCGGCACGTGCGCCGGGATGATCCTGTGCGCGACCGAGGTGCTCGACGGCCGACCGGACCAGCGCGGGTTCGATCGCATCGACCTGACCGTCCGCCGCAACGGCTACGGGCGCCAGCTCGACAGCTTCGAGGCCGAACTCGACGTGGCCGGCCTCGACACGCCGTTCCACGCCGTGTTCATCCGGGCGCCGGTCGTCGAGCGGGCAGGACCGGATGTCGAGGTGCTCGCCCGGCACGACGGCGTGCCCGTTCTCGTGCGCGACGGAACCTGTACGGTGGCGTCGTTCCACCCCGAGCTGACCGACGACGCAAGATTGCACGAGCTGTTCGTCGACTCGCTCGACAACTGAACCGATGCGCGTACCGATCCTGGAGTAGCGACATGTCCGGCCATTCGAAATGGGCAACGATCAAGCACAAGAAGGGCGCCGCCGACAAGGCGCGCGGCAAGCTCTTCGCCAAGCTCGCCCGCCAGATCGAGGTCGCCGCCAAGTCCGGGGGCGACGTCGAGGCCAACCCGACGTTGCGCACCGCAGTCCAGAAGGCCAAGGCCGCCCGGATGACCAACGACGCGATCGACCGGGCGATCAAGCGGGGAACCGGCGACGCCGACGGGGGCACGTACGAGAGCATCATGTACGAGGGGTACGCGCCCGGGGGCGTCGCGCTGCTCATCGACGTGCTGACCGACAACCGCAACCGAACGGGCGCCGAGATCCGCAACATCTTCACCAAGCTCGGCGGGTCGATGGCCGAACCGGGCGCGGTCAACTGGCAGTTCGCCCGGCAGGGCATCATCGTCGTCGACGAGGGCGCCGACGAGGACAAGGTGATGACGATCGCGCTCGAAGCGGGCGCCGACGACGTCATCGGCGAGGGCGGCGGATTCCGTGTCGTCACCGACCCGTCGGTGGTCTACGACGTGAAGGCGGCGCTCGACGACGCCGGGGTCGAGGTGATCTCGGCCGATTCGCCGATGGTGTCGGAGAACCTGATCCCGATCACCGACACGAGCGAGGCCAAGTCGATCATGCGGATTCTCGAAGCGTTGGAGGACAACGACGACGTGCAGGACGTGTTCTCCAACTTCGACATGTCCGACGAACTGATGGAGGCGGCGACCGCATGAGCGTCGGAGTGGGCGACAAGGGACCGGATTTCACGTTGCCGGGAACGGGAGGCGAGCAGTACTCGCTGTCCGACTACGCCGGGCGCCCGGTGGTGCTGGTGTTCTACCCCGGCGACGACACGCCGGTGTGCACCAAGCAACTCAACAGCTACAACGACGAGCTCGGCCAGTTCGCCGAGCTCGACGCCCAGGTGATCGGGATCTCGGCCCAGGACGTCGAGAGCCACGACAAGTTCTCCGGCAAGCACGGGTTCGGGTTCCCGCTGCTCGCCGACACCGACAAGGCCGTCGCCGCCGAGTACGGCACCCTCGGCCCGATCGGCTTCCCCCGTCGCAGCGTGTTCATCCTCGACGGCGACGGGGTCATCCGCTACGCCCACCGGGCGATCGCCGGCCTCATGTACCGCCCGGTGAAGGAGCTCGTCGCCGAGCTCCGGAAGCTGGCCTGAACGGTCACCCCGCGGCCTGCCGCCACCGGCTATCCTGCGAACCTGTGTTCGCCAACAGCGTGGAGTCGCGCTCGTCCAGCCGGTGTCGAGTCCTGGGGATCGACCCTGGCCTGACGCGCTGCGGCTACGCGGTCGTCGACGGGCACGGGGCGGGCGACGCGGTCGCCGTCTCGCTCGGCGTGATCCGCACCCCGGCGTCCGATCCGCTGCCGCAACGGCTCGCCGCGCTGCGCAACGAGTTCACGTCGTTGATCGCCGACTTCAAGCCCGACGCGGTCGCCGTCGAGCAAGTGTTCTTCCAGGTCAACGTGCGCACGGCGATGAGCGTCGGGCAGGCGAGTGGCCTGGCGCTCGCCGAGGCGGCGCTCGCCGGGTGCGACGTCGTGCAGTACACCCCGAACCAGGTCAAGGACGCCGTCGCCGGCTGGGGCGGCGCCGACAAGATCCAGGTGCAGAAGATGGTCCAGGTCCGCCTCAAGCTGGCGTCGATGCCCAAGCCGGCCGACGCCGCCGACGCCGCGGCGCTGGCGTTGTGCCACCTCGCGATGTCGCCGATGATGCGGCAGGTACGGTCGGCGATCTGATGACGGGAACGACGGCATGATCGGCTCGCTGCGCGGTGAGGTGCTCGAGCGCAACCTCGACAGCACGGTGCTGCTCGAGGTCGGCGGCGTCGGCTACCTGGTCAGCGTCACCGAGCGAACGCTCGCCGAGCTCGAGCCGGGCGCCACCGTGTTCCTCCACGTCCACCACCACATCCGCGAAGACGCGCAGACGCTGTTCGGGTTCACCTCCCGCGACGAGCGCACGACGTTCCACGTGCTGATCTCCACCCACGGCGTCGGCCCGGCGCTCGGCATGGCGATCCTCGCGACGCACCCGCCGACGGCGCTGTTCGACATCGTCGCCAACAGCGACACGGCGGCGCTCACGCTCGTCCCCGGCGTCGGCAAGAAGACCGCCGAGCGGCTGATCGTCGAGCTCCGCAACCGGCTGTCGGCGCCGGTGCTCGACGGGGCCGACACCGCCGCCGGCGGCGGCTCCGCGATCGCCGACGTGCGCGACGCGCTGACCGGTCTCGGCTACGGCAGCGACGAGATCCGCGAGGCGCTGCGTGAGCTGCCGAGCGGCGCGGACTCCCCGACGTTGCTGCGCGACGCGCTCAAGTCGCTCGGGGCGCGCCATGCGTGAGGAGTTCCTCGACCCCGCCCTCGACGGTGACGATCCGGTCGAGATCGAGGTCGAGGCGGGTCTGCGGCCGCGGGCGCTCGACGAGTTCATCGGCCAGAGCGAGCTGAAAGAGCACCTGACCATCGTCCTCGAGGCGGCGCGCAAGCGGTCGCAGACCGTCGACCATCTGCTGTTCGCCGGGCCGCCCGGCCTCGGCAAGACCACCCTCGCCGGCATCGTCGCCACCGAGATGGGGGTCCAGTTGCACGTCACGTCCGGCCCGGCGCTCGAGCGGGCCGGTGACCTGGCGGCGATCCTGACCAAGCTCGGCGAGGGCGATGTCCTGTTCATCGACGAGATCCACCGGCTCTCACGGGCGGTCGAGGAGATCCTGTACCCGGCGATGGAGGACTTCCAGCTCGACATCGTCGTCGGCAAGGGGCCGGCGGCGTCGAGCATCAGGTTGACGATGTCGCCGTTCACGCTGGTCGGCGCGACGACGCGCACGGGGATGATCACCGGGCCGCTGCGCGATCGCTTCGGCCTCGTCGCCCGGCTCGACTACTACGACGCCGACGAGCTGCGGCTGATCGTCGAGCGGGCGGCCGGGATCCTCGACGTCCACATCGACGGCGACGGGGCGTGGGAGATCGCCCGCCGGTCGAGGGGCACGCCGCGCATCGCCAACCGCCTGCTGCGCCGTGTCCGCGACTTCGCCGAGGTGCGCGTCGACGGTGTGATCGACGCCGACATCGCGCGCGACGGCCTCGCCCTCTTCGGGGTCGACGACCGGGGCCTCGACAAGGTCGACCGGGCGATCCTGTCCAACCTCTGCGGGCAGTTCGGCGGGGGACCGGTCGGGCTGTCGACCTTGGCGATCAGCGTCGGCGAGCAACCCGAGACGGTCGAGGACGTCTACGAGCCGTTCCTGATCACCCAGGGCATGATCGCCAGAACCCCGCGCGGCCGGGTGGCGCTCGCCGCCGCCTACGCGCACATCGGGCGGGACGTGCCGCACAACCTGGCGGCCGGCGGCCCGCCGGCCGCCAGCCTGTTCGACGACTGACCGGGGCCGTGCGGCTCGCCGACTTCGACTACGAGCTCCCGGCCGAGCGCATCGCGCAGGTCCCCGTCGAGCCGCGCGACGGCGCCCGGCTGCTGGTCGACCGGGGCCACGCGCCGCCCGCGCACCATGTGGTGCGCGACCTGCCCGAACTGCTGCGGGCCGGCGACCTGCTCGTGCTCAACGAGACCCGCGTCATCCCCGCGCGGCTGCGCCTGCGGCGCCCGACGGGCGGCGCGGCCGAGGTGCTGCTGCTCGAGCCGCTCGACGACGCCAAGCGGACGTGGGAGGCCCTGGTCCGCCCGGCGGCCAAGTTGAAGGTCGGCGAGGAGCTCGGACGCGACGGCCGGGGCGTGGTGCGGATGGGGGAGCGGACGGCGGCCGGCGACACGTTCGCCGTCGAGCTGATCGGCGACGTCGACCCGCTCGCGCTGCTCGACGAGCACGGCGAGATGCCGCTCCCGCCGTATATCCACGAGCGCCTCGCCGATCCCGAGCGGTACCAGACCGTCTTCGCCGTCGAGCCCGGCTCGGCGGCCGCGCCGACCGCGGGGTTGCACTTCACCCCCGAGCTGTTCGACCGCTTGGCGGCGGTCGGCGTCGAGCGGGCGACGGTCGAGCTCGTCGTCGGCCTCGACACGTTCCAGCCGATCAGCGCCGAGAACCCCCTCGCGCACGTGATGCACACCGAGCGGTATCGCGTCCCCGAGGCGACGCTGGCGGCGTGCGCCGCCGCGTCGCGGGTCGTCGCCGTCGGCACGACCGCGGTCAGGGCGCTCGAGTCGGCCGCCGCCCGTGGCTCGCTCGCCGGCCGGACCGACCTGTTCATCCACCGGGGGTTCGACTGGCGGGTCGTCGACCTGCTGATGACGAACTTCCACCTGCCGCGCACCACACTGCTGATGATGATCGACGCGTTCGTCGGCGACCGCTGGCGCGCCCTCTATCGGACCGCGCTCGCCGGCGACTACCGGTTCCTGTCCTTCGGCGACGCGATGCTGCTCGACCGCCACACCGGATGACGGGCACCCCGGGGGGACATCTCCGTCGCCCGTCCGATCGGCTGACGATCCCGACCCGTAGGGTTGGCGCCGCATGCACCGGGTGAACTTCGAGATCGACGCCATCGACGGCGCGGCGCGGGCGGGCACGGCGTCGACCGCCGCCGGCGCGTACACGACGCCGTTGTTCATGCCGGTCGGCACGAGAGGCGCGGTCAAGTACCTGAGCGCGGGCGACTACGACCGGCTCGGCGTGCAGGTCGTCCTCGGCAACACGTACCACCTGATGCTGCGACCGGGGGTCGAGCTGGTCGAGCGGTTCGGCGGCTTGGCCTCGTTCGCCGGGTGGGACGGCCTGACGCTCACCGATTCGGGCGGCTTCCAGGTGTTCTCCCTCGAACCGGCGGTCGACGACGACGGGGTCACCTTCAAGAGCACCTACGACGGCTCGACACACCGCCTGACGCCCGAGCTCGCCGTCGACGCCCAGCAGCGGCTGGGCGCCGACATCCAGATGGTGCTCGACGTCTGCCCGCCGCTGCCCAGCCCGCCCGAGGTCGTGCGGCGGGCCGTGGAGCGGACCGCTGACTGGGCGCGACGGGCCAGTGCGGCCCACGACCGACCCGACCAGGCGCTGTTCGGCATCGTCCAGGGCGGCGCCGACGTCGCGCTCCGAGCCGAGAGCGCCCGGCGCACCGTCGAGATCGGCTTCGACGGCTACGGCATCGGGGGGCTGTCGGTCGGTGAATCGCGCGAGCAGATGCTGCCGGCGCTCGCCAGCGCGCTGGAACACCTGCCCGCGGACCGACCGAGGTACCTGATGGGCGTCGGCGACCCGGCGTCGCTGGTCGAGGCGGTCGCGCTCGGCGTCGACCAGTTCGATTGCGTCATGCAGACCCGGCTCGGCCGACACGGCACGGCGCTCACCTCGACCGGCCGGTTCCAGGCCAAGGCGGCGCGCCACGCCGAGCTCGACGAGCCCCTCGACGCCCGCTGCCCGTGCGAGGTCTGCCGCCGCCACAGCCGCGGGTACATCCGCCACCTGCTCCAGGTCGGCGAGCCGACCGCGTCGCGCCTGCTCTCGATCCACAACGTCGCGTGGACCCTCGACCTGATGGCCTCGATGCGAACCGCGATCGTCGCCGGAACGTTCGACCGGCTGCGCGCCGAGACCTTGGCGATCTGGGGCTGAACACGATCGGCGCCGCGGCACCGGTAGGCTCGCTCGCCGATATGTCCTCGACTCTCGCATCTCTGCTCGCCGGTAGTTCCGATGGCGGCGGCGCGGCCGCCGCGCTCCAGCTCGGCATCCTGCTGCTGATCCCGTTCGCCCTGTACTTCCTGATGATCCGGCCCCAGCGCCGCCGGCTGAAAGACCAGCAGTTGCTCCAGAGCAGCCTCGAGGTCGACGACGAGATCATCACCACCTCGGGGATCTACGGCCGGATCACCGGCGAGGACGGCCCGAACCGCCTCTGGATCGAGATCGACGACGACGTCCAGGTCCGCGTGGCCCGCGCCGCGATCCAGGGCAGGGTCGCCGACGATGGCGCCGAGGCGGACGACGCCGACGAGGCCGACTCAGAGTCCGTCGCGGACGACTGAGCTCGATGCAGCGGCGCCTCTGGTTCTCGTTGATCGGCACCGTCCTGATCGTGGTCGGCGCGTTCGCCGGCAACCTGGCGACCCGCAACACGCCGATCCTCGGCATCGACCTGCAGGGCGGCGTCTCGGTGATCCTCGCCCCCACCGAGGACGCCCAGGCCGAGGATCTCGTCGTCATCCGCGACCTGATTCGCGACGAGTTGGAGAGCTTCGGCGTCGCCGAGCCGGAGGTCCGGGTGCAGGGCGCGACCATCGTCGTCGACCTCCCCGGGGTGAAGGACCAGCAGGAGGCGCTCGACGCGGTCGACGTGTCCGGCGTGGTCGAGCTGCGGCCCGTGCTCAACTTCGACGCCTGCCCGCTGCCGGTGCAGGAGACCGACGGGGAGGTCGCGCTGCCGCCGCCGTCGGGCGTCGCCGGCGCCGAGCTGCTCCCGACGCGCGACGGCTCGGTGTCGTGCGTCGGCGCCGCGCAGGGCACCGGCGAGGTGTTCGCCCGCGGCAGCGCCGACGTGGCCTCCCAGGCCGGCTGGTCGGTCGTCGTCAACCTGCGCAGCGACGGGCGGGCGACCTGGAACAACCTCGCCCAGCAGTGCTTCAACGGCCTCCCGACCTGTCCGAGCATCCAGCCCGGCTCGAACGGCCAGCTGGCGATCGTCCTCGACAGCGTCATCCAGTCGGCGCCGTCGGTCAACGTCCCGTCGTTCGACGACAACGTGTCGATCACCGGCAACTTCTCGCTCGACGAGGCCAACGCGCTGGCCCGCGTCCTCAACCGCGGCGCGTTCCCCGTCGAGGTCGAGGCGCAGGAGGCGCGCACCGTGTCGGCGTCGGCCGGCTCGGACTCGTTGCAGGCGGCGATCATCGCCGGCCTGGTCGGCATGTCGCTCGTGCTGCTCTACCTGATCGCCTACTACCGGGGGATGGCGCTGGTGATCTTCGGCGGCCTGGTCGTCTGGGCGATGACCGTCTTCAGCGCCGCCTCGCTGGTCTCGAGCTGGACGAACTACGCGCTCAGCCTCGCCGGCGTCACCGGGATCATCGTCGCCATCGGCGTCACCGTCGACAGCTACGTCGTGTTCTTCGAGCGGATGAAGGATGAGATCCGCGGCGGCCGCACGCTGCGCAACGCGGCGCCGCGCAGCTTCAAGGTCACGTGGCGCACGATCTGGTCGGCCGACCTCGTGTCGGTGATCGGCGCGTCGGTGCTGTTCTGGCTGAGCGTCGGGTCGGTTCGCGGCTTCGCCCTCTATCTCGGGATCACGACGCTGTGCGACCTCTTCGTCGCCTACTTCTTCACCCGGCCCGCGGTGATCCTGCTGTCGCGCAGCAAGTTCATGGTCGGCCGATCGGCCTTCGGGCTGGAGGTCGCCCAATGACCCGCTCCGACCACATCGCGTCGGGCGGCCTCGGCCGGCTGTTCCGCGGCCAGACCGCCATCGACTTCTACGGCCGCCGGCGCGTCGGGCTGGTCGTGGCCGTCGTGATCCTGCTCGTCACGATCGGCTCGCTGTACACCCGCGGGCTCAACCTGGGCCTCGATTTCGAAGGTGGCGTGGCGTGGGACGTGCCCGCCAGCGAGGTGTTCGGCGTCGACGAGGCCGAGCGGGTGTTGACCGACGACGGCGTCTCGATCGCCGGTTCCAAGATCCAGCGCCGCTCGTCGGAGACCACCGACTTCATCACCGTGCAGGTCGAGGAGCTGCCGCAGGAGCAGATCGACAAGCTGACCGCCGATTTCGCGGCGGCGGCGGGCGTCTCCGTCGACGAGGTCAACTTCTCCTTCACCAGCTCGACGTGGGGCGGCGAGATCACCAACGCCGCCGTGCGCGCGCTCATCATCTTCCTGTTCCTCGTCGCCGTCTTCATCTCGATCCGGTTCGAGTGGCGGATGGCCCTCGGCGCGCTCGCCGCGATGGCCCACGACGTCGTCGCCACCGTCGGGTTCTATTCGGTGTTCCAGTTCGAGGTCACGCCGGCGACCGTGATCGCGTTCCTCACGATCCTCGGCTACTCGCTCTACGACACGATCGTCGTCTTCGACCGGGTGAAGGAGAACGAGGGCAAGTTCGCGGGCGTGCGCACGCCGTACGAGGACATCGTCAACATCTCGATGAACCAGGTGCTGATGCGCTCGATCAACACGAGCATGTCGTCGATCCTGCCGGTGATCTCGCTGCTGTTCATCGGCGCCGGCCTGCTCGGGGCCGTCGCCCTCAGCGAGTTCGGCCTGGCGCTGCTCGTCGGCATGATCTCCGGCGTGTACTCCTCGATCTTCGTGGCGACCCCACTGCTGGCCACGGTCAAGGCCAAGACCGGGCGCAAGTCCCGACGCCAGCGGCTGGTCGGCGAGGATCTGCGCGCCGCGGTCATCGGCGCCGGCGTGACCGGTCGCGTCGTGTTGTCGACCGAGACGATCGGTGAGGCCGACGAGGAGCACGACGACGAGCTGCGGACCGCGGCGGTCCACCAGCCCGCCGACCGGTTGCTGACGCACCCGCCGCGCCCGCGCAAGAAGAAGAAGCGCTGAGGCGCCCCGGGCCCGAGAATCGACCGGGACCCGGCGGGCGACAGTATCCTCGGTTCATGGCAGCCGATTTCGGAACGCTGCGGCGATACGTCCGCGACATCGCCGACTACCCGAGCGATGGCGTGACGTTCCGCGACATCACGCCACTGCTCGGAGACGCGGCGGCGTTCTCGGCGGCCGTCAACGGGCTCGTCGACATGTTCGCCGACTCGGCGATCGACCGGATCGTCGGCGTCGAGGCCCGCGGGTTCATCTTCGCCTCGGCGATGGCCTACCGCACCGGGGCCGGATTCGTGCCGGTGCGCAAGGCCGGCAAGCTGCCGTGGGCGGTCGTGCGCGAGGAGTACGCACTCGAGTACGGGACCGACAAGCTGGAGATCCATCGCGACGCGATCCACCCGGGAGAGCGCATCGTGATCATCGACGACGTCCTCGCCACCGGTGGCACCGCCGCCGCGACGGCGAAGCTGGTCGAGACGTTGGGTGGCGTGATCGTCGGGATCGGCGTGGTGATCGAGCTCGACGAGCTCGGCGGCCGCACCGAGCTCGGCGCGCGATCGGTGAGGGCGCTCCTCAACTACTGATCATGGGCACCGTCGATCGAGTGTTGCCGTGGCGCCGCCAGCAGTCGCCAACGGCTGCCGGCGAGCTGGCCCCGCTGCTCGCGGCCTACCGCCGCCGGCACCCCAAAGCGCCGATCGCGACCATCGACCGGGCGTACCGCACCGCCGCCCAGGCGCACGGCACCCAGACCCGGTCGAGCGGGGAGAACTACATCAACCACCCGCTGGCGGTGGCCCAGATCGTCGCCGACATCGGGCTGGACGAGGTCTCGATCACGGCGGCGCTCCTGCACGACGCCGTCGAGGACACCGAGATCACCGTCGAGGACGTCGAGCGCGACTTCGGCGCCGACGTGGCGGCGATCGTCGACGGCGTCACCAAGCTCGAGCGGATCCGCTTCGACTCGCGGGAGGAGCAGCAGGCGGCGACGATGCGCAAGATGCTCGTCGCCATGGCCAAGGACCTGCGGGTGCTGGTCATCAAGCTCGCCGATCGGCTGCACAACATGCGCACGATCGCGTCGATGCCGCTCGACAAGCAGCGGCGGATCGCCCAGGAGACGCTCGACATCTACGCCCCGCTGGCGCACCGCTTGGGCATGCAAGAGCTCAAACAGCAGCTCGAGGACCTGTCGTTCGCCGCGCTGCACCCGAAGCGATTCGCCGAACTCGACCACCTGGTGAGCAGCCGCACGCCTGAACGCGACGTCTACCTCGCCAAGGCTGTCGCCGAGGTGCGCGCCGGGCTGGCCGAGCTCGGCATCGAGGCCGAGGTCACCGGGCGGGGGAAGAACCTGTGGAGCATCTACGAGAAGATGGTCGTCAAGGGCCGGGACTTCGACGACATCTTCGACCTCATCGCGGTGCGCGTGATCGTCGGGTCGATGAAGGACTGCTACGCCGCGCTCGGCTGCATCCACGGCCGCTGGCGACCGGTCGTCGGGCGGTTCAAGGACTTCATCGCGATGCCGAAGTTCAACCTCTACCAGAGCCTGCACACCACGGTGATCGGCCCGTCGGGCAAGCCGATCGAGGTGCAGATCAGGACGCACGAGATGCACGAGCGGGCCGAGTGGGGCGTCGCCGCGCACTGGGCGTACAAGGACAAGTCGGGCAGCGGCGACACCACCGACCCCGACTGGCTGAACCGGATGATGAACTGGCAGGAAGACGTCTCCGACCCGGCCCAGTTCATGCTCAGCCTGAAGTCCGACCTCGAACAGGACGAGGTCTACGTCTTCACCCCGAAGGGCAAGGTCGTCCCGCTGCCGGTCGGGTCGACGACGGTCGACTTCGCCTACGCGGTCCACACCGAGGTCGGGCACGCCACCATCGGGGCCAAGGTCAACGGTCGTCTCGTCGCCCTCGACCACGTGCTCCAGAGCGGCGACAACTGCGAGATCTTCCGCTCCAAGGTGGAGACGGCGGGGCCGTCGCAAGACTGGCTCAAGTTCGTCGCCTCGCCGCGGGCGCGCAACAAGATCCGCCAGTGGTTCAGCCGCGAGCGGCGTCTCGACATGATCGAGGCCGGCCGCGACGAGCTGACCAACGAGCTGCGGCGAGAGGGCTTGCCGATGAAGCGGGTGTGGAAGTCGCCGCAGCTCAAGTCGGTGGTCGCCGAGCTCAGCTACGTCGATCTCGACGCGATGCTGGCGGCGATCGGCGAGCATCACGTGTCGGCCAAGAGCGTCGCCCAACGGATCGGGAAGGGGTTCCGCTCGGGTGACGAGGACCTCCAGCTCCCGGCGACGGTCGACGCGCCGCGCCGCGAGCGCACCGCGGGCGAACCGCTTCGGGTCGGGGTGCACGTCGAGGGTCTCGACGACCTGCTCGTCCGGCTGGCGAAGTGCTGCACCCCCGTGCCGGGCGACGAGATCATCGGGTTCGTCACCCGCGGGCGGGGCGTCAGCGTGCACCGCAACGACTGCGCCAACGCGGCCGCGTTGATGAGCGAGCAGGCCACCCGGGTGATCGACGTCGAGTGGGACGGGGCGGCGCAGTCGGGGGCGACGTTCGTCACCGCCGTCGAGGTCGTCGCCCTCGACCGGGCCCGCCTGCTGCGCGACGTCGCCAACGCCCTCGTCGACCACCACGTCAACATCCTGTCGAGCGAGACCATCACCAGCCCCGACCGCGTGGCGAAGATGCGGTTCGAGTTCGAGTTCGCCAACCCGGGCCACGTCGACGCCGTGCTGCGCACGATCAAGTCGATCGACTCGGTCTACGACGCGTATCGCATCGTGCCCGGGGCCGGGTCGACGGTCGCCTGACCGAATCGCCCCACTGGCGGGCCGACGGTCGCCGGTAGCCTGGTCAGCCGTGCCAGCGTTCCAGACCAGTCCCGGCATGCGGGACATCCTCCCCCCCGACAGCGCGCGCTGGCGACGGTTCGTGGACGTCTTCGCCGATGTCGTCGAACCGGCCGGGTACGGACAGCTGAGCACGCCGCTGATCGAGGATCTCGACGTGTTCGCCCGCATCGGGGACGCCACCGAGATCGTCACCAAGGAGATGTACGACTTCGTCGACAAGGGCGCCCGGCATGTCGCGCTGCGGCCCGAGCTGACGGCCAGCGTCTGCCGGGCGTACGCCGAGCACCGCCCGACCCCGCCGTGGAAGGTGTGGCTCGCCGGCCCGAACTTCCGCTACGAGAAGCCGCAACGGGGCCGGTTTCGCCAGTTCGACCAGGTCGACGTCGAGGTGCTCGGCGTCGACGACCCGCACCTCGACGTCGAGGTGATCGCCCTCGGCTGGGAGTTCTACCGCCGGCTCGGGCTCAGCCGGGTCCGGCTGGTCGTCAATAGCCTCGGCGAGCCCGCCGACCGGGCGCGCTACGTCGAGGCGCTGCGGGCGCACTTCGCCGCCGTCGCCGAGACGCTGAGCCCGCAGACCCGCGAGACGCTGGGCCGCAACCCGCTGCGCGTGCTCGACTCCAAGCGCGAGCAGGACCAGGCGGCGATCGCCGCCGCGCCGCTGATCGACGAGTTCCACAGCGCCGAGGCCGCCGCCCATTTCGCCGCCGTGCGGGCCGGCCTCGACCGGCTCGGGGTGCCATACGACGTCGAGCCGACGCTCGTGCGCGGGCTCGACTACTACCTGCGCACGATCTTCGAATTCCAGGGCGGGACTCTCGGGTCGGCGCAGAACGCGCTCGGCGGGGGCGGCCGCTACGACGGGCTCGTCGAGGCGCTGGGCGGGCCGCCGACGCCGGGCATCGGGTTCGCCATCGGCGTCGACCGGACCCTGCTCGCCTGCGCCGACGAGGGGGTCTTCGAGGCGGCGCCGCTCGCCCTCGACGCCTTCGTGGTCGATGTCACCGGCGGGTTGGAGGCGGTGGCGATCACCGCCGAGCTGCGAGCGGCCGGACTGCGCGCCGACCGGGCGTTCGACAACCGGAGCATGAAGGCCCAGATGAAGCTCGCCAACCGCAGCGGCGCGGCGTTCGCCGTCATCGTCGGCGAGGACGAGGTCGCCGCCGGAACGGTCGTGCTCAAGCCGCTGCGCACCGCCGGTGAGCAGGCCGCCGTCCCGCGCGGCGAGCTGGTCGGCACGCTGACCAGCCGCGCCGAACCCAGACCGCCACTCACACCAGCAGAAACAGACCCGACATGACCAGCACGTCCATGCGCACCCACCGGTGCGGCGAGCTCCGCCCCGAACACATCGGCCAGACCGTCAGCGTGTGCGGGTGGGTCGGCCGCCGCCGCGAACACGGCGAGCATCTGGCGTTCGTCGACCTCCGCGATCACACCGGCCTCGTCCAGTGCGTCGTCGACAACGACGTCGACGTCCGCAGCGAGTACGTGCTGCGGATCACCGGCGTCGTCCGCCAGCGGCCCGAGGGCACGGTCAACGAGCAACTGCCGACCGGTCGCGTCGAGATTGGCGAGTGCGAGGTCGAGGTGCTGCGCAAGGCCGACCCGCCGCCGTTCCCGATCGACGCCCGGGCCGACGATGTCGACGAGAACGTGCGCCTCCAGTTCCGCTACCTCGATCTGCGCCGCGAGCGGATGCAGAAGAACCTGCGCGTGCGAGCGGCGGTCAACGGGGCCGTGCGCCGGTCGATGGACGGGCAGGGCTTCGTCGAGGTCGAGACGCCGA
Organism: Ilumatobacteraceae bacterium; assembly: GCA_041581055.1. Taxonomy (GTDB): domain Bacteria; phylum Actinomycetota; class Acidimicrobiia; order Acidimicrobiales; family Ilumatobacteraceae; genus JBFGCT01. The sequence continues at coordinate 2,067 of JBFGCT010000090.1, read as the reverse complement.
TGCTCGTGCCGTCGACCCCCGAGGGCGCCCGCGAGTTCCTCGTGCCGTCGCGCAAGGAACCCGGCTCGTTCTACGCGCTCCCGCAGTCGCCGCAGCTCTTCAAGCAGCTGCTGATGGTGGCCGGGGTCGACCGCTACTACCAGGTCGCGCGCTGCCTGCGCGACGAGGATCTGCGCGCCGACCGCCAGTACGAGTTCATGCAGCTCGACCTGGAGATGAGCTTCGTCGGCCAGGACGACGTGCTCGACGCGGTCAGCGCGGCGGTGCTCGACGCCACCGAGGCGGTCACCGGCGAGCGACCGCCGTCGATCGAGCGGCTGACGTGGCTCGACGCGATGAACCGCTTCGGCGTCGACAAGCCGGACATGCGGTTCGGTATGGAGTTGGTCGAGCTGACGCCGGTGTTCTCGACGACGGGGTTCAAGGCGTTCGCCGGGGCGGAGTCGATCAAGGGGATCCGGGTCGCCGGCGCGGCGGGCGAGTACGGGCGCAACCAACTCGACAAGCTGACCGACCGGGCCAAGGGCATCGGCGCCAAGGGTTTGGTCTGGCTCAAGGCCGTCGATGCCGGGGGCGCCATCGCCTTCGACTCGCCGGTCGCCAAGTTCCTGTCCGCCGACGAGGTGCAGGCGGTGGTCTCGACGATGGGCGTCGAGGCGGGGGATCTGGTGCTGATCGTCGCCGACGAGTGGATGACGACGTGCGAGGTGCTCGGAACCCTGCGCAACGACCTCGGCCGTCCCCCGGTGCACCAAGGGCCGTATCACTACGTGTGGATCGTCGAGTTTCCGCTCTTCGTCGGGGTCGACAAGGAGACGGGCCGGCCGAAGCCGGGCCATCACCCGTTCACCACGCCGCATCCCGACGACGTCGACAAGATCGACACCGAACCGCTGGCGGTGCGGTCGATCGCGTACGACCTGGTGCTCAACGGGTGGGAGCTCGGCTCGGGCTCGATCAGGATCCACGAGCCGGACCTTCAGCGCCGGGTGTTCACGGCGCTCGGGATCACCGAGGAGGAGGCCGACCGCAAGTTCGGGTTCTTCCTCAACCCCTTCGACTACGGCGCGCCGCCCCATGGCGGGTTCGGGCTCGGCCTCGACCGGCTCGTGGCGATCCTCGCGGGGGAGGAGAACATCCGCGAGGTGATCGCCTTCCCCAAGACCCAGTCCGGCGCCGACCCGATGACCAACTCGCCGATCCCCGGCGATCCCAAGCAGCTCGCCGAGCTGGGCATCAAGATCCTTCCGCCGGCGACCTGAGGGCATCGCCCCTGGTAGCGGCCGCATCAGGCGGCCCTCCGGGTCGGCGGACCCCCGGTTGGCCAGGCGGTTCGTTCGCCCGAGGTTCAGCTTGCCGGGGGCGTACAGGACGACCCCGTTGCGCACGACGACGCCGTGGATGTCGGCGTCGGTTGCCAGGCTGGCGACGACTCGGGCCGGCCGGGGGCGACCGCCCCCGACTCGGCGAACAGCGCCTCGACCGTGTCGTCGAGCCGCTTGGCGAGCCTGATGGCGGCCTCCGGGTCGAACCGGGCCTGCACGTTCCACATGCCGTCGCCGTCGGTCCAGGTCGACAGCGTCGTCGCCCGCTTCTGGCGGACCAGCCGGTCTTCGCCGCCGTCGGCCAGGATCGAGTTGACCAGGTTGCGAACCATGCGCCCGAACCGCTCGACGGTCGATGTCGTCGCCGCGTCGATCAGCGACGTGGCCCGGTCGAAGAAGTCGGCGCGTTGCTCGCCGGTCAGGTGCTTCGAGCCCCGGGTCAGCGGTGAGCGCGGCCTCGATCGCCTCGATTTCGGCAGCCGCCGCGTCGGGCGGGTCGACAGCGGCCCGCACCGTTGCGACCTGCCGCACCCGCTCGATCATCGCGTCGACCTCCATGCGAACAAGTGTACGGAGGGGGTGTCGCAGCGGGCCTTCGGCCCACCGGCCTGCCACGATGTGCCGATGAGCTTCGACACGCCGATCACGATCTCGGGCCCGCTGCGGGCGCCGGCCCAGATGCTCGCCGAGCAGGAGTACGGCGGGCACGCCAGCGTGCACGACGACGAGACCGCCGAGAAGC
>JBFGCT010000089.1:0-16464 GCA_041581055.1 Ilumatobacteraceae bacterium | reverse complement strand
GGCCGCCGGGTGGTGGACCAGGATGGGGTCGACCGGGGCGAGTGCGTCGCGGTCGTCGCCAACCCCGCCTCCGACCTGCTCGAATTCGCGGGTGTGGCGCTCGTCACGACCACCTTCGTCGTCTCCAACGACGACGGTGTGATCAACGTCGACGTCCCGACCGGGCTGTTCGAGCTGTTCTGACGCCGATGGGAGCGCCGCCGTGACCCGCCCCGACCGGGCGTTGCGCGTCGACGTCTTCTCCCTGTTTCCCCGGCTCGTCGACGACTTCTGCGCCGAGAGCCTGCTCGGCAAGGCGCGGGAGGCGAAGCTGCTCGACCTGCGCTGCCACGACATCCGGGACCACACGACCGACGTCCACCGCACCGTCGACGACGCCCCGTTCGGCGGCGGCGCCGGGATGGTGATGTGCCCGCAGCCGATCTTCGAGTCGGTCGAGGCGGCCGACCCCCCACGCCCCCTCCTGCTGCTCGGCCCCGGCGGGCGTCGATTCGACCAGGCGCTGGCCCACGAGCTGGCGGCCGGCGAGGGGTTCAGCCTGCTGTGCGGGCGCTACGAGGGCGTCGACCATCGGGTCCGCCGGTATCTGGTCGACGGTGAGGTCAGTGTCGGCGACGTCGTGCTCAGCGGCGGCGAGGTGGCGGCATGCCTGATCGTCGAGGCCGTGACCCGGCTGCGCGCCGGCGCGATGGGGAACGCGGCGAGCCCGGTCACGGAGAGCTTCGGCGCGTCGGGGCTCCTCGAGGAGCCGCAGTACACCCGCCCGGCCGAGTACCGCGGTTGGCCCGTTCCCGAGATCCTGCGCAGCGGCGACCATGCCCGGATCGAGCGGTGGCGGGCGGCGCAGCGGGTCCACCGCACGCTCCGCGACCGCCCCGACCTGATCGAGGCCAGGGGCGGGCTCGACGCCGAAGAGCGGCGGCTGTTGGAAGAGTTCCCCGCGGACCCGTATCATTGACCGGCCCCTCCGGCGTGGTGACACGTCGTACGGGGCCACGATCGCACGAGACGGGCCCCACGAGCCCGCCCGGCCCAAGCACGCACGGAGACGCCATGAAGGCCACCGACCTCATCGACAACGAGTCGCTCCGCGACGACATCCCCGACTTCCAGGCCGGCGACGAGCTGAAGGTCCATGTGCGCGTGGTCGAGGGCGGCAAGGAGCGCATCCAGGTGTTCCAGGGCGACGTGATCGCCCGCCAGGGTGGCGGCCTGCAGGAGACCTACACCGTGCGCAAGCTGAGCTACGGCGTGGGCGTCGAGCGCACGTTCCCCCTGCACACCCCGACCGTGCAGAAGATCGAGCTCGTCAAGCGCGGCGACGTCCGCCGCGCCAAGCTGTACTACCTGCGCGACCGCAAGGGCAAGGCGGCCAAGATCCGCGAGAAGCGCGAGTACTGAGCGCGCCGGCCGCGGTGCATTTCGGCGTCGGTTGACGCCCGTCGGGCCTGGCGCCCCTGCGTCACGACTGCGTGGAGGTGCACAGATGGTCGCTCCGTCCCAGCCCGGACCCGACCGATCGCGGATCGCCCGCGGGCGCTGGGGCGAGTCGCTCGCCGCGGCGCACTATGAACGACGGGGATACTCGGTCCTCGACAGGAACTGGCGGTCGCCGACCGGTGAGCTCGACCTCGTGCTCCGCAGGGGGGCGGTCTACGTGTTCAGCGAGGTCAAGGCCCGCCGCTCCGACCGCTACGGCCCGGCGGCCGCCGCGGTCGGGCCGGCCAAGCAACGTCGGATCCGGCGGCTGGCCGCCGAGTGGCTCGAGTTGCACGGGTGCGGCGGGATGGAGATCCGCTTCGACGTCGTGGCGATCACCGGCGTGCGGGTCGACGTGATCGAGGCCGCGTTCTGAACAACGTCGACCGTCAGCCGAACACCGCCCACAGCACGAGCGCGAGCGCGACCGCCAGAGCGGCGGCGACGAGCACGATGTCGCCGGCGGTCGCCTGGTGCTTGCGGTACGGGTTGTATCCCACGAACCTCAGTATCGCTCGCCGCCCGACCTGCCCTCGAACGCCGCCGCCGGTTCGTTAGCCTGACCCGGTGGACCGGTCCGCCCGCCATGGCATCGTGCTCGGGGTACTCCTCGTGCTGCTGCTCGGGGGGCCCGCGGCGGCCGCCCCACCGCCCCCGACCCCGACCGAGGCGCCCGACGACGGGATCCCACCGCTGCTCGAGGTGCCTGCGGGGTGCCCTCCCGTCGAGCGCTCCGACGTCTCCTTCGTCGGAACCGTGGTCGACAAGGACTATCGAACCGTCCGGTTCCGGATCGACCAGATCCGGGCGCGGTCGGCGGGGCCGTGGGCGATCGACGGGCTGATCGACGTCCGCTTCGGGCCCGACGCCAAGTACCTCGACCAGGACCAGCAATACCTCGTCGGCGCGGCGGTCGACCCGGCGATCGGCGTGCTCGCCTCGTCGGTTCGGGCGCCGGAGCCACTCTTCGGCGGCAACGACGTGATCGGCCTGAACGACACCGCGGTCGAATGCCGCGAGGTCGAGAGTGGCGTCCGCACCCTGCACGTCGACGGGACCAGCGTGGAGTCGGGCGTCCTCAAGCCGCTGATCGACGAGAAGGCGACGGTGCTGGCGACGATCGCGATCCCGACGGCCATCGCGTTCGGCGTGCTGCTCGCGCTGGTCGTGCTGCGGTTCCTGTGGCGGTGGGCGATGCGCGGCGTGTTCGAGCTCGGCCGGGCGGCGGTGACTCCGGCCCCCGATCACCGGGCCATCCGGGTCCGCAGCCATGGCCCGGCGGGCGGCGCCCGTCGCCGAACGCGCCGGCCGACGACCGTGTCGCGCAAATGAACCCGGCGAGGTGACGCCAGCCGGTCGACGAGCGGGTCAGCGGTTCGGTGGACGGCGCCGGTCAGCTGACGAGCCGGCGCACCTCGTCCAACGCGTCGTCCCACCCGGCGACATCGATCTGCTCGGCGTCGTGATCCGGCCGGCAGTGGACGAGGATGCCACCGACGACCGGCTCGCGGAGCACCACCTCGAGCGCCGCGCCGTAGGCCGCGAGCTGGATCCGGTAGCGCCCGATCCGCTCCGCCGACTGCACCGGCCCGGACCACTGGTCGGTCTTGTAGTCGACGATCACCAACCCGCCCGCGGTGCGCACGAGGAGGTCGACGTAGCCCTCGACCACTCGGTCGCCGATCGGGGCCGCCACGAACAGCTCACGCCAGTGCGGCAGGCCGTCGGCGACGCTGCGCACGATCGGCGCGCCGAGCGCGGAGCGGGCCAGCGAGGCGACGCGGCCGTCGAGGCCGATGACGCCCTCGGCCGCGCACTGGGCGCGGGCCAGGGTGTCGATGTCGTGCCCGTCGTCGAGCGCGCAGAACTGGAGCACGCCGTGGACGGCTCGCCCGATCGCCGTGCCGTACCGGCCGCGCTGCCAGGCCGGGAGGTCGACGTTGACCGGGTGCTTGTCGAGCCCCGCGTCGTCGCTCGCGTCGCCCGCGTCGAGCGCCCGCACCTCCTCGGCGAGGCGGGTCGCGGCGACCCCCGTTCGGCGGGACGCGACCCGCAGCACCCGGGCCCGCTCGACGGCCCACTCATCGGGGTCGGACCAGTCGAGCGCCATCGGCGCCATGGCGCCGGCGGCGACGGGGCGCGGCTCGCAGCGCCGCCCGACGGCGCCGGAGGTGGGCCCCGACGCGCCGGCGGCCCACAGCAGCTCGGCCGACGTCAGCGGCCCCCAGTCGGCGTAGTCGGCGTTCTTCTGGGTCGGGCGGGAGCGGTGCAGCGACACGACGAGGTGCTCGACGGCCCGGGTGCAGGCGACGTACAGCAGGCGCCGCCGCTCGGCGTCGCCCATCTGCTCGTCGAGCGGCTGATGGGTGGAGAAGTCGCCGTCGTCGCCCTTGCCGGCGAGCATCCAGGAGTCGTCGGCCCACACGACCCCGGCGGTTTGGGAGCGGCGCGGCTGTGTCGTCAGCCCGGCGACGATCGTGATCGGGAACTCGAGGCCCTTGGCGGCGTGGATGGTCATGATCCGGACCGCGTCGTGGTCGTGCTCGGGCAGGATCGTGTCCGAGACGCTGCGCTCGGCGGCCTGCAACTTGGCCCACGCCAGGTATCGCCGGACCCCGTGGCCGCCGGCGTCGGCCCAGGCGCGGGCCTGGTCGACGACGTAGCGCACCCGCCGCCACACGTCGCGCCCGTCCGGGCCGTCGAGCGCCAGGTCGAGCAGCCGCCGCTCGTCGACCACGGCGGCGAGAAGGTCGGCCGGAAGCACCCACCCGATGCGCTCGGCGACCGAGCGCAGGTGGGCGAGCGCGACGGCGACCGGGTGCGCGCCGAGCCCGGCGGGTGGCTCCGCCCACAGCCCCCAGACCCCGCCCGCCCGGCGCCAGTCGTACAGCTCGACGTCGCTGCAGCCGTACAGCGGGCTGCGCAGTGCGGCGATCAGGGCGAGCTGATCGGTCGGATCGTCGGCCGCCCGCAGGACCATCAGCAGATCCCTGATCTCGGTGGTGGCGTAGACCACCGACGCGTTCTCGGCCCGGTACGGCACCTGCGCCGCCCGCAGCTCGCTCTCGAGCGCCGGAAGCGAGATGCGCGTCGGGAGCAGCACGCAGACGTCGCCGGGGCGGCACGGGCGCAGCCCGTCGCCGTCGCCGACGGGCCAGCCCTCGGCGAGTGCCGCCCCGATCGCCCCGACGACGTCGCGGGCCTCGCGCCGCCGCAGCTCGTCGGCCGCGCCGACCTCGCCCACGCCGCCACCCTTGCCGCGGCCGAGGTCGTCGTGGCACTCGTCGCCGAGCACGGTGACCGTGCCGTGGTCGAGCAGGCGCTCTGCGCGACACGCGTCGAGGGGCTGGAAGGCCGGCTGCGTGTCTTCGGTGAACTCGATCAGCCGACCGAAGACGTCGTTGGCGAAGCCGATCACGGCGCGGCTCGACCGGAAGTTGGCGCTGAGGCGCACGCGGTCGGCGCCGACCTGATCGGCGGCGCTGAGATACTGGGCGATGTCGGCGCGGCGGAACCGGTAGATCGACTGCTTCGGGTCGCCGACGATGAACAGCCGCCCGGGCAGGGGCGCCAGCTCCCGCCACCGGCCGTCCTGCTCGGCGGCGTCGGGCGCCGACGTCAACCGCACGGCGATCTCGAGTTGGATCGGGTCGGTGTCCTGGAACTCGTCGAGCAACACGCGCGGGAATCGATCGTGGAGCCGGGCCCGGACGTCGGCGCGGGTCGCCAGCAGGCGGCGGGCGAGCACGAGCAGATCGTGGAACTCGAGTCGTCCGGCCTCGGCGCGGTCGACCGCGGCGTCGATCACGAACCGCCCGAGGATCGCCCCGAGGACCAGGCGCCGATGGTGGCGCACCCGCTCGTGGATCTCGACGACGTGGCGGGCGAGACCCTGCTCGCTCGCCCGCAGGTCGTCGAGCGCGGCCGCCCCGCCGTGTTGCCGCCACTTCGCCTTGCTGCCGGTCCGCACGTCGCCCACGGCCCACTTGCCGTAGCGCTGGGACGCCAGCTGCAGCACGTCGAGCCGGGCGCGCGCGTGCGTCGCCCCGCGGGCGGCCAGCGCGAGCCGCCCGATCTCGCCGACCAACGCCGCCTGGGAGTCGTCGTCGGGCACGGGGACGGACGCGATCTGCTCGGCGCGGGAGATCAGCCCGGTGAGGTCGAGCGTGAGCGGGCCGGGGTCCTCCAGGCTGACCCGTTCCTCGACGAGGTCCCAGTTGGCCCGGAAGTCGTCGGCCATCCGCCGGACGCCGGTGCGGATCCCGAAGCCGTCGAACTCGCACAGCTCGACCAGTGCCCGCCCGCCGTCGAGCAGCCCGCCCCCCGGCGCCGGGTCGTCGAGCAGCCGGTCGAGCAGGTCGTCCCACTGCTCCTCGAACTGGAGCCCGCTCTCCAGCTCGTCGAGCACGGAGAAGGCGGGCGGCAGCCCGGATTCGATCGGGTACTCGAACAGCACCCGCCGAGCGAAGGCGTGGAGCGTGCCGATCGGGGCGTGGTCGAGTTGGTCGAGCGCCGCCGATGCCGGCCCCGAACCGGCGGCTTCGAGGCGGTCGCGGACCCGCGTGCGCAGTTCGGCGGCCGCCTTCTCGGTGAACGTGATCGCCGCGACGCCGGTGATCGGCTGCCCGCCGGCGACCAGGTTGACGATCCGGTCGACGAGCGAGCTCGTCTTGCCGGCGCCGGCGCCCGCCTCGACGAACAACGTCGCGTCGAGGTCGTTCCGGATCCGCTGACGCGCCGCCTGGTCGGGCGGGTCGGCGGCGGGCGAGTCGGCCCCGGGCGGCGCGAACCAGCGGGCGAGACGCGGATCGGCGCGCTTGCGCTCCCACTCGCCCCAGCGCTCGCTCGTGCCGAGGTGGTCGGGCTCGCAGTACTCGCACGACACGAACAGCCGCCAGCCGGGCTGTTCGGGACGGTTGGGGAAGAACCCGGCCTCGATCCCGTCGACGACCTCGGCGAGATCGGCCTGCACCCCGGCCCACACGTCGGGCGTGACCGTGTAGCCGAACCGCTCGTAGTCGCCCTTGGCGAACAGCCCGTACTCGGCGAAGACCGGCGCGTCGGGCTCGCCGCTGAGCGCCCGGGCGGCGGCGGCGTAGGCCGGCAGCTGGAACGCCGTGCCGCCGAGCGTCGGGTCGTCGGCGGTCAGCCCGCGATAGCGGCGGGCGCTCCCGGTCTTGTGGTCGGTGACGACGAGCAGGCCGTCGGCGCACCGGTCGACGCGGTCGATCGAACCGAGCAGCTGGACCCGCCGGCCGTCGGGAAGGGGGATCGAGACGTCGGCGTCGGTGTCGAACCGGTGCTCGGAGGCGACGACCTGGGCGCGCCGCTCGGCGACCTTGACGCTGTCGTGGTCGAGCCAGGCGAGCAGGTCGGCGCGCATCCGCTCCCGCTCGACCGCCCAGTACGCCGGCCGCCCGGTGCGGCCCCGCCGCTCGGTCTCGTCGCTGACCTCGTCGAAGAACCGGCCGAGGGCGTGACGGTGCTCGTCGTTCCAGCCGGCCTCGGTCGGTTGCGACAACGCGCCGTCGATCACGGCGCGGTGGAAGCGGTCGAGCGCGTCGTGGGTCGCGCTGCCGCGGTCGAGCGCGGTGATGCTGATCTCGTCGTCGGGTTCGTCGACCGCCCTGACGTCGAGCAGGTAGCGCACGAAGTACGCGTGGGGGCACGCCGCCCAGGCCTCGAGCCGGCTCGGGGAGACCGCGTGGTCGAGCCGGGGGACGTCGACCGCGCTCAGGTCGCCGTCGTACACCGTCAGGCGATCGGAGTGCCGGGCGCGGCGCAGGGCAACGCCGCGCCGCAGGACGGGGTCGGCGTCGGCGCCCTGTGCGGTGTCGACGGGGTGGCCGGCCATCACGTGCCCGAAGCGGGCCCGCAGACGGTGCTCGGCGGGCGAGGCCGGGAACTCGGTTGCGGCGAGCCCGGCGGTGTGCGAGGCGACGACGTGCAGCCGCGGGTCGTCGGTCCATTCCGCGATCCAGCGCGACGGCCGGTTGTGGCTCGTCGCCCGGAGGTCGCCGCGGGGGATGGTGACCGTGACCGCGGCGCTGGCGCACACGCCGAGCAGGTTCCGGCGCAACCGATCGCCGAGCGCGTCGCTCGCCGGGAGCCCCGCCGCCGCACGGTCGGCGTCGGACAGGAGCGGGTCGCCACGCGGGGTCGGCGGCAGCGTGCCCTCGGCGCCGCCGAGCACGACGACCACGTCGACATCGAGCCCGTCGGCCCCGGCGAGCGGGCCGACCGTGACACCGTCGCCGACCCGCCCCTGCCGCCCCGGCATGTCGTCGAGCTCGGCCTCGAGGGTCGCCCGGAACCGGTGTCTGGTCACCGGCGCGCCGACCGGGTCGAGGTGCCGCAGGCGGTCGAGCGCCCGGGTCAGCGCCTCCCACGCGCGGTACTCGGGCTCGGGAAGGCGTTCGAGGGCCTGGCGGCCGATCCAGCGGTCGAGTTGGTCGCCGCACCAGACCGCCCAGTCCCACCAGCGGGCGGTGGCGGCCGGGTGCCCCAGGTCGGCGCGCAGGCCGCTGATGAAGCTCGACAGCTCGGCCGCCGCCGGCCCCCATCGCTCGCTGTTCGCCAAGGCGCCGAGGCGTCGCTGCCAGTCGTCGTCGCGGGCGACCCCCGCCTCGCGGCTGACCCGCTCCCAGCTCGCCGTCGGGAGATAGGCGCCGTCGGCGCCGCGCGCCGGGACGTCGGCGAGCATGGCGAACAGGTCGCGCCGTCGCAGGCCGCGCCGGTCGACGTCGAGCAGGTCGAGCACCAGCCGCGGCGCGAGCCGCTCGCTGGGCGCGGTGCCGGGCCGGCCGTTCCACGGGATCTCGGCGGCGTCGAGGTGGTGCTCGACCAGCCGGGCGTAGGGGCGCTGGACCGGCCAGAGGACGGCGATGCGCTCGAAGGGGGTGCCGCCGCGGGCGGCGTCGACCACGAGCCGGGTCGCGATGCGGGCCTCGTCGTCGGCGTCGGTGGTTGACACGACGCGGACCGGCGGGCTCGGCGCCGCCGGCTCGGGCGGCACGGCGGACACCCCGAGCGCGTCGAGCGTCGCCACCGAGTCCGCGTCGGCGGCGGCGTCGCCGACCCGGGTGGTCACGATCCGGACGTCGAGCCGCTGGCCCAGCTCGACCACAAACGTCATCGGCAGCCCTCGGAGATCGTGGGGCAGATGGACGACGAGGTGCCGGAGGCCGGCGGGCGCCGCCGCGCGGACCGCCGCCGTGGCGTGGACGAACAGGTCGGCGTCGTCGTACCAGCGCCGGTCGAGGCGGCGGGTCGCCGCCCGGCTCACCCTGACCGCCTCGCGCCCGCGGCGGGAGTGGGCGGCCAGCGCGCTGGCCGCGGCGTCGCCGGCCAGCCGCAGCTCGCGGTGCAGCTCGCGGAGGGCGACGACGGTCGACGGGTGCGACGCGACGGCGGCGAAGGCGCCCGGCTCCTCGGCGAGGACGTCGGCGATGGCGAGGTCGATCACCGGGGTCGACATCGGCGCCCGGTCGGCGGCCGCCAGCGCCGGGCCGGCGATCAGCTCGGCGAGGCGGTTCAGGGTGACCATGTCGACGCCGGCGATGCCGCCGACCCGGCCGAGCGCGCGGCGGGTCATCACCCCGCACGTGTTGCTCGGCACGGCGACGACGACGGGCTCGAGCATCTCGTCGCCCTTGGCCTCGCCGATGACGGCGGCCAGCGCGTCGATCGCCCCCTCGGGCCGGGTGGTCGTGGCGGCGATGGGCACAGCCCGATCGTAGGGAACCGGTGTCACATCGGGCGGGGGCGTCACTCGAGGGACACGTCGAGGAAGCCGCAACCGATCGCCGCCAGGGCCGAGCTCGCCCGGTCGGCGCCGCCGTCGTCGTCGACCAGCACCGAGATCGACCCCCCGGACCCGGAGAAGTTGGCGGCCGCCCCCGAGGACCGCGCCACCTCGATCATCTCGACGTGCGCCGAGTCGAGCGGGACGATCGAGCGCCTGATGTCGAACGACCGGTCCATCGCCGCGCCGAGGGCCCCACCGTCACCGGCGCGCAGCGCGCCCGTCGCCAGCCGGGCCTGCTCGGCGAGCGCGTCCATGGCTTCCCGGACGTCGATGTCGCCGCGCGCGTGCCGGGCGCGCAACGGGCCGTGGGTCATGTCGCTCGGCGCGGCGGCGTCCGGGCGGTACGCGACGTGCAGGCGCATCGGTCGGCCGGGGCGCACCACCTCGTGCCGGCCGCCACCGAACTCCATGTGCATCGGCGCGTCGTGACATTGGACGACGCGATCCTGGAGCCCCGCCGCGATGCCCAGGCCGTCGACCTCGGCGGCGAGCGCGATCGCCGCCAGCTCGTTCGGCGGCGGGACGCGCCGACCCGAGGCGCGGGCGAGCGTCCGCAGCACGGCGACGACGACCGCGCTCGACCCGGCGAGCCCGACCGACTCGGGAATCGACGTCGAGATCTCCAGCGCGCACGGCGCGGGCGGGCCGACATGGGTGGCGAACGCGTCGACCGCGGCGGCGCCCAGTGACGACAGGCCGGCGACCTCGCCGCGGCGCAGCGCCGCCCGGAGCGTGTCGAGCGATCCGAACGTCCGACCGCCGACCCGCAGGCGCTCGGCCGGCCGCGCCTCGACCCGGGCGAAGACGCCACGGACCGGAACCGCCAGGACGGCGCCGTCGTACCCGTCGGACGGGTTCCCGGCCAGCGCGGCGCGCGCCGGCACGGTCTCCACGATCGTCGGTCGCTGATCCGGCACCGCGCCGTTGTAGCACTCGGCGGCCGGTGCGGCCGGCCCCTACAGTCGGCGCGATGACGGTCCGCCGGGCAACGCGTGCCGACGTCCGCCGCCTGAGCGTCACGGCGATGCGGGCGTTCGTCGACGACCCAATTACGCGCTGGCTGATCCCCGGCGACGAGGAGTACCTCCAGCCGGGCGGCGAGGTCTTCCGCGGCGCGATGACGAACTGGCTCGCCCTCGAGGAGGTCTGGTGCACCGGCGACGCGGCGGCGCTCGCGGTCTGGATCCCGCCGGGCCGCCCCGAGGTCGAGGTCGAGGTGGATCCGCCGGTCGACCCGCCGCCGCCCGAGCGGGTCGAGCGGTTCAAGGTGCTCACGCCGCTGATGGACGCGCACACCCCACCCGAGCCGCACTGGTACCTCCAGATGCTGGCGACCCATCCGGACTGGCAGCGGCAGGGCCTCGGAGCGACCTTGATGGCGGCGATGTTCGAGCGCACCGACGCCGAGGGCCTGCCGTGCTACCTCGAGACCGAGACGGCGGAGAACGTCGTGTACTACCGCCGGCACGGATTCGATGTTCGCTCGGAATGGGACGTGCCGGGCGGGCCGCACATGTGGGGGATGCTGCGGCCGGCGCCGTGACGCCCGGGCGGATCAGGCTCGGGCGGACCAGGCTCGGGCGGATCAGGCTCGGGCGGATCAGGCTCGGGCGGATCAGGCCGCGGCGGCGGCCGCCCTGGCCCGGAGATCGGAGACCGCGTGTTCCAGACCGTCCGGGTCGCGGTACAGGGCGCTGCCGGCGATCAGGACGTTGGCCCCCGCCGCCGCCGCCCCGGCGATCGTCGACGGGCCGATCCCTCCGTCGACCTCGATGTGCACGTCGTCGGACCGGCCGGCGTCGTCGAGCATGCGGGCGACCTCGGCGATCTTCGGCTCCATCGTCGGGATGTACGCCTGGCCCCCGAACCCCGGGTTGACCGTCATCACCAGCACCATGTCGATCAGGTCGAGGACGTGTGCCACGGCCGACGCCGGCGTGGCGGGGTTGAGCGCGACCGCCGCGCTGGCGCCGAGGTCGTTGATGTTCCCGAGCGTGCGGTGGAGGTGGGGGCACGCCTCGGCGTGGACGATCAGGCGTGAACACCCGGCCGCGATGTAGTCGCCGGCCATCACGTCCGGCGTGAGCACCATCAGGTGGGCCTCGAACGGGACGGTGGCGTGCGGCCGCGCCGAGGCGATGACGTCGGGGCCGAAGGTGAGGTTGGGGACGAACTGGCCGTCCATCACGTCCCACTGGATGAGGTCGACGCCCGCGGCCTCGAGCGCGGCGACCTCCTCGCCGAGCCGCGCGAAGTCGGCGGGCAGGACGGACGGTGCGATCAGGATCGGGCGCGGCATCGCCCCGGCAACCTACTGCGCGCCGTCGCCATCGCCGCGCTCCCACGCTTCGTCGGCCTCGTCCCAGACCTTGTTCCGCTCGTCGACCTTGTCCTTCCAGTGTTCGGCCTCGTAGCGCGTGGCGTACGGGCCGAGCGTGTCGTCGCCGGGCCCGCGCTCGTCGGCCCTGACCGCCCGCTTGCGCCGCAAGTCCCAGTACCACTCGATTGCGTCGGTGCTCATGTCTCGATTCTCGCACCCGTACGCTGATCCGATGGTGCTGACCGTCCGCCCCGATCGGCTCGTCGCAGGGGGAGACGCCATGGCGCGCGATGACGAGGGCCGGGTCGTGTTCGTCCACGGCGCGCTCCCCGGCGAGCTGGTCGCCGTCGACGTCACCTCGGCCAAGAAGGACTTCGCCAAGGGTGCGGTGGCCGAGGTGCTCGAACCGTCCGCCGCCCGGGTCGTCCCGCGCTGCGCTCACCGGCGAGCCGGCTGCGGGGGCTGCGGCTGGATGCACATCGAACCGTCCGCCCAGTTCGACGCGAAGGTGGCGATCGTCGTCGAGTCGCTGCGCCGCGTCGGGCGGCTCGACGAGGCGGTCGTCGAGCGGATCGTCGAGCGCGGCGGGGCCGTCGGAGCCACCGCCTACCGCACGACGGTCCGCGTGGTCGGGGCGCCCGGTGGCGGCCTCGGGTTTCGAGCGCACGCCAGCGACGTCGTCGTGCCGATCGACGACTGCCTCGTCGCCCACCCGGCGCTCTCCGCGCTGCTGCGCGACCTGCGTGTCGCCCCCGGCGTGGAGCTGACCCTGCGCACGTCGGTGGCCACCGGGGCCATCACCGCCCGATGGAATCGGCGCGGCGCGCAGATGGTCGAGGGCCTGCCGTCCGACGTCCACATCGGCGATCGCGCCTTCCTGCGGGAGACGATCGCCGGCCGCGCCCTCCGCGTCTCGGCGGCGTCGTTCTTCCAGTCCGGGCAGCAGGCCGCCGAACTGCTCGTCGACGCCGTGGTCAGGGCGGCGCCGGAGCTGGCGCACGCCGACCACGCGCTCGACGCCTACGGCGGCGTCGGGCTGTTCGCCGCGACGGCGATGGCCGGGGCCGGCCACGTCACGGTGATCGAGTCGTCGCGCTCGGCGTGCGTCGCCGCCGAGCACAACCTCGCCGGCCGGTCGGCGACGATCGTGCGCGGCGAGGTCGGCCGGTGGGCGGCGGGCGACCGGCCGGTCGACATCGTCGTCGCCGACCCCGCCCGCCCGGGCCTCGGCGCGCCCGGCGCGGCGGCGCTCGCCACCGTGTTCCCGGCGCCGATCGTGCTCGTCAGCTGTGACCCGGTCTCGCTCGCCCGCGACGCGTTGCTGCTCGCGGGGCACGGGTATCGCCCGACGCGCGTCGAGGTGCTCGACCTGTGTCCGCAGACGCCCCACGTCGAGACCGTGGCCCGGTTCACGCCGGCCGCGTGACGATCAGCGGCAGACTGGTCCGGTGATGGAGACGACGTGCACCGACGAGGTCGCGACGGCGCTGGCCGACGGCCGGGCCGTGGTGGCGCTCGAGTCGACCATCTTCTCCAACCTCGGGCTGCCGACGCCCGCCAACGGCGAGGCGCTCGATCGCTGCCTGTCGGCGATCCGGCGCGGGGGAGCGGTCCCCGCGGTGACCGCCGTGCTCGACGGCGTGGTCCGGGTCGGCCTGGACGCCGCCGAGCACGAGCGGATCCTCGGCGTCGCCCGCAAGGCGGCCGAGCGCGACATCGCGGTCGCCGTCGCCCAGCGCTGGCCGTTCGCCGCGACGACGGTGTCCGCGTCGGTGGCGATCGCCGCCGCGGCCGGCGTCGCCGTCTTCGCCACCGGCGGCCTCGGCGGCGTGCACCGTGGCGCCGAGCTCACCGGCGACGTCTCCGCCGACCTCGACGCGCTCGCCAACCACCGCGTCGTCGCCGTGTCGGCAGGGGCCAAGGCCTTCCTCGACCTGCCGCGCACGCTCGAACACCTGGAATCGATCGGGGTGCCCGTGTTGGGGTGGCGCCACGACTGGTTCCCCGCCTTCTACACGAGGTCGTCGGGGCTCCCGGCGCCGCACCGGGTCGAGGACGCCGACGAGGTGGCGCGGGTCTTCCGCTCGCTGAGCCGGCCGTCGTCGGGGATGCTGCTGACGGTGCCGATCCCCGAGGCCGACGAGCTCGATCCCGTCGAGCTGGAGGCGGTCCTCGACGCGGCGCTCGCGGAGTGCGCGCGCTCCGCGATCACCGGGGCGGCGATCACCCCGTTCGTGCTCGGCCGAATCGGCGAGGCGACCGGCGGCCGCAGCGTGCCGGCCAACCTCGCCCTGGCCGAGCACAACGCCGAGGTCGCCGCCGCCGTCGCCGTCGCCGTCGCGATCGCCGGCGGCTGACGACCGCGTGACCACGGACGGGGCCCGTCATTCGACCGCGTGCCGCCCCGCCGAGTACGGTCGACGCATGCTCAAGATCATCGAAGGAATCGGGCCGGCGACCGCCGACAAGCTCGCCGCCGCGGGTGTGACGACCACCGGCCAACTGCTGAACGTCGCCGGGTCGGCCGCGGGCCGCAAGCACCTCGCCGCGCAGGCCGGCGTCACCGCCAAGCAGGTGCTCAAGTGGGTCAACCGGGCCGATCTGATGCGGATCAGCGGGGTCGGCACCCAGTACAGCGACCTGCTCGAGGCGGCGGGGGTCGACACGGTCGTCGAGCTGGCCCAGCGCAAGGCCGAGAACCTGCACAAGAAGATGGGCGAGGTCAACGCCGCCAAGCGGCTCGTGCGGCAGTTGCCGACGGTCGACCAGGTGGCGGCGTGGGTGGCCCAGGCGGGCTCGCTCCCGCGGGTGATCACGCACTGACCCGCCGCCGGCGGGGCCGGCCCGATTCGATGGTGGCGAACGCGCCGACCGCTGGCAGACTACCGGCGCCCATGGTGGTCATAGCTCAACAGGTAGAGCACCAGGTTGTGATCCTGGCGGTTGGGGGTTCAAGTCCCCTTGGCCACCCCACGCAGCAATGCGACCGGCCTGACAGGGTGCGTACCGATTTCCCGGTTGGTACCCTGCCAGGTCGCTTGCTTCTCTAGCTCAACGGCAGAGCAGTGGACTCTTAATCCATTGGTTCTGGGTTCGAATCCCAGGGGAAGCACCCACCAGACCCCTCGGTCGCCAGCACCCTCGGCCCCGCGGGCTCGGTCACCGGCTCCAGCTGTGGTCGTCGCGGTAACGGCCGACGGCGAGCGGAGTCGACCACTGGCGGCGCTGGCGCAGGCTCGTCGTGCCGAACATGACCAACCCGGCGAGGATGATCGCCATCAGCGCGATGGCGAAGGTGACCGTGCGCCAGTGGTTGGCCAGCCGCGAGAAGGCGCCGGTCCAGGTCGTGCCCGAGAGCGCCGGCAACAGCGCCAGGGGGACGAGATAGCCGAGCACGATCATCGACACGCCGAGGCTGGCCAGCCCGATGCCGAGCGCGAGGGTCGACTCGCCGCGCTCGGGTCGGAGGATCAGTCCAGCGATCAGCGAGAGCACGCCGAGCGAGGCGCAGATCAGGCTGATCCAGCCGATGGCGTCGTTGACGAGCGCGACCGACCCGACCTCCTGGACGGGCAGCGTGACCGGTTGCTGGAGCGCGACCAACTCGTCGCGCACGATCAGCACCTGTTGCGGGCCGGTGATGCGCACCGGCTCGTCGCGTTCGCCGATCAGGCGAGCGTGGGCCTCGGCGACGAAGTCGGCCATGACGGTCGCGCCGGCGGGGATTGTCGCGATCTGCTCGATGTACTCCTTCAACTGCGCCGGCGACTGGTTGAGCGTCGGCGCGTCGGCGCCGGCGACAAGGGCGGCGATCTCGCCGCGGATCGCCTCGTCGCCGAGGATCGCCCTCGCCGTGTCGGTGTCGGACGAGGGCGTGAACGCGACGCGGCCGAGCCAGAACGAGCTGGCCGCGAGGGCGAGAAAGACGCCCGCCGCGATCAAGAGCACACCTGCCAGAGAACGCCGCACCGAGAGAGTCTGACAAATTTGAGCCCTACGCTACGACCGTGACGCGTCCGACCCTGTCGCGAATGCTCGTTCGAGGGGTCCGATGGCGGTGTCCGTGGTGCGATGGGCGGCGGGCGTTCTTCACCGGATGGTTCTCCAAATCGACCGCCTGCCGGACGTGTGGGTTGCGCTGGCGGCGCGGCGACGAGGGCTTCGAGCTGGGCGCCGTGGCGGTGTCGACGGTGATCGTCATCGGCGCGCTCATGGTCGCGATGGGGATCGGTGTCGTGTTGACCTGGCCCGACATCGCCGTCGCGCCGCTGTTGGCGGTCCTCGGCCCGGCGGCGCTGATCCTGCCGGTCCTGGCCTATCCGATGTCGTACACCGTGTGGCAGGCGCTCGACCTGGCGATGCGGCCGGTGACGATCGACGACTTCGACATCGAGGTGATCGGGCGATCGCTCGACGTTCGTTCCGAAGATGCTTGAACGAACGATTGTTCGTTGGTTACACTACTGTGATTCCCCACCGGCCCCAACTGTGACACCCCCTCCCTACGGTGCCTTGTATCCACCGAGCCCACCCCCACCCGACCCGAGATTCTTCGAGCAACCGAAACGAGACAGACATGAGCAGCAGCAACGATCGTGACAAAGCCCTCGACATGGCGCTCGCCCAGATCGACAAGCAGTTCGGCGCCGGCGCCATCATGAAGATGGGCGAGCGGACCAACATGGCGATCGAGACGATCCCCACCGGCGCGCTGTCGCTCGACCTGGCGCTCGGTGTCGGCGGCCTGCCCCGGGGCCGGGTCACGGAGATCTACGGCCCGGAGTCGTCGGGCAAGTCGACGCTCGCCATGCACGTCGTCGCCGAGGCGCAACGCAACGGCGGGGTGTGCGCCTACATC
>JBFGCT010000088.1:0-16490 GCA_041581055.1 Ilumatobacteraceae bacterium | reverse complement strand
GTGAGAGTTCGGGCGGAGGGGTCCCCCGGACTCTCACCGGTGGGGGAATCTTGGCGGTTGCGGTGAGAGTTGGGGCGGAGGGGTCCCCCGGACTCTCACCGGTGGGGGAATCTTGGCGGTTGCGGTGAGAGTTGGGGTGGAGGGGTCCCCCGGATTCTCACCGGTGGGAAATCTTGGCGCCGGTGATGCGCGTTTGTGCGGCGGGATCGGGGGAATTCTGACCGCCCGGGTGCGCGGGCCGCCGCGGTGCGCGGGCCGCCGGGATATGCGGGCCGCCGGGCTGTGCGAGCCGGTACGTCAGCGGACGGCGGTGTAGAGACGCCGCTGATGGAGGCCGGCGTCGACCGCGGCGAGCGAACGCCGGCGGCTGGCGACCCGGTCGTCGAAGAAGGCGTCACCGGTCGCCGCCCGAAGGGCGTCTTCGTGGCGATCGGTCGCGGCCATCCACCGCATCAGGGTCGCTCGATAGTCGGCGCTGACGTCGATCTCGTCGATGGCGGTGAAGCCGGCCGACCGCAGCAGGCTCGGATAGCTCGTCGGGACCGCGACCGCGACGCCGACGCGGTTCGCCCGCCGCCGTGCCGGAGCCGGGAGCCCGGGTGTCGGCAGGATCGTCGTGAAGGCGATGAGGCCGCCCGGCCGGAGGACCCGTCGGCACGCTCTCAGCACGGAGAGCTTGCGGCGAACTCAACACATGAGGTCGGTGTGCACGACAGCGTCGACCGCGCCCGATCGGATCGGGAAGGCGTCGGCCGAGGCGAGAACGTTCCACGCCCGGTCGGCCATCCCGTCGGCGCGCGCCCGTCGGCTGGCCGTGGCGACACCGCCGGCCACCGGGTCGACGCCGAGGACCGCGCAGCCGTGCCGTGCGGCGAGGAACAGCCCCGGCCACCCGCATCCGCTGCCGGCGTCGAGCAACAGCTGCCCAGCCCGCAGCTGCAAGCGCTCGCCGAGCTCGATCGCCTGGGCGACCGTCGTGTACCCGTTGGCCTGGTAGTCGCTCCCGAGCACCTCGTGCTCGACCGCCTGCATCGCCGCCTTGCGCGACATCGAGTAGCGCAGCGCGAACCGCTCGACGTCCACGATCCCACTCGGCGCCACGCCGGGAGTCTCCCACACGCGTTCTCGGTGCGGCCGGGCGATGCGGGCCAGCGTGTCTCGGGTGGATCGCGCGGCGGGTGCCGGCGCGGTCCGATGTGTGCCGGTGGGCCGCCGCACATCGCGCAACCGTCCGTCGTGGGCGGGGGAGCGGCGCGGCGTTCAGGTTGCGACGTCGCCCGGACGCAGCTCGATCGGCTGGCCGTGCGGCGTCCGCGCGGCGGCGCGGCGCCACCCCTCCCGGGTGCGTTCCTGGTCGTCGGCCGACGCCGCGCCCGTGTCGGCGACCAGCCGTTCGAGTGCGGCGAGCCAGATGCGGTAGTAGTCGGCGCCGGTGTCGGGGTCGCCGGTGCCGGGGTCGCCGGCGGCCTCCGCCCGCTCGATCTCGTCGGTCAGCGCGGCCGACCACTGCGGCCAGGTGAACAGGCCCTGCTCGTGGAGGTGCACCGCCATCGCGAACGCGTGCGCCTCCCACGGCTCGCGGAACACCGGTTCGCCGTCGTCGACGGGCTGGCCGGGGAACAACGAGGGCGACGGCGACGTCACGGCTCGCCCCCGGCCGCCGGCGCCAGGTAGGGCTCCCAGGCGTCGACCGACACCCGCTGGCCGGGCGGCGCGTCGGCCCACAGGTCGGCGGCGTCGAACACCACGGTGTACAGCCACTCGGGCTGCTCGCCGCCGTCGTGGGCGTTGGTGTCGGGGAAGACGTGGGCGCCGTGGACCCGCTCGACCGTGCCGACCCGGCCGGCGACGTAGCCGGGCAGCCGGGTGTGGTGGTCGACGGGGCCGGACCGGGTCCGCACGCGGTCGCCGGCGGCGAAGCGGGCCGGGCCTGACGGCGCCCGCTCGACCGGCCCACCCCGGGCGAGCGTCGCCGCGACGCGGTCGGCGGTCAGCACGCCGGCGACCTCGACCGGCTCGACGAGCGCGCGGCCGGCGGCGACCTCCTCGGCGGTCACCAGGCCGCGCTCGACGAGCAGCCGTTCCAGGCCCGCCGTCCAGATCTCGTAGTAGGTGAGGCGCGCGTAGTCGGGCAGCGTCTCGCGGGAGCGCCGGCTCATGTCGATGTTCCACGCGCCGGAGGCGCCGGCGGCCAGCGTCAGCGCGAGCGCCTTGGCCTCCCAGTCGTGGTGGAAGACGACCCCCTCGGGCTCGTGCTCGATCGGTCCGTGGCCCGTCGTGCCGCCGAGGTCGGCGTGGCTGACGTAGTTCACGGCGAGGGCACTCCGCCGGGGACCGCCACCGGGTCGAGCGGGTGCCCGACGCCGATCATCGAGTCGCGGGTCACCAACTCGGCGAGCCGCTCCTCGCTCCAGCCGTCGGTGCCCGCCGGGCGCTGGGGGATCACGAGGTACCGGATCTCGGCGGTCGAGTCCCACACCCGCACCTCGATGTCGGCGGGCAGCGCGACCCCGAACTCGGCGAGCACGCCCCGGGGGTCGCGCACGGCTCGCGACCGGTACGGCGCGCTCTTGTACCACGTCGGCGGCAGACCGAGCACCGGCCACGGGTAGCAGCTGCACAGCGTGCACACGACCATGTTGTGGGTTCGGTCCGTCTGCTCGACGGCGACCATGTGCTCGCCCTGCCGGCCGGTGTACCCGAGCGAGGCGATCGCCGCGTTGGCGTCCGAGCGCAGCCATCGAGCGAAGTCGGGGTCGACCCACGCCCGCGCCACCACGCGGGCGCCGTTCCGCGGGCCGATGCGGGTCTGGTAGGCGTCGATGAGCTCGTCGAGCGCGGCCGGGTCGATGTACCCCTTCTCGGTCAGCAACGTCTCGAGCGCCCGGACCCGGACGTCCATCTCGCCGAGCTCGCTGTGCTCGTCGTCGTGATCGTGCGCCTGGCGGTCGCCCATCACGATCGAGCGTAGGGCAGCCGAGTTCAGCGGCGCGCGAACACGAGTGTTCGCTTACCGGCTGGCAGCGGCGGCGCGATCGGTGTAGGAGTTCCCTCAGCCGCCCGGTGGGCGGTACGTCGGCGTCTTCGCCGCCGCAGCGTCGAGGTCTTCGGCCGTCATCAGCGGTGTGAACGTGACGTTCACCGATCCCGACGAGTTGATCATCAGCGAGATCGCGGTGACCGATGCCTCGTCGGGGAAGTCACAGATCCCGATCACGTCGACGTCGCCGAACGCGTAGTAGAAGGACTCGACCGAACCTCCCACCGACTCCATCGCGGCGGTTGCCGCCGCCCGTCGGCCCGAGCCGCCCTCCTTCATGAGGCCCCTCGCGCCCTCGGCGGTGTACGTGCCCTGCACCAGGTACTTTGCCATTTCCTGTCCCCTCTCATGATGTCGCGTCGCAGTGCGGCGCAGCGTCAAGATCGTAGCTTCAGCGGTTGAACGCCGATGACGGCGGCCGGTGGCCCCGTCGTCCTCAGCCGTTGGATCGGCGCCGTCTCGTGCTCAGCCCGGCCGCCGGCGATGCCAGTCGGTCGCCCGCTGGAACGCCCGGCAGACGCGCAGAACGACGTGCTCCCGCATCGCCGGGGCCTCGATCATCAGGCCGATCGGCAGGCCGTCGGTCGTGAACCCGCACGGCGCCGACAGCCCGCACCACCCCAGCCGGTTGCCGATCGAGGTGTTGCGCAGGTAGTCGACGTTGAAGCGGGCGTACGTCTCCAGCGAGGCGTCGACCTCGGCGACCGGGCGGGCGGGCAGCATCGTCGACGGCACGAGGAAGGCGTCGATGCCGGCCGTGCGCGCGGCGAACGAGGCGTGCAGTCGACGCCACGCGGCCTCTGCCTCGAGCAGGTCGACCGCGCGCAGCTCGAAGCCCCTCCGCATGCGATGGGCGACCACCGGGTCGAGCTCGTCGAACGACTCCTCGAGGAACCGCCGGTTGACGGCGCACGCCTCGGCGGCCACCGTCCACGCCCGATGGGGGGCGTCGGCACCGCCCATCACCTCGTCGACCTCCGGGGCCTCGATCGACGTGACGTCGGCGCCGAGTTCGGCGAGCACGTCGCCGGCCGCGCGGACCGCGGCGGCCACCTCCGGGTCGGCGCCGTCGAAGAACATCGTCTCGATGAACGCCAACCGGAGGCCGGCGACGCCGTCGTCGATGGTCGAGCGCACGTCGTGCTCGGTCTGCCCGACCGTCGCCGGGTCGGCGGCGTCGGCGCCCTGCATCGCCTCGTAGACGAGAGCGCAGTCGGCGGCGGAGCGCGCCAGCGGCCCGACCGAGTCGAGCGTCGCGCTGAGCGTGTACACCCCGGCCCGGCTCACCCGGCCGACCGTCGTCTTCAGCCCCGTGACTCCGCACAGCGAGGCCGGCACCCGCACCGACCCGCTGGTGTCGGTCCCGAGCGCGACCGGCACGAGCCCGGCCGCGACGGCGACCGCCGATCCGCTCGACGAACCGCCGGGCACGTGCGGCTCGTCGTCGCGCCACGGGTTGCGGGGGGTGCCCGTGTCGTGGTTGATCCCGACGCCGCCGTACGCCAACTGCACGGTGTGCGTCTTGCCGACCAGCACCATGCCGGCGGCGCGCAGCCGGCGCACGACCGCGCAGTCACCCGCCGCGACGTTGGCGGCGAGCAGCCGCGTGCCGGCGCCGGTGACCTCGCCCTCGACGTCGAACAGGTCCTTCGCCGCGTACGGGATGCCGTGCAGCGGCCCCCGCACCGTGCCCTCCGCCAGCTCCCGTTCGGCCGCCTCCGCCTCCGCCAACGCCCGCTCCCGAGTCATCGCCACGAACGCGTGGCGGCGCTCGTTCTGCGCGTCGATCCGGTCGAGCACCCCGGTCGCCAGCTCGACGGGCGACACGTCGCGGCGTCGTAGCAGCTCCGACAGTTCGGCCACACCAAGACCGCTGAACTCCTCCACCCGGGCGAGCGTAGGAGGCCGGACGCGACGCGCAGGTCACCGGTGGACGAGGTCGACCTCGATGTGGATGACCGGGAGGTCGACGTGGCGTTCGATCCGGTGGGGGAGGTCCAGGTGGACCCAGCCGGCGGCGCCGATCGGCCGGGTGACGACGATGACCGCGTCGTACCGCCCCGCGTCGAGCGCGTGCTCGAGCGCGTCGAGCGGCCGTGCGTCTCCGATGTCTCCGGTGACCTCGTCGAGACCGAGGCCAGCCAGCGCGTCGATCGCGCTGCGCAGACGCCAGCGGGCGGCGACGACCTCCGGCGACGTGCCGTCCTCGGGGGCCGAGTTCTCGATCGACACCATCCGCCGCTCGTCGGCGGAGATCTCGCGGGTGGGAACGACGACGTGGATCCGGGCGTCGCCGGTCTGGGTCGCGGGGACGCGGGCGCGGACGAGATCGGCGACGACCGGCCCGTCGGCCAGCAGGAGGTAGCGCATCACGCGCCGCCGAACTCGCCGGTGTCGTGCCGCTCGTCGTGCGCGCCGACTTGCAGCACGTCGCGGATGCCGTGCCGGCCGTCGTGGGCGCGGGGGCGGGCCACGTTGCGGGTGTCGTGCAACTCATAGTGCGTGATGAGACGCTCGACGTCTTCGGCGGTGAGCACGTGATTGCGAGGGGGCTTGATGGCGCCCTTCACCTGATGCTTGTCGTACGGGACGACGATGTTGCCGTTGTCGGCTGTGTAGGAGTGCGCGACGGGAACGTACCTTGCGCCGTGGAGGAGGCCGAGGTCGACGACGAGCCAGGCCGGCCGGTTCCCGTCGTCGTCATAGATGACGTCGCTGACCGTTCCGACCTCGTGGTTCTCGCTGTCCACGACGTCGTGGCCAACGTAGGTCCCGTGCGTTGGAGGGTGGAGTTTCATAGGGGGGCTCCTTCTGACAGGAACGCGTCTGTAACACGTTCGTAACATGAAGATACGAAAACGAACCGGTCTCGTCAACGGCTCTGAACAGGTCTGATGTGGAACCAGCGTCGGCGCCCGCGGGGTGCCGGCGTCACTCCGGCGAGCCGGGGTACCAGCCGTCGGGCGCCAACTCGAAACCGTCGAACTCGAAGCCGGGAACGACGACACACGCCACCAGCGACCACGCCCCGGTCGACTCCGCCGCCTGCCACGCGCGTGCGGGAACCACGGCCTGCAGCTCGTGTGGGGGGCGGTCGAGCGGATCGCCGACGACGTGCTCGGCCGGAGGGCCGCCGGCGTCGGCGACCAGCAACCGCAGTGGCGCGCCCATCTGGAAGAGCCAGATCTCGTCGGCGTCCACCCGGTGCCAGCGTGACCGCTCACCCGCGCGCAGCAGGAAGTTGATCGCCGTCCCGATGGCGCGGCCACCGTCGCCCGGCCGCCCGCGCCACGTCTCGACGTAGTGGCCGCCCTCGGGATGCGGCTGCATCTCAAGCGTGGCGATGAGCTCCTCCGCCGTCCGATCGCGCGACACGTCCACGGCGCCGATGATCGCATGTTCGTCGCCGACTCGGGCGGTCGCCGGCCCGGGCGGTCGCCGCCATCGACGGTCGCGCCGGTGTGGATGAGGTCGGTCGGGCGCCGATCGGCCATAACCTGCACGCGTGGCCTCCGCCGTCGTCGCCTGTCCGTCGTGCGCGACGAAGAACCGCGTGCCGCGCAGCTCGCCCGGCACGCCGCGCTGCGCGCGGTGCCACTCCGATCTGCCGTGGGTGGCCGACGCCGGGGACGACGACTTCGCGTCGGTCGTCGACTCGGCGCGGCTCGTGCTCGTCGACCTCTGGGCCCCCTGGTGCGGGCCGTGCAAGATGGTCGCGCCGGTCCTCGAGACGCTCGCCCGCGACTTCGCCGGCGACCTCAAGGTGGTCAAGGTCAACGTCGACGAGGCGCCGGGAACCGCAGCGCGTTACGAGGCCCGGAGCATCCCGACACTGCTGTTCCTCCGCGGCGGGGAGCTCGTCGACCGCGTGGTCGGCGCGCAACCCGAACGAGCCCTGCGCGCCCGGGTCCAACAGCTCCTCTGACGCCGACCGAAGCGATCGATCCGGCGCGCGGCCGCCGGTCGGCGATGGGACTTTCGGCCCTGGTCGGCGCTGGCGGACAGTTCCGTCAATTGATTGACGGACCCATTCCGGGTTCGGGGCTGGGGGACAGTCATGAAGCGATTAGCGGCCCCCGCGAGCGGGATCGTCTACGCGGTGCTCGCCGTCGTGGGCACGATCCTGCTCGTCAGGGAGGAGATCGACGGCGCCACCGACGACGAGATCCTCACGTACTACGACGACGGCGGCAACCGGGCCCTGGAGAACATCGGGGTGACGATGATGTTGGTCGGGACGATGGCGTTCCTGTGGTTCCTGAGCACGTTGTGGTCCCGCCTCAGAGCGGCTGCCGGTGAGTCTCGGATTCTCGCCGACCTCGCCTTCGGCCGCCGCCCTGTATGTCGGCGCGGCGCTGCTCCTGAACGCCACAGCGGCCACGACGGAGATCTCGAGCAAGTTCGTCGTCGACCCGAACCTGGCCCGATTCGCGGTGAGCACCGGCTTCGTGTTCCTCGTCGGATCGACCCTGTTCAACTGTGTGCTCATCGTGACCACCTCCGTGCTCGCGCTGCGCACCGACGGCTTCCCGAAGTGGCTCGGATGGGTCGGGTTCGCGGCCGTGGTGCTGGCGATCGCCGAGGCGTTCCTGCTCCCCGTGTTCGTCGTTCCGCTGTGGGTCGTCGTCGTGAGCATCGTCATGATCCGGAGCACACCGGCCACCGGGCCATCGGTTCGGGCGAGCGACACCATGGCCAACGCCTGACCATCACGCCGACGACGGGATCTCGACCAGCGGGCCGATCACCCCCGACGCCGCGACCCGCCGTGTGCGATCACGGGGTCAGCTCGTCTTGCCGTAGTCGCAGGTGAGCCAGCGTTCGGGGCGGAGGCGGGCGACGACCGAGTCCTCGGTCGGCGGGTTGTTCCGCGCGTACCAAGCGCCGATCTCGTGGCCCAGATAGCGGGTGGCCATGGCGAGCACGTCGAAGTCCTCGTGGGCGACGGTCACCGGTCCCTCGACCATGACGTACTGGTAGGGCGGCGTCTCGTTCTGCACCGTGAGGGTGGCCCGTCCATGGCGGCGGAGCAGAACCGCCTTGGCCGACGTGCCGCTCATCGAGATGACCACCTCGCCATCCCCGTACCGGTACCAGATCGGGAGCGCCAGCGGGCCCTTGCCGTCCCGCGCGATCGCCAGGATCCCGACGTGAAGGTCGGCGAGGAAGTCCTCGCGCTCGGCGGGGGTCATGTCGGTGTCGGCCATGCCCACGAGTCTTTCAGGCGGCTGGCGGCGAGGAATCCTCCGAACGGGTTGACGTCTCGTGGGCGTCGCCCCGCACCGGGCCCGCCAGATCGTGGAGATCGCCGAGCGGGTGGAGCTGCCGGTGTGTGTGGCGGCGTTCCGGCGCGGTGAGTTGGCGGTCGACCAGATGGCGGCGATCGCCAAGCGGGCGCCGTGGTGGACCGACGCCGAGATCTGCAGGCTGGGTCAGGCGACCGTCCGCCAGCTGCGCGACACGCTGGCGCAGTACCCGTTCCCGGACTATCCGAGGCCGGGCGAGGAGCCCGAGCCGGTGGTGGCGGACGCCGTCGGCCCGGTCGATGACTCGGCGGACCCGGTCGATGACTCCGCCGGCCCGGTCGATGACTCGGCCGGCCCGGTCGATGACTCGGCCGACCCGGCGGACGGCGCCGAGGGGCGTTGTGCGCCCGAGCCGGCGGATCGGTGTTGGTTCTACTTCGACGACGACGGCCGCTTCCACTTGGATGTCCAGACCGATCACCTGACCGGCAAGGTCATCGAGTCGGCGCTGGTCGAGGCCCGCGACCGCCTGTTCCACGACGGCCACCCCGACGTCACGTGGACCGACGCGCCGCGCGACGTGGCCGACCGGTTCTCGGGCGCGATCGACGACCCGGCCCGGCGCAACAGGTTCCGGATCGACATCCACATCGGAATGGCCGGCCGCGCGGTCGACGCCACCGGGTGGCGGCTGCCCGACGCCATCCGCCGCCACGTCACCTGCGACGGGCTGCTGTCGCCGGTGTTCGTCGAGGGCGCGCCGCCGGCAACCCGATCGCCCAGACCGGGGCCAGACCCACGCCCCCTGGGGCCCCGCCGCCGCCGCCGATCGGCACGTACCGCCACCCGGCGGGCGAGCGCCTCGACCGACGTTGGCTCAACTTCAACCCGCCGACCTGACGACTCCCAGTCGTCACGCCGCCTCGGCTCGGCGACGACACGACGCCATCGAGCTGATCCTCGACTTCGACGGCGGGACGACGTGGCCGGAGTCCGAGCAGGACGCCATCGGCGTGGCGCTGCCGGTCGACTCAGCGGCCAGATCGACGGCGGCTCGTTCGCCGGCGAGCTCTCCATCGCCGGCCTGGCGATCCCGTTCACTGCGGTCGGCGGCGACGTCGCGAGCTCCCTCGAACCGAGCGAGTCGGGCCGAGGCCGTCGGGGAACCGGACGCCGCCGCCCGACGTCGAATCGGGCATGAGAATCTCGCGGCGATCTGCGCTTCTGGTCGTTTCCGCTGTCCTCCTCGCAGCGTGCGGCGACGACGTCGTATCGGACGACGGCGCGGCGGGATCCCTGCCCGCCGTGCCCGACGCCCCGGTCGAGACACCCGACTCGGCCGACGGCTCGTGGCGGCTGGTCTCTGGGTCGATCGAGGGTTCGCCCATCGTGCCGGTTCCCGGATGGGACGTGACGATGGACGTCGACGGCACTCGCGTCGGCGGAAGGGCGGCGTGCAACAGCTACGGCGGTACGGTCGAGGCCGGCGAGGACGGGTCGTTCGCCGTCGGCGAGCTGAGTTGGACGGAGATGGCCTGCGAGCCCGATGTCATGGACGTCGAGCAGGCCGTGTTGCGAGCCCTCCTCGCCGTGACGTCGTTCGAGCTCGCCGACGGGCGACTGACGGTTCAGGGAGCGGACGCCGTCCTCTCGTTCGAGACCGTGGCGCCGGTCCCCGTCGCCGACATCGTGGGCACGACGTGGGTGCTCGACTCGTACCTCCAGGGCGACGCCGCCAGCAGCCTCCCGTCGATGGGGCTCGCCACCCTGCGGCTGGACGCCGACGGCGCGCTCGTCGGCTCGACGGGTTGCCGACGCTTGGAGGGCGAGTGGATCGAAGCGGGCGCGGAGATCGTGTTCACCAGCTTCTCGGCGATCGACGATCCGGCCGCCGGCGCCTGCCCGCCCGATGCCGAGCGGCTCGACGGGCTGATCATCTCGGTGCTCGGCGACGGCTTCTCGGCGGTGGTCGACGGCGACCGCCTGACCGTGATGTCGCAAGGCGGCGACGGGCTCTCCTACACCTCGAGTTGACGGCTGGCCGCCCGGCAGGGCCTTCGAATTCGCGCTCGGCCGCCGGTGCTAGCGTCGCGAACGCGGCATGAGGGTGCCGCGGACGACAAGGAGGGCGCGATGGCTGAGGTATCGGCGTCGGTGCTGATCAACACCGATCCGGATCCGGTCTGGGAGCTGATGTGCGATCCCAGCCGGTACCCGGACTTCGTCGAGAACACGGAACGCATGGTCGACGTCGGCAGCGGCGAGTTCGGTCTGGGCTACGTGTACAAGGAGTACGGCGGGCTCAAGCCGTTCCTCGGTGAGAGCGAGTGGCGGGTCACCGAGTTCGAGCCGATGCGCCACCAGGCCCACATCGGCGACGACGGCAAGATGAGGATCCACCTCGACATCGACCTCGCGCCCGGCGAGGGCGGCACGACGTTGACGCTCAAGGTCGCGCTGGAACCGCGCTGGTTCATCGCGCCGGTGAGCACCGTGATGTGGCCGGTCATGATGCGCAAGCGGGCCCAGACCGACATGGACACCACCGCGGCGAACGTGAAGCGGATCGTCGAGTCCGGCTGACCGGGTCGGCGCGGCCCCGTTCGGGGTCGGCGCGCGTATCAGCGGGGCGGTTCGCAGCTCTGGTTGTTGTGCCGTCTATTCGACCCTGGAGTGTGCAATGGCCCTCAGATACCGCCGCAACATCAACTGCCTGACGAGCGATCAGCTCCACGACCTCCGCGAGGCGTATCAGGCGTTGTACGACCTGCCCGAAGCCGACCCGGAGAGCTTCGCCACCCTCGGCGGCTTGCACGGCCAACCGGCGCCCTCCTGGTGTGACCATGGCGCGCCGGGATTCCTCACGTGGCACCGCGCGTACATGCTGGCCTTCGAGAAGGCGCTCCGATGCGTCAACTCCGCCGTCACGCTCGCGTTCTGGGACTGGTCGAGCGGGCCGACCACCGGCGTTCCGGCGGCGTGCGCCTCGCCGACCTACGTCAATCGTGCGGGCAACACCGTGCCCAACCCCCTTCACAGCGGGCCGATCGCGTCGGCGGCGGGCGGTGGTTCCACGAGTCGCCGCCCGAGCATCGCGACCACCTCGTTCGCCGGCCCCGCCGTGTCGGCTCAGGGGGCGATGTCCAGCGCGACGTACAACTCGTTCCAGGGCGCGCTCAACGGGCCGCACGGCAGCGTGCACGGCCTGACCGGCGGACACATGTCGTCGGTGCCGACCGCCGGATTCGACCCGATCTTCTTCCTCCACCACTGCAACGTCGACCGGCTGTGGTGGAACTGGCAGCAGACACATCCGGCGGTGGCCATGCCCGCCAACGAGGCGACCCACCCGCTCGATCCGTTCACCAAGCCGTACTCCAACTCGTGGCAGGTCGGGTCGGACGTCCAGTCGACCGACGCTCTCGGGTACCGCTACTCCAACTGGTGCATCTGGATCCCCCCGCTCAAGGTCTGGGATCTCGTCGCCGTGAGGTTCGAGCCGGTCATGGTGCGGCGGTTCCGCGACGCTCGCCTGGTGATCCGCTCGACGCACATGCCCGCCGAGTCGATCGAGTTTCGCGTGTTCGTCAACCAGCCCGACGCCAACGCCGACACACCCGTCGTCGACAACCCCGGGTTCGCCGGTTCGATCGGCTTCTTCGGGATGGGCGACATGAAGATGGAGCACGGGTCGGGCGACGAGTCCGCCCGCTTCGACATCGAGCTGAACCTGACCGAGCATCTGCGAGCGCGGTGCGGCCACCTGGCTGACACCGGGCACGGCGAGGGCCACAACGGCGAGGGCCACGACGACACGGGCCACGACGACACGGGCCACGACGACACGGGCCACGACGACACGGGCCACAACGGCGAGGGCCACAACGGCGAGGGCCACGACGGCGAGGGCCACGACGAGCCACGCGCCGCCGAAGAGGCCTCCTTCGACATCAAGATCGTCGCCGTCGATCCTGACGGTCGGGCGATCGACGCGCAACGGGCGCACATCGACGACATCGAGCTGATCGTCGACTGACCGAGGGGTCGCCGAGCCCGACGGACGCCCGGGGATGCGGTCGATGGCGTCGACGGACGCTGCTCAGACGACGCGCAGCCCGGGCTGCGGCGGGGTCCACGACGTGGAGGCCACCGCGGGCGGCGGTGGCGTCGACAGCATCGTCGAGAACTTCGGCTCGAAGTCGTCGATGCGGCGGTCGGCGTTGATCACCGACAGGAACGCCGTGCCCCGCGCCGGATCCGAACCGACACGTGTCAGCGAGACGTACGCGGTGCGCTTCGTGCGGGTCTCGATCCCGACGCCGAACACCACCGCGCGGGCGCCCAGGCCCTTGAAGCTGTGCACGGTGCACCCCTTGACGGCGTCGACCGCCGGCCACAGGCGATACCTGCGATTGCGCCGCGGATCGTCGGGGTCGCGGCTGAACACGTGGTGCACGGGATAGCCGGCAGCCTCGATCTCGGCCACCGCGTCCTCGCCGTCGTGGTGGTGCTCGCACAGGAACACGACGTCGCGGGGAGCGAGGTCGGGATGCTGCTCGAGCAGCCTGACGACCTCTCGGCCGATGACCCGCCCCAAGCCGTTGATCCCGGGGACGTTCTGCCATCGCCCGATCGTGCCAACGGCGTTGCCGTCTTCCGCGCCGTCGGGCGGGTCGAGCTCGCCGGCGAAGATGTCGGGTGGCAGCGGATCCCCGAAGACGTTGTCGTGGGCGAACCGGTTGGCCATCGCCGTCAGGTCGACGGGCATCCGCCGCGAGCCGGCCAGTTCGATCCAGGGCTCGGTGAAGCCCGCCTCGACCATTCTGGCCTCCTCGAACCAGGCCCGACGGTCGTACAGGTCCTGGAGCGGGTCGGCGATCAGCAGCATCTCGCCGTCGGCGGCGAGCACGTGGTTGCGAAGCAGGTTCCACCAGGCGGGCGAGAAGTCCTGGCCCTCGTCGACGAGCACCGCGTCGTAGCGCCGCTCGAACCCGGTGCCGAACACGTGCATCGCGCAGGCGACGATCGAGTCCGGGAGTCGCTTGCCCGGGATCATCACCGTCTCGATCCCGACGCCGCGGCCGTCCTCGACGACGTGTTCGCAGAACGAGTGGAAGTTGGCGCACGTGACCAACGTGGGGTCCGCCCCGTACTCGGCGCACCGGTCGTTCACCAGATCGCGCAAGTGGTTCGCCAGCGTCACGTTGAAGGACAGCACGAGCACCCGCCGGCCGGCGGCCGCCAGCCGCCCGGCGCGGGCGGCGAGGGCGACCGACTTGCCCGACCCAGAGGCCCCACGGGCCCGTCGAATGCGGGCGCCGGCCGGGTTGTCGGCGATCTCGGCCTGGCCGGCGGTCAGCGCCCCCGGCGCGGTCGGCTCGCCGCCCCGCCCCGCCGTCACCACGTGGGCGAGCAGCCGCTCGATCGACGCCGGACTCGGGAGCGGGCACCCGTCGCCGCGGAGCACCGCGTCGAGTTGCTCGTGCAGCCCGTCGCCACCCCAGACTGCGACCTTCCGCTCTGCCGGATGGGCGGCGCGATGGCACAGGAGGTCGCGGGCCCGCTCGTTCGAGCATGCCGGCATCACGACGGCGGCCCGGACGGCCTCGGTCGGCTCGACGACGTCGCCGGGGAGGGCGAAGTAGCGGTCGAAGATCGTTCTCCGTTGACGGGCGGCAAGGAACCGCGGGTGCGCGACGCGCTGCCACGCGCCGTGCTCGTCACGGCCCTCGACGAACCCCTCGTCGGTCGGCCGGTGTGTCGATCCGGTCCAGTTGAGCACGTCGATCGCGCACACTCCGTAACGCTGGTGGACGGCGAGGAAATCGGGGCGCTCCAGACCGAGCCGTGGCCCGACGAACACGGTCCACTGGTCGTCGAGCGCGGCCAGCGCGCTGGCCACCTCGGCGCGCGCCGCGTCGAGCGGCTCTGCGAGGCGATCGAACTCCTCGGTCGGTGGACGGATGACGGCCATGGGCACTCCCGGCTGTGGGCGACGCGGATGTGCCTTCATCGGCGGGATCCGAACAGGACTTGAACATGGCGGACGCGATCCGTGGCCGTCGGCCGCCAGGGCTCACAGTGCGTCGACGGCCGACCCCATTGGCGCTCGGCTCGACCGCGGGCTATGGTCGCCACATCACGGGGAGGGGTCGGCCGGGTGACCGGTCACGGCGCCGATGCGGGCAGGACGTTAGTGCGGCGCACGCCGCGCCCAAGGAGGAAACCAATGAGACCATCCCGACGCACCACGCGGATCGCGCTGTTCGCGGCGACCGCGCTCACCGCCGCGCTGCTCACGTCGCAGCCGACGGCGGCCCACCCCGATGGGCCGGGGCGGCACGAGCCGTTGCCCGCCCACGCCACCGAGGTCATGCGCGCGTTCGCCGACGACCATCAGGGCAACCACAACCTTGCGGCGATGGCCACGACGGCGTGTGTCGGCGGCTTTGCGGGGATCTACCCGTGCGACAACGTCGATCTCGAGGCGTTCATGCCGCTGAACCAGATCGGCGGCACGTCAGCCCAGAGCGAGGCCAACGACATCTGGGGCTGGACCGATTCGTTGACCGGCAAGGAGTACGCGATCATCGGCCTCGTCTTCGGGACGTCGTTCGTCGACATCTCCGTGCCGAGCGCCCCGGTGTACCTCGGCGAGCTGCCGACCCACGGCGCGTTCGGGTCGACCTGGCGCGACGTCAAGGTCTACAACGACCACGCGTTCATCGTGAGCGAGGCCAACCAGCACGGGATGCAGGTGTTCGATCTCACCCAGTTGCGGGGCCTGTCCGGGCCACCCGTGACGTTCAGCGAGACCAAGCACTACAAGAAGGTCGCCTCGGCCCACAACATCGTCATCAACGAGGCCACCGGGTTCGCCTACATCGTCGGCGCCGCCGGCAAGAACAGCTGCAACGGCGGGCTGCACATGGTCAACATCCAGAACCCGACCAGCCCCTCGTTCGCCGGATGCTTCTCCTCCGACGGGTACACCCACGATGCCCAATGCGTCGTGTACACCGGCCCCGACAGCGCCCACGTCGGCAAGGAGATCTGCATCAACTCCAACGAGGACACGGTCACGATCGTCGACGTCACCAACAAGTCGAACCCGGTCCAGCTCTCCCGCACGCCGTACGCCGGGTCGGCGTACACCCACCAGGCGTGGCTCACCGAGGATCAGGTCCACCTGCTCCTCGACGACGAGCTCGACGAGCAGAACTTCGGCCACAACACCCGCACCCGGGTGTTCGACGTGTCCGACCTCGACGCGCCGTCGTTCGTCGGGAGCTACGACAGCGGCAACCCGGCGATCGACCACAACCAGTACGTGAAGGGCAACTTCTCCTACCAGTCGAACTACCGGTCCGGCTTGCGCATCCTCGACATCAGCGGGGTGGCGACCGCCAGCCTCACCGAAGCTGCGTTCTTCGACGTCTACCCCGCCGACGACGCCGCCCAGTTCAACGGCACGTGGAGCAACTACCCGTACTTCGACAGCGGCGTCGTGATCGTCAGCGGCATCGAGCAAGGCCTGTTCATCCTGCGGCCGAACCTCGGCACGGGCGACAACGCGCCGACCGTCGACGTCACCGCTCCAGCGGAGGGGGCCACGGTCGCCGGAGCGTCGGTCTCCGTGGCGGCGACGGCCAGCGACGACAACGGCGTCACCCAGGTCGAGTTCTTCGTCGACGGTGGCTCGATCGGCGTCGACACCACCGCGCCGTACACCGCGACCTGGGACAGCACGACCGTCCCGGACGGCCCGCACGTGGTCAGCGCGACCGCCACCGACACGATCGGGCAGACGGCGAGCGACGCCAACAACGTGACCGTCGACAACGTTCCCGACCCGACGATGCACGTGGGCGACATCGACGCGTCGACCACGACCGGCAACGGCGGCAAGTGGAACGCCACGCTCACGTTCACCGTCCACACCAGTGGCGAGGCGGTGCTCGCCAACGCCACGGTGAGCGGCTCGTGGAGCTCGGGCGCCAGCGGTTCGGGGTCGTGCGTCACCAACGCCAGCGGCCTGTGCAGCTTCACCAAGAACAACATCCACCGGAACTCGTCGTCGGCGACGTTCACGGTCACGAGCCTGGCGCACGGCTCGTTCGTCTATGCGTCCGGCGACAATCACGACCCCGACGGCGACAGCGACGGCACGGTGATCGTCGTCGCCAAACCCTGAGCTCGGGCGT
>JBFGCT010000087.1:0-16695 GCA_041581055.1 Ilumatobacteraceae bacterium | reverse complement strand
GCTCGACCGGTTCGAGCGGGAGCACGCCGCCGGGCTCGCCGACCGGCTGCTCGACACGCTGGCCCGCCTCGCCGACTCGCTCGGCGGGTACAAGATCACCCGGCTGGAGCACTCCCTGCAGACCGCGAGCCGGGCCCGGCTCGACGGCGCCGACACCGACTGGGTCGTCGCCGCGTTGCTGCACGACATCGGCGACGAGCTGGCGCCGTACAACCACGCCGAGATCGCGGCGGCGGTGATCCGCCCCTACGTGCGCGAGGAGGTGACGTGGGTCGTCGAGCAACACGGCGTGTTCCAGAGCTGGTACTTCGCCCATCACCTGGGCGGCGACCGGAACGCCCGCGATCGGTTCGCCGACCACCCGTGGTACGCGCTGTGCCGCGACTTCTGCGCGCGGTGGGACCAGCCGTCGTTCGACCCAGACTTCCCGATCGACGACCTGGGGTCGTTCGCCGACGAGGTGCGCACGGTCTTCGCCCGGACGGCCTGGGACGCCGCGGTGCTCGCGCCCGGGCCGCCGGTGCTGGTCGCGTGAGCGGCGAGCCGTCCGGCATCGGATCCGTCGGCTTCGTCGGGCTCGGCAACGTCGGCCGCAAGCTGGCCGGCTCACTGCTGCGCAACGGCGTCGAGCTGACCGTCCGCGACCTCGACCCGGCGGCGACGCAGCCGTTCCTCGACGGCGGTGCGGCGACGGTCGCCACGCCCCGGGAACTCGCCGAGCGGTCCGCCGTCGTGATCACCTGCCTGCCGTCGCCGGCGGCCAGCGCGGCGGTGATGGAGGCGCCGGACGGCCTGCTCGCCGGCTGGCGTCCCGGCACGGTCTGGATGGAGATGTCGACGACCGACGAGGCCGAGGTCCGCCGGCTCGGGGCGCTGGTCGTCGACCGTGGGGGAGCGGCGGTCGACTGCCCCGTGTCGGGCGGGTGCCACCGGGCGGCGACCGGCAACATCTCGATCTTCGCCGGGTGCGACCGCGCCACGTTCGAGCGCGTGCTGCCGTTGCTGACGAGCCTCGGCCGGGACATCCTGCACACCGGGCCGCTCGGCTCGGCGTCGGTCCTCAAGGTGATGACGAACTACCTCGCCACCGCCAACCTGCTCGCCGTGACCGAGGCGCTGACGACGATGAAGGCGGCCGGCGTCGACCTGGCGACGACGTACGAGGCGATCCGGATCTCGAGCGGCAACTCGTTCGTCCACGAGACCGAGAGCCAGGTGATCCTCAACGGGTCGCGCGACATCAGCTTCACGATGGACCTCGTCCTCAAGGACATCGGGCTGTTCCAGTCGATCGCCGACAGGGTCGGCGTGCCCCTCGAGCTCAACCCGCTGATGATCGACATCTTCCGCGACGCGGCCGCCCGCTACGGCGAGCGGGAATGGTCCGACAGCGTGATCCGCCGGTTGGAGGACGCGACCGGGCTCTCGGTGACGGCGCCCGGCTTCCCGGCCGAACTGGTCGACGACGAGCCCGAGGTGCGAGGCGCCGAGGTCCCCGTCCGCGCGTAGCCGGCGGTGTCGGCCACCGCTGGTTAACTTGGCGCGATGCGCGTGGTGCGGCTCGGCGACGGTCCGATCATCGGGCCCGGCACCGACCCCAGCGTCGGGGTCAACATCCAGGGGCCGTCGCTGATCCGGATGCCGGCGTGGGCCCCGCGCCCGCTCGGCCGATACTCGCTCTACTTCGCCGACCACAAGGGCAGCTACATCCGGATGGCCTACGCCGACGACCTGCTCGGGCCGTGGCGGGTCCACGTCCCCGGCGCGCTGCTGCTCGCCGACAGCCGCTTCCTCACCAAGCCGCCCGAGGCGACCGACGAGCAGATGCGGCAACTGGCCGAGGCGTACGCCTCGATCTTCGGCGAGAGCGACTGGTCCCACGACCTGCTCGTCGACGCCACCACACCGCACATCGCGTCGCCCGATGTCCACGTCGATCACGCCCGCCGCCGGTTCGTGATGTACTTCCACGGCCTCGACGCGCTCGGCTGGCAGGTGACCCGCGCGGCGACGTCGACCGACGGCCTGTCCTTCGAGGGTCGGGCCGAGGTGCTCGGCCGGCCGTACCTCCGGGCGTTCGCCCACGACGGGATGACCTACGCGCTGACGATGCCCGGAGTGTTCTCCCGCAGCGCCGACGGGATGTCCGGCTTCGAGGAGGGTCCGACGCTGTTCCCACCCGAGATGCGCCACTCGGCGGTCGTCGTGCGCGACGGCGTCCTCCACGTGTTCTGGACCCGCGTCGGCGACGCCCCGGAGTCGATCCTGTGGTCGACGATCAAGCTGACGCCGGACTGGGCGGACTGGACGGCGTCCGACCCCGTCGAGGTGCTCCGCCCCGAGTTCGACTGGGAGGGCGCCGCCGCCCCGCTCGAACCGTCGCGGCGCAGCACCGCCTACGGCACGGTCAACCAGCTGCGCGACCCCGCCGTGTTCGAGGAGGGCGGGCGGACGTACATGCTGTACGCCGTGGCGGGCGAGTCCGGCATCGCCCTCGCCGAGATCGACTGGGACGGCTGAGCGCGGCTACCCGGCGTGCTCCGGTCCCGGCCGGCGTAGCCGCAGAACACCAAGGCGCAGTCGTCCGCCGTTCGTCTCGCTCGCGGACAATGCGGCAGCACCGAATGTATCGCCCGACAACGTTTGCGAAATCGACAACCTGTGTTGTCAGCGTGACAACCTCGGTTGTCAATTCCTCAGTTCTCCTCCCGGCCCCCTCAGCCCGCGCCGGTGAGGGCGTGCGCGCACCACGCTCCACATCGGCGGGCGGGCCTCGTCGCGGTACGGTCGAACGATGACCACCACCCCACAGCACCCGCTCGCCTCCGGATTCGGCCGGGACTCGACCCCGAGCGACGTGCTCGGCGAGGCCGATCTCAGCGGCTCGTTCGCCGTCGTCACCGGGGGCTACTCGGGCCTCGGGCTGGAGACGACGCGGGCGCTGGCCGGGGCCGGCGCCGACGTGCTCGTTCCCGCCCGGCGGCCGGAGCACGCCGCGGGCGTGCTGGCCGAGCTCGACAACCTGCCGGGCGATGTCGCCGCCGCCGAACTCGATCTCGCCGATCTCGACAGTGTCGCCGCCTTCGCCGAGCAGATGGTGGCCGCCGGCCGCCCGATCGACATCCTGGTCAACAACGCGGCGATCATGGCGTGCCCCGAGACCCGCGTCGGCCCGGGCTGGGAGGCGCAGCTGGCCACCAACCACCTCGGCCACTACGCGCTGACCAACGGGTTGTGGCCGTTGCTGGCGGCCGGCGGGGGAGCGCGGGTCGTCTCCCTCTCCTCGACCGGGCACAAGCTGTCGCCGATCCGCTGGGACGACGTGCAGTTCGAGTCGGGCTACGACAAGTGGGTCGCCTACGGCCAGGCGAAGACCGCCAACGCGCTGTTCGCCGTGCAGCTCGACGCGTTCGGTGCCGAGCACGGCGTGCGGGCGTTCGCCGTCCACCCCGGCGGGATCATGACCGAGCTCCAGCGCCACCTGCCGCGCGAGGAGATGGTCAACATGGGGTGGATAGACGCCGACGGCAACGTCAACGAGTTGTTCAAGTCGCCCGAGCAGGGGGCCGCCACCTCGGTGTGGGCGGCGACGTCACCGCAGCTCGACGGCATGGGCGGTGTGTACTGCGAGGACTGCGACATCTCCGCGCCGACCGACGCCGACAGCCCGTTCGCCCGCTACATCGGCGTCGACGCGCATGCCATCGACCCCGCCGAGGCGGCCCGGCTCTGGGCCCTGTCCGCCGACCTGACCGGTGTGAACGCCTTCGCCTGATCCGGCGTCACGGCATCCGGTCGCCGAAGTTGATGCCGAGGTCGCGGGCGGTCAGGATCGTGTCGCAGTCGGGCGGCACGGTCTTCATCCGCTGCGTCGCGCTGACCAGCGGCACGTAGGTGACGTTCGGCGGGTCGAGCGCCACCATCACCCCGTTGTGGCCGTCCTCCAGCGCCCGCACCGCGGCGGCGCCGAAGCGGAGGCCGAGCAGCCGGTCGAGCGAGGTCGGCGGCCCGCCGCGCAGCAGGTGGCCGAGCGTCACGCAGCGGTGCTCCTTGCCGGTCAGCTCGTGGAGCTGCTGTCCGACCAGGGCGCCGAGGCCGCCGAGCTGCTCCGACTGGCCGACGGCCTTGCCGATCGTCGACACCGACCCACCGGCCGGGGCGGCGCCCTCGGCGACGACGACGATCGAGAACTTGGCTCCCCGCTCCTCGCGTTGCCTGATCGTCGCCGCGACCGGCTCGAGCTCGAACGGGATCTCCGGGATCAGGATCGCGTGGGCGCCGGCCGCCATGCCGGAGTGCAGCGCGATCCATCCGGCGTAGCGGCCCATCACCTCGACGACGATGATCCGGCCGTGCGACGTCGCGGTGACGAACAGCCGGTCGATGCACTCGGTGGCGAAGTCGACGGCGGTGTCGAAGCCGAACGTGGCGGTCGTCTTGTCGAGGTCGTTGTCGATCGTCTTGGGGACGCCGATCACCCGCAGACCGTGCTGGAAGAGGTGGTTGCCGATCGTCAGAGAGCCGTCGCCGCCGACGGTGATCAGCGCGTCGATGCCCGCCTCCTTGAACCGCCCGATCAACTCGTCGGTCCGATCGACCTCGACCCACGAGCCGTCCTCCTGTTGCGTGGGAAACGCCGTCGGGTTGCCCTTGTTCGTCGACCCGAGGATCGTGCCACCGAGGTGGGAGATGCCGCGGACCGCCTCCCGCGGCAGGTCGACGACGCCGCCGCCGGGATACTCGTCGGGGAACATCAGCCCGTTGAACCCGTCGCGGATGCCGACGACGTCCCATTCGCGGTTGCGGGCGGCGAGCGTCACCGAGCGGATCACGGCGTTGAGTCCGGGCGCGTCGCCGCCGCCGGTGCTGATGGCAATGCGGGAGATGTCGATCACGTGGGGAAACAGTACGCCAACCGAGCGATTCCGCCAGAGTGGCGGCCGATCGGGGCCCATCCGGGCCGTGTGGTCAGTGCAGGCCCTCGTTGCCGATCGGGCAGGCGTCGCCCAGACAGCTCCCCGCCGACCCGTCGACCTCCTGGCCGGTCGACGCCTCGTACTCGGCGCGGCTGATCCGCTCGGAGGGGGCCTGTGGCCGTGACTCGTCGATCATCAGCGTTGTGCCCTTGAGGTGGGGCAGCGCGCGCAGCAGCACGTCGCGCACGCCGTCCGGGTCGACCGAGTCGGCGAGGTTGACCGTCATCGAGACGGCGTTGTCCGCGTAGACCGACTGGTACATCGTCTGGACCGCGAGCTGCGCCTCGAGCGGGATCTCGTCGGCGGACTCGATCAGGCCGACGTCGCCGCCCGCCGACTCGATCTGCTCGACCAGCGTGTCCTTGGTCGGGATGGCGACGACGACCGTGTTCGGCGAGTACAGGTCGGGTTCCAGCTCGTGGCCGAGCGTCCGTTGGACCTCGACCTCGGGGTCGCTCTCGGCGAGCCGCACCCGCCGGATGAAATAGCGGGCGTAGATCGGCTGGATGCCCTCGGTCGCCCCCGGCAGCTTGGCGACCGAGCCGGTGGGGGCGACGGTCGTCACCTTGACCGGCGAGGCGATCCCGAGCTCGGCCGTGTACGACTCGGCCTCGGCCCGAACGGCGCGGGCGAACCGACCGAGCGCCTCGCGCACGTGCGGGTGACTCGCGCTCTCGGAATAGCGGATGCCCTGTCGCACCACCCAGCCCTGGTAGCCGAGGTGTCCGACGCCGATCCGCCGGTTGCGCAGGAGCACGGCGCGCTGGCGTTCGTCGGGCACGTCGCCGAAGGTCGCCCGCACGAGGAAGCGGGCCATCAGCCGATGGGCCTCGACGGCGCCGTCGACGTCGTCGGCGAACGCGCCGAGGTTGATGTGGCCCAGGTTGCAGTTCTCCCACTCCTCGAGCGCGATCTCGCCGCACGGGTTGGTGCAGACGACCTGGCCGCGCTCGCCGACCTGGGCCAGCGAGCGGTTCCAGACGCCGGGCTCGCCGTTGTGCAGCATCCCGTCGGTTGCGGCGGCGAAGACCTCGGTCGCACGGCCGTCGCCGCCGGCGACGGCGGCGAGGAAGTCGTCGTCGACCTCGACGGAGATGTTCGTCGACCAGTGCAAGAGCGGGTCGGTCTTGGCCTCGATGAACTCGCCGATGTCCGGGTCGGCCCAGTGCTTCATCGACATCCGCGCCGAGCGGCGGACGTTGCCGGCGACGACCGCCTCGGCGATCCAATGGTCGATCGTCATCGCGTCGAGCGACGACAGCCCGGCCCCGACCTTCCCGCCGAGGAACGCGGCCACCTTGGCGAGCATCGCGGCCAGCGGCGCCGGCCCCGACGCGGTCCCGCCGAACGAGCGGATCGGCTCGCCCCGGCCGCGCAGCAGGCTGAGATCGAGCACGAGCGGCTCGTGCTCGTGGCCCCAGAAGCGGTCGAGGACGGCGCCCAGCGCGTCGACCCAGCCCTCGCGTGAGTCGTCGACGCGCATCGAGCCCGGCCACATCGGGGAGTACACCGGAGACAGGTGGGGGAGGAGCTCGGCGATGTCGGCGTGCCCGTCGTCGCACACCAGGTGCACCTCGGACCGGCCGGTCACCTTCGGCATGCCGTCGACGAAGCGGTTCGAGTAGTTGGCGCCGACCCCGCCTCCCTGCATGAGTTGGTTGAAGAGGAAGCGGAAGTGGGCGGCCGGATCGTCGCGGTCCCAGCCGGCGACGTGGCAGTTGAAGAGGAACTGGCGTCCGCTGACCCCGCTCATCCAGAGGTGGCGGCCGGCGGGGAGGGCGGCGAACCGGAGCAGCAGGTCCTCCAGCTGTCGACGCTCGTCGGGCAGCTGATGGCCGTCGGGGACCAGCGCCAGGTTGCCGTCGACGACGCGGCGGACCGTGTCGGGCCACTCCTCGGGCGTGCCGTCGGCGAGGGCGCGCGAATACGACCGGCGGTAGACGAGCTCCCCGGTCGGCCCCCATGGGATCTGCTGCGTGGCCTCGGACATCCCCGCCCACGATACGACGCGAAACCGCTCGGTGAGAGGTGAGACGCACAGGTGGTCTCACCTCTCACCGGAAGGGGTGGGGCGATGCGGGCGCCGGGCGCGAATCCGGCCATGCTGGGGAGATGAGCGAGCACGAGATCCTCGAGGTCAACCGCTCGTCGATCGGTGAGACCCGCCTGGTCGACGAGCCCGTCCACGAGTTGGGCGACGGCCAGGTCCGGCTGCGGATCGACCGGTACGCGGTGACGGCGAACAACATCACGTACGCCGTGTTCGGCGACGTCCTCGGCTACTGGGACTTCTTCCCCGCCGCGGACGGCTGGGGACGCGTG
This sequence comes from Ilumatobacteraceae bacterium, assembly GCA_041581055.1. Taxonomy (GTDB): domain Bacteria; phylum Actinomycetota; class Acidimicrobiia; order Acidimicrobiales; family Ilumatobacteraceae; genus JBFGCT01. The sequence continues at coordinate 9,397 of JBFGCT010000087.1, read as the reverse complement.
CCGGCGATGGGCTGGGCGGAGGTCGTCGAGTCGGCCCATCCGGACGTCGCGGCCGGACCCCGGTACTACGGGTGGTACCCGATGGCCGGGTCGGTGACGATGACGGTCAACCCGACCACCGACGGGTTCCGCGACGACGGTGACCATCGGCAGGCGCACGCCCCGGTCTACCGCGCGTACGTCGAGACCGGGAGGGACGCGTTCTACGACGGCTCGGCCGACGGCGAGGACCGCCACGCCCTGCTGCGCGGGCTGTTCCTCACCGGGTTCCTCGCCGACGAGTTCTTCGGCGACAGCGGCGGGTCCGGCGCGGCGTACTTCGGCGCCGAGCGCGTCGTCGTGCTGTCGGCGTCGTCGAAGACGGCGATCGGGTTCGCGCAGCGGGCGTCGGAGCGGGGGCTCGCCGACGTCGTCGGCGTGACGTCGGGACGCAACCGCGAGTTCGTCGAGCGACTCGGGTACTACGACACCGTCGTGGCCTACGACGACATCGACTCGATCGGCGCCGACGTCGACGCCGTGTCGATCGACATGGCGGGCGACCCGGCCGTGCTCGCCGCGGTCCACCGCCGGCTCGGCGACCGCCTGCGGTACTCGATGACCGTCGGCCGCAGCCATCACGACGCGGCGCCGTCCGCGCCGGCCGACCTGCCCGGTCCCGCGCCGCAGCTGTTCTTCGCCCCGACCGAGGTCAGCCGGCGCCAGGAGCAATGGGGGCGCGACGAGTACGCCGGGCGCTCGGCCGACGCGCTGGCGCAGTTCGTCGACGGCAGCCGCGCGTGGCTGTCGGTCGAGCACCGCCACGGTCCGGCCGGCGCGCGGGGCGCGTGGGACGACGTCCACGGCGGTCGGATCCCGCCCGACGTCGGTCTGGTCGTGCTGCCGCAGTGAGCTCCCCGGCGCTCTCGACGCTTCCGGCGCCGGCCGAGCGGCGGCTCGCGGTGCGGGTCACGCCCGACGCGCTGCGCCACATCCGCGCCGGCCACCCGTGGGTGTTCGAGGAGTCGATCCGCTCGGTCAGCCACGAGGGCGAGGCCGGCGACCTGGCCGTCGTCTTCGACGACAAGCGGTCCTTCGCGGCGATCGGGCTGCACGACCCGACGTCGCCCATCCGGCTGAAGCTCCTCCACGCCGGCAAGCCGGTGCCGATCGACGCCACGTTCTGGCGGGCCGCGATCCGGGGCGCGCTCGATCGGCGCCGCCGGTTCCTCGACGACCCCGACGCCGAGCGGCTCGGCTACCGGGTCGTCAACGGCGAGAACGACTCACTGCCGGGGCTGGTGGTCGACCGGTACGCCGGCGCGTTGGCGGTGAAGCTGTACTCACCGGTCTGGTTCCCCCACCTCGCCGACGTCATCCCCCAACTCATGGCCGAGACCGGGTGCGGCGGCGTCGTCCTGCGCCTCGCCCGCAACGTGCGGGCCGGCGAGACGTTCGGCCTGTCCGACGGCGATGTCATCGCCGGCGCCGTCGGCGACGGCCCCGTGCTGTTCCTCGAGGCGGGCCTCATGTTCGAGGCCGACCTGCGCCACGGCCAGAAGACCGGCTACTTCCTCGACCAGCGGGCCAACCGCGTACGGGTCGGCGCGATGGCCGCCGGCCGCGACGTCCTCGACGTGTTCTCCTCGACCGGCGGGTTCACCGTGCACGCCGCCGCCGGTGGGGCCCGCAGCGTCCACAGCGTCGACCTGTCCGGGCCGACGCTCGCCGTCGCCGAGCGCAACCTCGCCCACAACCTCGACCGCGAGGCGGTGCGCGCGTGCCGGCACACCTGCGAGCTCGGCGACGCGTTCGAGGTCATGGTCCGGCTCGGCCGCGAGCATCGGACCTACGACATCGTCGTCGTCGACCCGCCGTCGTTCGCCCAGCGGCAGGCCAGCGTCGACACCGCCATCCGGGCGTACACGCGGCTGACGCACCTCGCGCTGCGCCTCGTCCGCGACGGCGGCGTGCTCATGCAGGCGTCCTGCTCCAGCCGGGTGCCCGCCGACCGGTTCTTCGACACGGTCCTCACCGCCGCCGCCGACGGGGGGTACGGGCTGACCGAGATCGAGCGCACGGGCCACGACACCGACCACCCGGTCACGTTCGCCCAGGGGGAGTACCTCAAGGCCGGATTCTGGAAGGTGCGGGCCCCCGGGAATAGGCTCCGCTGATGGCATCTGTCCAAGCGAACGGCATCACACTCGAATACGCGACGGTCGGCAGCGGCGAGCCCCTTCTGCTCGTCATGGGACTCGGCGGCCAGCTGACCGACTGGGATCCGGCGTTCGTCGAGGAGCTCGCCGACGAGGGGTTCCAGGTCGTCATCTACGACAACCGCGACCAGGGGCTGAGCACCGAGTTCGACTGGGAGGCGCCGTCGCAGTGGAGGTCGCTCGCCGGCGCGCTGGCCAAGCGGCCCCCGAAGGCCGGGTACCACATCTCCGACATGGCGAACGACGCCGCCGGGCTGCTCGACGCCCTCGACATCGAGTCGGCCCATGTCGTCGGGATGTCGATGGGCGGCATGATCGCCCAGCAGCTCACGATCGACCATCCGCACAAGGTGCGCTCGCTCACGTCGATCATGTCCAACACCGGCGACGGCAAGAACGGCCGGGCCACCCTCAAGGTGGTGCGCAAGATCGCCCGGATGAAGCCGCCGACGCGGGAGACCGCGGCGCAGCGCTCGGTCGACAACTTCCTGTTGTTCTCCGGCCCGCACTTCGACCCCGAGGCCCACCTGCTCAAGGCGAAGATCAGCGTGGAGCGCAGCTTCCGTCTCGAGGGTCTCGCCCGGCAGACGGCGGCGATCATGGCCAGCCCCGATCGCACCGCCGCGCTGGCCGGCGTCACCGTGCCGACGCTCGTGATCCACGGCCTGGTCGACACGCTCGTCAAGCCGAGCGGGGGGATCGCGACCGCCAACGCCGTGCCCGGCTCGCGCCTGATCATGTATCCCGACATGGGTCACGACCTGCCGCGGCCGCGCTGGAGCGAGATCATCGCCGAGATCGGGCGCAACGCCGTGCGCGCCGTCGAGCCCGCGCGTCAGACGGTGAAGTCGGGGTAGACCGGCGTCCAGCTCAGCTCGGCGAGTCGATCGTCGACCGGCTCGGTGGCGGTGGCGACCCCGTCGTCGACCGCCGCCCGGGCGACCGCGGCGGCGACTCGGCGCGAGATGCGCCGGCTGTCGGCGACCGGCGGGAGCAGCGGCGCGCCGGGGCCGTGCTCGGCGGCCGGCGACAGCTCGCTCACGGCGTCGGCGGCGACGGTCAGCATGTTGTCGGTCACCGTGGTCGCCTGCGCGGCGAGCACGCCGAGGCCGACGCCGGGGAAGACGTGCACGTTGTTGACCTGTGAGACCTCGATCGTCCGCGCGCCGTAGCGCACCGGGGCGAACGGGCTGCCGGTGCCGACCATCGCCGCGCCCGCCGTCCACGCCACGACGTCGGCGGGCTGCGCCTCGGCCCGGACGGTCGGATTCGACAGCGGGAGCACGATCGGGTGTTCCACCCGTTCGGCCATCGCCCGCAGCGCCGCCTCGGTGAACAGCCCCGGCTGCCCGCTGACCCCGACGAGCGCGTGGGGCCCGACGTGACGGCACACCTCGACCAGGTCGATCCGACCGTCGAGATCGCGGGGGAGCGGCTCGACCTCGGCCGCCGGGCGCACGAGATCGCGCTGGATGTCGAGCAAGTTGTCCATCCCGTCGTGGAGCAGGCCGTCCCGGTCGACCAGCCAGCAGCGCCGGGTCGCCTCGGCGGGGGAGAGCCCGGCACGGGTCATCGCCCGGATCGCCTGGCGGACGATGCCGGTGCCGGCCGACCCGGCGCCGACGACGACCAGCCGCAGCTCGGTGAGCGGGGTGCCCGTCGCCCGCATCCCGGCGAGGATCGCCGACGTCGTCACGGCGGCGGTGCCCTGGATGTCGTCGTTGAACGAGCACAGCGTGTGGCGGTGGCGCTCGAGCAGCCTGGTCGCGTTCTGCTGGGCGAAGTCCTCCCACTGCAGCAGCACCCGCGGCCGCCGGGCGCGGAGCTCGTGCACGAACGCGTCGACGAGCTCGTCGTAGTCGCTTTCCCCGACGCGCCGGTGCCGCCAGCCGAGGTACAACGGGTCGGAGAGCAGGGCCTCGTTGTTCGTGCCGACGTCGATCATCACCGGGAGCGTGCGCGCCGGATCGATGCCGCCCGCCGCGGTGTAGAGCGACAGCTTGCCGATCGGGATGCCCATGCCCCCGATGCCGAGATCGCCGAGCCCGAGCACCCGCTCGCCGTCGGTGGCGACGATCACGTCGATCTCGTCGTCGGCCAGCGCGTTGTCGAGCAGCTCGCCGACCCGATGCCGGTCGGGCCACGCCAGGTACAGCCCGTGCTCACGACGGTAGATGCGCGACCACTCCTGGCAGGCCAGGCCGACGGTCGGGGTGTAGACGATCGGCAGCAGCTCCTCCAGGTGCCGTTCCAGGTAGGCGTAGAACAGCACGGTGTTCCGCTGCTGGAGGAGCCGCAGGAAGATGTGCCGCTGGAGGTCGGTCGTCGCCTGGTCGTACTCGGCGCGGACCCGGTCGAGCTGGGTCTCGATCGTCTCGACGGCGGGCGGCACGAGCCCCCGCACGCCGAGCAGCGTCCGCTCTTCCTCGGTGAACGCGGTGCCCTTGTTCAGGTAGCGGTTGCGGATCAGCCGGTAACCGGTCGGCATCGGCCCGATCATTCGGGCAGGCGGTGCCCGACCGGGGTCGACCGGCGGACGTACCCCAGCAACGGCGTTGCCCGCACCACGGCGCGGGCGCCCTGGGGGATCGCATTTCGCTCGTTCGAGCGCCAGGCGACGAGCCGCCCCCGCGATCCATCGTCGACGGCCAAGAAGACGCTGTAGTGGTCGCGCTCGAGCAACCTGCGCAGCGGGCGCGGCAGCGGGCTGACCTCGGCCGGCCGCCGGGCGCGCAGCACGACGCCGGTGCGCTCGATCGTGTTGAACATGTCGGCGGCGCCGGCGAAGGCCATCCACAGCCCGACGAGCAGCGGCACGAACGACACCACGGCGAGCCCGGTCGCGATGTCGGCGAGCAGCCAGTCCTGATCGGGGAAGCGCTCGTACAGCGAGTCGAGCGCCTCGCCGCGGGCGACGTCGCTGAACCAGCGCTTGCCCGACAGGCCGCCGAACGCCAGCGCGAGGCCGATCGCCAGCGCCGCCGCCGGGTGCAGGCCGTACCCGATCCGGATCGGGTACCTCACCCGCACGAGACGGGCCTTGCCCTTGACCGCGCTCCATGCGCGGGTGTGGTCTTCCCTGGCGAGGGGAAGCTCGATCGCCGCGCCCTCGGCGAGGCACATCGCGGACGCGTACGCGAGTCGGCGGTCGCCGGTCTCGAGCGCGCTCGGGGCCATCGGGCCGAAGCCGTTGCCGACCAGCCGCTCGCGGACCGCCAGCCACCGTTGGGTCGCGGCCAGCCCGGCCTCGGTGTGGGTGAGCTCGCGGCGCACGAGGTGCTGCCCGATGCGCACGACGAGCGCCACGATCGCGATCAACACGGCGACCGCGACCAGGCGCCGTTCGATCGAGTCGACCACGGCGACCCCGTTGTCGCCGCCGCTGCGCCCGGCGCGCCACGACAGCGCGGCCAGCGCCGTGAGCACGATGGCCGGCAGGAGGAAGAGCGGGTTCCAGCGACGCTTGACGAGGCCGTCGCGGACGGCGGCGGCGGCGGCCAGCGAACGGAAGCGCCGCCACCACGAACCGTGGACGTCGACCGCGAGATACCGGGCGGGGATCGCCCGGTCGGTCGTGAATCGGGCCATGACGTGCTGGAGCACGAGGCGTTCGTGGGGCAGCAGCGAGTCGCCGTCGAAGGCGGTCGCCGCCGGCCGCACCCGCGCCAGCTCGTCGTCGTCGTCGGGCGGCAAGATGCGCAACCAGCCACGCGCCGCGAGGTCGATCATGGTGGCGCGGAACCCGGCGGCGGTCAGCGTCGCGTCGTTCGTCAGGATGTTGACCACCGCCGGCGAGTCGCGGCGCAGGGCCCCGGCCTGGGCCGCCGGCTCGGGCCGAACGGGGGCGACCCGGTGCTCGGTGTAGGCGAGCACGGCGAACGCGGCGAGCGTGAGCCCGATCGTGAGCGCGAGCGAACCACCTGAGTGGCCCGGCGCGAAGAGGTCGAATCCCGGGATTGCGGCTGTGAAGGCGCCCACCGGCCCGGCCGTCATCCCTTCAGTGTGCCATCAGACACGCCGAACCAGTCACCAATTCCGGTCACGAGCTTGCCGGGGCCTGGCGCATCCAGACCGTTCGTTGCGGGAACGGGATCTCGATGCCGGCGTCGTCGAAGGACTCCTTGAACGCCTCGCGCAGCGTTCGCTGGAGGCCCCACTGCGACCCCGGGGTCGTCTTGACGATCATCCGCATCGTGATGCCGTCGGCGGCGAGCGCCTCGACACCGAGCACCTCGGGCTCGTCGAGGATCGTGTCGCTCCACTCCGGCGAGGAGCACACCTCGTTGGCGGTGTCGAGCATGATCTCGCGCGCCCGAGCGAGGTCGCTGTCGTAGGCGACGTCGACGTCGATGAGCGCGACCGACCACAACATCGAGCGGTTGCCCACGCGCTGCACCTCACCGTTGGGGACGTGCCAGACGGCCCCGTCGAGGCCGCGCAGCACCGTGGTGCGCAACGAGACCCGTTCGACGACGCCGACCGCCTCGCCGAGGTCGATGACGTCGCCGATGCCGTACTGGTCCTCGATCAGCACGAACAGCCCGTTCACGCAGTCCTTGACCAGGCTCTGCGCGCCGAATCCGAGCGCGATGCCGGCGATCCCGGCGCCGGCGATCAGCGGCCCGATGTCGAGGTTGAGTTGGCCGAGGGCCATCATCCCGGCGACCACCCAGATGAACACCGCGACCGAGCTGCCGAGGACGGTTCCGATCGAGTGCGCCCTCGCCTCGGACCGCCCCGTGTCGCCGGGTTCGAGGATCTCCGCCGGGACGATGCCGAGGTCGGTCAACCGCGCGCTGGTCGCCCGGTCCTGGGCGGCGAACCGCTCGACCGCCCGTTGGACGTAGCGGCGGGCCAGCCGCGTGAGGATCCAGGCGACGGCGAGGATCGCGATCACGGCGACCGGGCCGCCGACGAACCAGTCGACCAGGCCGCTCAGCGCTTCGTTGCCGCCGGTGAGGTCGAACGTTCGCCGACAGGCCCACGTGGGGTCGGAACCGCACGCGTCGACCAGTTGCTGGTCGTCGGGAGCCGCGCGCAGTACGTGTTCCACGAGTGTCGAACGTACCCATTCGGCACCGGTCCGGTGAGGGATGCCCCGGGGTTCGCGCGGTGCGCGGTCGTCTTGCCGTCGCCTTGCCGATGCCTTGCCCGACTCTGGACTCAAGCCGGCCCGTCCGCGGCCGAGGCCCCTTGTGATGCGTCCGCACCCCGCGAGCGCGAGGAAGCCCGCCCGGATGCCCGGTTCGACAACCAGACGACGGAGTCACACCGCGACGTGGCCCAAGCGGCCGTTGGCCCAGCGCCGAGCGTTGGCCGCGATGGTCGGCCTGACCCTGCTCGGCGGCTCGATCGCGCCGATCGTCGCGCAGCACGCGTCGGCCGCCCGGGTGATCCATGTGTCGCCCGACGGCGCCGACAGCGGCTCGGGCGACTCGGCCGACCCGGTGCGCACCGTCAAGCGAGCCGTGCAGCTCGCGGTCGACGGCGACACCGTCGAGATCGCCACCGGCGTCTACCGCGAGAGCGTCCAGGTCTACTCCAAGGAGGTCCACCTGCGGGCCGCGCCGGGCGCCGCGGTGACGCTCGACGGGGCCATCCCGGTCGACGGCTGGGCGGGTTCGGGCGGCGACTGGTTCACGGCCTGGCAGACGAACTTCCAGCGGGCCGGAACACCACACGTCTACGCCGATCGTCCCGAGGCCGGGTGGCCCGAGCAGTTCTTCCTCGACGGCGCCCAACTCGCCGAGGTCACCAGCCGCGACGCGGTCGTCCCGGGAACGTTCTTCAACGACACGGCCAACCACCGCGTCTGGATCGGCGACAACCCGGCCGGGCGGCTCGTCGAGGGATCGGTGCTGCCGTGGGGGATCTACCTCAACCACGCCGACGGCTCGTCGGTCCGCGACATCGACGTCCGGCGGTACGCGACCCCGTACTCCAACATGGCCGCCGTGCGCGCCTACGCCGACGACCTCGTCATCGACAACGTCACCGTGGCCGACAACGCGTACATGGGGCTGTCGGCGATCGGGGAGCGCATCTCGATCAGCAACAGCCTCGCCGTCGACAACGGCCACTTGGGGATGCACGCCCACCTGGCGCGCGACCTGTCGATCGTGTCATCGACGGTCATCGGGAACAACCGGGAGGACTTCGACGCCTGGCACGCCGCCGGCGGCGTCAAGATCACCGAGACGACCGGGTTCACGATGACCGACTCCCACGTGGCCGGAAACGGCGGGCCGGGCATCTGGACCGATCTCGACGCCAGCGCGGTCCGCATCGCCCGCAACTTCGTCCACGACAACATGCGATCGGGCATCGAGATCGAGCTGTCGTTCGACGTGATCGTCGTCGACAACACCGTCGTCGACAACGGCGAGGCCGGGGTGTGGGTGCTCGAGAGCCACGACACCGAGGTGTGGCACAACGCGCTGTTCGGCAACAAGCGCGACATCTGGGTCGAGGACGGTCCTCGCTCCGACGTCGAGGACGTGGGGCTGTACGCCAACACCTTGGGCGGGGGCGCCACCGGAGCGCCGGCGTTGCTGAACGTCGACGACTGGACCGGCGCCCGTTCGGCCGCCGACATGAACGTGCGGGCCGACCACAACGCGTACTGGATGCCGCCGGGCTCGCCGACCGCGCACGTGTCGCGTTGGGCGAACTGGCCGCAGCCGCTGTCCTATTCGACGACGATCGAAGCTCATCGCCAGGCCACCGGACAGGACGCGTCCGGCGAGGACAGCCACGCCCCCGCCAACCCCTACGTGCGCGACGTCGCCGCCGACGACTACCGCCGCCCGGCCGGCGCGGTCGTGGCGGGGCAGCTTCCCGCGGCGGTCGCGTCGCTCGCCGGCGTCGCCACCGGCGCCCGCTTCCCGGCCGGGCCGCTGAGCGCCTGGGGCTCCACCCCGACCACGCCGCCGCCGACGACCACGACGACGACCATCCCGCCGACGACGACCATCCCGCCGACGACGACCGCCCCGCCGACGACGACCACCACGACGACGAGCACGACGACGACCATCCCGCCGACGACCACCATCCCGCCGACGACGACGACCATCCCGCCGACGACCACCATCCCGCCGACGACGACGACCATCCCGCCGACGACGACGAGCCCGCCGACGACGACGAGCCCGCCGACGACGACCGCCCCGCCGACGACGACCGCCCCGCCGACGACG